>CAYYHI010000166.1:0-7525 GCA_964471745.1 uncultured bacterium | reverse complement strand
ACTGCATAAATTGTTGTGTCGACCGCGGTGGGTCGACACCGGTATTTGAACATTCACGGACACACTGGCAGGCGGGAATGACAACAGCTATTCTTACGTCTTATTACACAAGTAGGTACTACTATGTTTCAATATAATAAAATTTGTGCAGCAAATCAATAACCGGTAAGAACATCAATTGGAATTATTACTGTCGCTGACACTATCGAACTATTAATCTCGGATATTACTAAGGGGTGCACTTTATAGTTGAATATGTCCGAGATATTTATTCAGGGGAACGTACTTTCTGTTTTGTGTGGCACGGGTTGATTAACTTTACCGCCCCCCTGCTCAACCCGTGTTTCAATGTGTGTAATGTGACCAGTCCTCCTACAAGGTGAATCTACTTTGTGTTTACTATAATGTGCACCCAGTAATAATAACTACTTCGGCTCCCCATCCTTTTTTATATAATCCCATACATCTATTACTGTTTCGCCGTAGACCTTCCTTCTGTCCAGTTTATACAGGCTGCAATTCGGATGAGGTGTATGATGGGAGTATTCGAGACAGATTGCAGCGCCTGAAGCAACCGCACCGGATCTGGCGATACTGTCCATGATCCTTTGCGGTTCGGCGATGCGGTACGGCGGCGCAGCGAAGATCAGGTCGAATTTTCCGTCCGATATCTCCTCGAATTGATTCAGAAAGCGGAATACATCTTTACGGATAAAGCGAGTCTGGTGATTCAATCCCAGCGTTTCGGCATTTTCCCTTGCCACATAGATCGAGCGAACCGCGACATCCACAAACCAAGCGTTTGATGCTCCACGAGACAACGCTTCAAATCCCAGTCCACCAGAACCGCAGAACAAGTCAAGTACCCGCGCACCGGGTATGAACTCCGACAGGTAGTCGAACAGAGACTTGCGAGCCCTGGCTGTGGCAGGTCTGACCCTGCCTGGCGGCGTTTTTATAATCCTGCCTTTCGCACTGCCGCCAACGATTCTCGGCATAATATCCTTATATTAAAAGGATTCTATTACGAACCCCATCGATGCAAATTTATTGTACCGTGACCACCCAGCGCCCTTTGTCCGGAGCCAGGTAAACCTTTTCAAAACCACCCGGTTCAGACCAGACAGCATCGACCAAAGCCAGAGCGGCGGAATAATCCCCCACAGCGCTCCGACCAACCGGCTTCATGCCCTTGGATGACGCCAGCTTTTCCCAGTGACCAATTGTCTTTGTCTTCACTCCAGCCTGCCAGCCTGTCTGAGAGAGTCTAATCACAGATACGCTTTTCCCGCTGATTGTGTACGTTCCTGCAACCTGGGCAGATTTGAACGTTGTAGATCGCTTCAGATTGTTTAACCAAGCAGTTACATTCTGAAGTCCGGATATTTCCACCTTGCAGTCAACAGGTGAGATTACAGCAAACACAATATCGGTTTCACTGGGAAGGGCTTTCACTAATCGACTGACGGGTGATGCGCCGGGTAAAGGTTTTAATTCGGATTCCGCAACGTCAGTCTCAACGGCGGCTATGCTGTCCGGCGAGACCATTATTCCAGTCATCTCAGGCTTTTCCTGGACTTTCCGTGCTTTACGAGGTGGTTTTTCGCCTGATGGGATCTGCCAGATATAACCGGCTAAAACAAGGACAGCCACGCCGATAATAATCGGTACAAACTGTGGAACAGTGGTCGGATGTTTAGCCGGTGTGATATCAATAAGGTCAGCCGGAACCGCATCCCGGAAATCCGACGGCATCTCGAAGTTATATTCAGTTCCCCATTCGGGTTCAACCCAGATACCGGCTATCTCGATGCCGGCTTTTTTAATTTCCCTGTTATAGAGTTCCAAAATCTCATCACGGACCATGTGAATAGCCGGTTTCGGCTGTGTCAGATCGGACGGTAGATGTACCTTGAAACTCGAGATGTCACTGGATATTCGCTGCTGTGCTTCCCATAGGAAATGCGAACGCTGCATCTCGTCAGTTTGGAGGTTGGGATTTTCGACATGAAATGACTGCACCCACAAATTTGGCATCAAAAGCCACACCGGCAGGGAGATCTCTACATCTGAGAACAGATGTATCAGGGCTTGATGAAAACCACCGCCTGAATCCAGTTGTGAAAGTCGATCCAAGCGGGTCGGTCGGTTGAGCTCGATCGTGCGGATTGGAGGTACATGGGGCTGCCAGACACCCTCACTGGAAATCTGCCTAAGTTCTACCTGATCCGCAGTCCAGGTCACTATGATAACTTCACTCATATTCTAATCCGTAAGGAGATATTAGCGCTTCTCGCTCCAGGAAAGGTCACCTTTTTCCACATTGCCGTGGTTCTTAGAGCCTTTTACCTTAAATATCCTGTTCAACAGTGAGAGATCAGGTTTGACACTCTCACCTTCTATTGGGCACTTGATAGTGATGCCGGTCGAATCTACCTTGGTTACCTCGTAGGATTCCGTAAAGCTGAAATGCTCCAACAGATCGATCACTTCAGGATCTGACAGTCTTGCCTTGGTAATCGGGTCTCCATGCGCCTTGAAGAGCCTGTTCCTGATGAGCTCAGCGTTCTTGTAGAATTCAATGGAGTCCGCTGTTGAGTTGATAAACCCAACCTCGACAACACTGATTGTGCCTTCCGAGCGTAACTTCCTGATGTGAGCCTGGAAGTTATCGTTGATAAGTATTTCTTTACGATTGTTTACGATTCGGTCTCTTAGAGCAATGAAAGCTGAATCCTCTTTCAGTGTATTCATGTATTGGTAGCTTGCGTCCCTAATCTTCTCCCATCGAGCTTCCCGGGTTTCATCCTCCAGGTAACTATTTTCGAGCGTTGAATCATAGATTGCCAGTGACAAATCGTCCAATCCTTCTGATTTCAGTGACTTGGAGCATGAATCGAGGAAAGCCTGATTATTTCCCTGTATCAGGGAATCTTCCACAGTCTCAAAGGTTTTCTCCGCGAGTAAGGACCGCTGAGCCTTTGCATCAGCTTCTTTGAGCATTCTGAACACTACAATACTTGATAATCGATGCGAAGAGACCAGCGAGGTTTCCGGCGGTTCCCTGTGTATAACAGCGCGCATTACAGCTTCAATAGTAAGCTTGACGTTGACCCAGGCTTTATACTCCATCTGTATTGTTGGACATTTGATCATGTCGGCGCGGTCGATATTGTAAATGTATTGAGCTGCGGGAACGGACGTTTTCTCACCGATTATCTGGGTTCCGCGCAGTCTTCCCTGTGCACCGACCATCGTGAAAATGCCCTGATCGCCTCTATCGTCGTTAACTGCGGTTATAGGAACGTCGGATGTGAAGATATACTGTGTTAACGGAGCGAATGGGTATTCGACTTTGGGTTTGATGGTCAGTATCACTGAATCCTTTTTAGTTGAATCTATATGTATCGCCTTTTCAAAGTGACTGAAAAGCTGGTAGGGGTCATAATATTCGACCTGGAACGAATCGATACCGCTATCCTCACGGGTTAATCGATCCATCTTGAAACCGGGTGGATAGACTTCGATGCTTTCACTTTCAGCAAAGGTCAGGAGTTCATTCGGATCGGCAGTGTAACCTCGGGTTATTTGATGATAGAGCCTTGAGGCGAAGTAGATGTTCTCCATTCTTTGACGGCAGATGTTCTCTTCGCGTAATTGTTCTTTCCACTGTTTTCTGGGTATAAGAATTGCCAGGAGAAGAATAGCAATCAGAATTGCTACTACAATCTCCAGGATCAGGGAACCGGGCGATCTTGAGACGACTTTTATAGCCATATAGTACTCCGGGTACAACGTGAGATATTGGTTAGTTAATCAGCCCGACCGTAGTGCCCCATTAACTGCCCTTTAGCCAGGATGTGCCCCCTCATCGCTTCAACCAATGCTTTTTCAGTAGCACCGGGGGGCAGGTCGAGCATGGTGTCGAGGGCGTAAAGCTTGAAATAATATCGATGCGGTTTACCGGGTGGTGGAGCCGGTCCACGATAGCTTTTAAGCATGAAGTCGTTTTGTCCCTGTTTAGTTCCATCCGCGAACTCAAGCGAGTCGACAACATTTCTGGCGAGTTTCCTGGTTGAAGCGGGAATATCATAGATCACCCAGTGAATGAACTTGCCTGACGGTGCATCGGGGTCTTCGCAGATCAGGGCAAACGATTTCGTTCCTTCCGGCGGTTTGATCCACTCAAGTTCGGGTGACGCGTTTTCACCATCACCTGTGTACTCTTCGGGAATCATACTATTTTGAGTGAAAGCCGGGCTGCTCAGGTCAAGATCAAGCGCCTGCCCGCAGCCAGCGAATCCAGTCCAGAACAGGATCAGAATGGATACTAAGAGTGCTTTGTTAATCATTATATATTACCCAGTTAGTGTATGTTAAATACATCAGTAATAGTAGGGATACCTGCTCAAGCATCTCATTTCCCAGATCAATATAAGATAAAAATGCTGGATGTCCACATCTCAGAAGACGAAATTCCAGCCGTTTCTAAACGAAGCAGGCTTCATTACTCCGGAATCGAGGTTGTAACACCTCACTCAATGTCGTAATTTCCAGCATTTTCGAGATAAATAATTACCCTAATGCAACGACGATCTAATAAACATTTTGAATTCAAATAATTGAGATTCTCTGTCGATGTCATTCTGAACGAAGTGAAGAATCTCGTTTTCATTCCCCCGCTGTTGGAGATTCTTCACTTCGTTCAGAATGACTGCTGGAAGTTATTGCTGGATTACGGCAATCATTAACCATACGATTAAGCGAAGAACCAACCTTACTCAGGTATTTATATAGATAATTATCTATCCTTACGAATCTCAATCAACGGTTCCATCTTCTGAAGGGTTTTTGGTCCAATGCCGGGCACATTGTCAAGCTTATGGATACCGGTAAACGGACCGTGTTCATTGCGATAGTCTATTATATTCTGAGCCTTTTTAGGCCCAATTCCCGGAAGTAGTGCAAGCTCCGCTGCTGGAGCGTGGTTGATATCCAGTGGATTATCGAGTGTGGGCGGTGTAATGGTTTCAGCGGAATCGTCTCCAACTTCGTCATGATTATTAAAGGATGACTCGATCCAAAGATCGACATGGCGTGATATGGTGTAATGACGATAAAACCGGCAGGATGCTCCGATCAGCAGCAGTATTACCAGGAACCAGACAGCACGTCTCTCAAAGGCGTTGAAACCAAGTTCTTGAAGGTTTAATCGCAGTTTGATCAAATAAATTAACCGGGAAATGGGTTAACTGAAGGAGTATATTAATAAATAACTAAGTTGCAATATGTTGTCATTCTGAACGAAGTGAAGAATCTCGTTTTTTATTTCCTTACTGTCGGAGATTCTTCACTTCGTTCAGAATGACGAAATAAGGACTTTCATAGGATTTCAGTAGTTAGTTAAGACTCTCAACTGAAGATATCCTTAACTTTCCTGAAGAAGGGTTTTAATTCATTACTTGAACCGTCGTACGACAAGCTTTGCAGCTCCTCCAGCAGTTTTTTCTCCGATGCGCTTATCTTGCTGGGAACGTGTATGGTAACTCGGATAAGTTGCTCACCGCGTCCACGACCGTTCAGATGTGAGATGCCTTTCCCCCTCAGTCGGAAGAGCTTGCCGGGCGGAGTTCCGGGGGGGATGGTCCATCTTACTAGACCGTTTAGCGTGGGTACTTCGATGGACGCCCCCAGGACTGCCTTGGGGTATCCGATCTCCACTTCGCAGAGAACATCGTCTTCATGCCTGGTAAACAGTTTGTGTGGCAGTTCATTGAAGATGACTATGATATCGCCGGGGTGACCGTTTCTGATAGCGTTGCCTTCGCCCTTAAGCCTGGTATAGTTCCCAGTGTTTACACCGGCAGGAACCTTTATATCGAAGGTTTTTTCTTCTCGTACAACGCCTTCGCCGTGGCATGTTCCACAGGGATCTTTAATAACATGACCTTCACCTCTACAGACATTACACGCAGTGACGTTTACTACACGACCTAAGAAGGATTCGCTGACATGTTGAACTTCACCTGAACCATGACAGCGCGGGCATACTTCTGTTCTACCGCTGCTTGATCCGCTGCCGGAACAGGCATCGCATGGTTTAAGTACCTTGACCTTCACCTTCTTCATAGTTCCATCGGCGATCTCTTCCAGCGTTAGTTTCAGATTAATCTCCAAGTCGGAACCACGGCGCACCCTCCTGTGTCCCCTGCCTCCAGCAGAACGTCCGAAGATGTCGCCACCGAACCCGCTGAAGACCGATCTGAACAACTCGAACGGATCAAACCCATCCATACCGGAGCCGAAACCACTGAAATCCTGAGCGCCCATCGGTTGATGCCCGAAACGATCGTAACGCGTACGCTTTTCCTGATCGGAAAGCACTGCGTAAGCTTCACCGACTTCCTTGAATTTTTCCTCGGCGCTTTTATCATCAGGATTGCGGTCGGGATGGTATTTCATAGCCAAGCCACGATAGGCTTTCTTAATCTCATCCTGGCTGGCATCGCGGGGAACGTCGAGGACTTCGTAAAAATCGCGCTTACTCATCGCTTTCCTCTTCCTCAGAGACTGGACAGGAGTTGACGATTACCTTCGAGAATCTTATGATCTTATCGCCCAAGCGGTAGCCTTTTTCGGTTTCTTCTATAATCACTCCGTCCGGCTTTGACCGATCCTTAATTTGTGCCATCGCCTCGTGCAGTTCGGCATCAAATGGCTCTCCCACGGCTTCTATCGATTGTAACCCTTCCGATGTTAGAACATCGTTGAGTTTCTGACGGATCATCTCAACACCCTTTAACAATGAAGTATCTTTGAGTTCCGATGGATCATGATCAAACAGCCGCTCGAAGTCATCGAGTACTGGCAACATCTGTGCGATCAGCCTTTCGCCGGCAGTTTTTATAATTCGCCCAAACTCAGATTGTGTACGCTTGCGGAAGTTATCATAGTCCGCCAGGGTCCGCAGGTTTTTCTCCCTCTCCTGTTCGAGCTCACGTTTAAGCTGTTCGATTCCAACTTCAAGTTCACTAATTACTACTTTTGTATCCTTAGCTTCTTCAAGAACTTGTGTTACTTCATTCCGACCGGCATCTTTCAGGATAGAATCTTCAGGCGCTGAAGCATCGGAAATCTCGGTGATTTGTTCTGCTTTATCTTTTGTATTGGTTTCTTTCATCTTCCTTTTAGTATTTAGTTTCTGTTGAGAAGGTACTACATTTCTAAGTTTATATCTCACATTGTCATTCCTGCGAAAACAGACTATCTGAAAATAAGAGAGTCCGCTGCTGTCACCTCTCCGCAGGTGACAGAAACGCTACGATAGGGTTATATTAAGGAGTGCAGTTTGTAGTTGACATATGTCCGAGATATTTATTCAGGAGGACATACTTTCTGTTTTGTGTGGCACGGGTTGATTGTCTTTACCGCGCCCCTGCTCAACCCGTGTTTCAATGTGTGTAAGGAGATCCGTCCTCCTACAAGGTGAATCTACTTTGTGTTCACTATAATCTGCACCCATTAG
>CAYYHI010000165.1:0-7564 GCA_964471745.1 uncultured bacterium | reverse complement strand
ATTTCTCAAGCACACCGGAGATCTCTCGCCTGGCGTTCCGGCTTGGTTTCAGACGGGAGAGGGTTTTATCGTGGTTGTCCCCGTTGATTTTCCGCAGAAGGCTGACACTCTCACCGGAGAGCGGAATACTCGTCCCACTTTGAGGATGACAGTCAGCGCAGCATATCGCTCCGGCGTCCAGCCAGAAAAGGTTTCTGACACCGATCGAAGCCTTTTCCGCGCCGCACACGGGACATGTGAAGGCATCCAGGGCGAAGCCGGAGGCTTTCTGAAGGCTCAACTGAAAGAACCATAGGTTTACTCTGGGATCTCCCCGGTTATGTTCCAGCTTGTCGAGCATATCGGTTGCGGCGTCGAACGCATCAACATTCGGTTCAGCATCTGTGAACGACAGGTTCAGCAGTTCCATTGTCGCAGATGCATAGCCTGTCAAGATCAGGTTTCGTTTAATTCCCGAATAGGTCTTCAGAATGGAAACCTGCCCCAGCGTCTGAACCGAACGGGAGGACTTGAAATATATCAAAGCCTCGATCAGGTTGGCGGTTTCAACAAAACCGCCTGATGCGCCGGACTTTCCTCGACGAGCGCCTTTGGCAATAACTGCGATACGACCCTTGCCGTGTGTGAAGAGTGTGAGTATCCTCGATGTTTCACCGTGCCGTATCGACCGGATAACCAGTGCCTCTTCTTTTATAGGACCTTTTGATCCGGTTTGATTCATAATATAATATTGTAAGCCTTTTTATGTAAGGTGTCAAGTCATCATAACGAGGCTTGAGACAATGAATTCATTGATACAGTATAAGAGCACCTTTTTATGGCATACAAACCGAAACGACAGCGTAAATTGACTAGTGGACTGTCAATTTAATTAATTGCCATTGTGAACCGACCGCCAGCGTCATTGCGAACGAAGTGAAGCAATCTCGCCAGCGGTCGGTGAAGCAATCTCTGAATGTAAAACTGTTAGTGTGACAGTCCACCAATCATGCTGCCAGAATCTCTCGTCTGATTATTGTGAAAAGCTTCATCTGGTCAATCTCTTAACTTCTGCATTAATCATGTTCAACAAGCTTGCATATTCGAGTATCTTATAGTAAGTTTTATCGTTCTAATGATTGTTGTTTGTCTTGTGTTTGAAACCTTGGATTAGTAGACTCTATCATTACATATAGATATTCTCATCGGAGGTAGTTATGAACCGGGAATTTGACAACTGGGAATGCAAGGAACATTCTGATGGTCCGTCGGGATTTCCGTATGCAGTTATATCGGGTGAAGAGATTATCGCTTGGGCGAGGAAGCAGGAAGATGCTGAATTCATCGCTCGTGCCCGCGGGGTGGTACCTCGACTGGTAAGCGAACTGGCTCTGCTTCTTTCGGGTCTGGAAAACATCAGTAATTTTGTACATACGCTTGATGCAGACCTGCACGAATTGGATACTGAGATGAAGAACCGGATATAAAATGGCATTAGAGATAAATGAAGATAAATCGCAGATTATCGCTGACATCCGCTCCATTGTGCAGGATGTCCGGGATCTGCCCACACTACCGACCGTGGCTATCGAAGTCAGGCGGCTGGTCGATGATCAGACGTCAAGCATATCAAATATAGTAGCCGTTGTGGAACAGGATATGGCTTTGACGGGACGCATCCTGCGTATCTCCAACAGCGCTTATTACGGTATCCCACGCAAGGTCGACAATTTGAAAATGGCGATGGTGATCCTCGGTGTGCGTGAAATTGTAAACCTGGTAACTTCTGTCTCGGTCATGCATATGTTCCTTCAACAGGATCTAAAGGAAGATTTTAACATCAAGGAATTCTGGTTGCATTGTGCAACCTGCGCCGAGCTTACTGTCGGTTTATATGAGGGAATGAAGCTGGTAATGCCCAGCAGCGCATATATCGCGGGATTATTGCATGACATCGGCAAAATGCTATTATTCCAGTATTTCCCTGAATATCACGAAGCATGTGTTAACTATGCATCTGAAAACAAGGTAAGGATTGTTGATGCTGAAGTTAAGCTTCTGGGTATTGATCACGGGCATGTTGGAAGCTGGCTTGCCAAGAGGTGGAACATCCCTGAGGATATTACTGAGGCAATCGCTCAACATCATATCCGTCCACCCAACTCTCCGGCTAACGGATTACCCGCTATCGTCGATTGGGCGGACAGACTGTTTTACCTGATGAAAAGCAAAAAAGCGGATGACACGGTGGAAGCTTTGAAATCATCCACGAAATGGAACGAATGGTTCAAAGATAAATCAATTTCAACAGAAAAGATGGTTGAAATACTCGCTAAACGCTGGGAACGCTCATCGGAATTGATTAGACTGCTTGATTAACTATAAAGACAAACCTTGTACAGCATTTTTTCGTTCTTTAATCTGACATTTTATGGTTTAATTTTCCTACCCTTAGTCCCCCCTGCTTAGCAGGGGGGATTTTCATAGATACTTCTGAGCAGGATAAGATATATAATGTACCCCAAAAAATGGACAGAGTATTAAGGTGAAGCTAATGTAAACCCCATAAACCCAAATATCAAGAGCTTACGGGGCTGTCGCTGGGAGACAGGGATTCGAACCCCGATTCCATGGTCCAGAGCCATGTGTCCTGCCGTTAGACGATCTCCCAATGAGAAACTATATTTTAACTTATCAGACTGAAGGAATCAAGCCAATCTAATAAGTGCATACCGTTGTAACTATCATTTCATCATTTCGAGTATCACCTTCATTACCTGATCAGGTGTAATGATCTCCAGGCATTCACGTCTGCACTCTATCGGCCAATGCCCCCGGTGATAGCATGGCGCACATTCGATCCTTGCCGCCAGGAAACGATTTCCTTCGCCGAGTGGAGCTTCTCTGCGTGGATCGGTGGGAGCGAAAATTGACAGTACACGCGTCCCGGCAGCGGCTGCCAGGTGCATAGGTCCTGAGTCGTGACAGACAACGATCCGGCAGCGTCTCATCAGATCTGCTGAAACCGCTAGGCTGCACTCGCCGATAAATGAATAAGTATCACTGACTGAAGGCAAATCATCCAAGGCATCCAAATCACCCGAACCACCGAAGTAAACCACCTTGTAACCAGCTTTCAACAACTTTACAGACAGCATACCATAGTATGGCCATACCCGTTGTGGTTTAACCTCACCGGGGCTTACTGATCCACCCGGGATAATACCGATGACCGCATCTCTTGCCTCGAATCCCATCCCTTCCCAGAGTTCTTTCGCTCGATCCTCCTCATCTTTCGTGGCAAAGATTTCCATCCTTGTACCGTCGGCGGGGATGTTCAAGCTGTCGATCAGGCTGTTATATAACTCTATCTCGTGAGCAACACCCTTTTCAAGTACCGGGTGAGTTAGACAGTATCCATCATTTTCAAGATCAAGTCCAACCAGTACCGGTGCATTGCAAAGCCTGAAAAAGAAACCCAGTTTCGGGGCTCGGTGAAACAGGAGTATTGCATCGTACTTCTCGCGCCTCAACTTGGAAAGCAACGTAAAAAGCGCTCGTGTGTCCGACTGCCTGAACCAACTGTCCTCAACAACAATCAGCTTATCGAGATGCGGATTGTTTCTAAAAACCGACGACGACCAACTCCCGACCATAACGTCAATCTGCGCTTCAGGCAATCCTTTACGGAGAGCACGCAATGCCGGAGTTGTGTTTAGGCAATCACCGATGGCGAACAGCTTCACGAATAATATCTTCTTCAGGCTCGCCCTGTCAATCGGTTTAGCTGAACGGCAGATTTTTGAGACAATACTCTTCATCTATCCTTATTGTCCATCCTACAGGATTTTCAAAGATACAATATAAAAAAAGACCCGTGCTGAAACACGGGTCTTTAGAGAAAATTTACGATCGGAGCAATTATCATTCGCGACGGTAATCGCGACCGTCACCTTCACCTCTACCCCCACGACGTTCTGGGCGTTGGAGAACAAGTTCTACCCGATTGCGTTGATCGGCAATGACTTCGATCCTTTCACGCGCAACCCCACCGCGGATAATGGCTGAGATAACATACCTTCCTGCCGGTACGTTCAACATGACAAAGTTGCCTTCCCGGTCTGATTGGGTTCTTAAGCCTCTCTGCTGCCTGCCGCGCTGACGTTCAATGGGCCATAGCGTAACCATAGCGCCGGCAACCGGATCGCCGTTTGGAGTCTGAACATGACCGACTATAGCGCCGACTTCCCGTTCGTCACCACCACCTTGACGACCCTCAAGCTGCAGTCTCAAACGAGTTACTTCGTCATCAACAACTTCGATTCGGTCACGGGCACGCCCAAGGTCCTCGGCGCCGGCAGCAACCATGTAGTTACCTGCCGGAACTCTCGGAAATTCAAACACACCGCGCTCGTTGGTCTCAGCACGCGCACTGAATCTGTCTTCGCCGCGCACCAACTGCTGAATCATCACCTGCGCGCCTTCAACCGGATTGTTGTCGGCATCCACAACCTGACCCATTACAGAACCAACTGCAACAGCATCCTGAGCCGTGAAGCCCAAAGCAAACATAGCCGTGAATACGACTAATAATATCCAACTCTTTTTCATTGCGTCTCCTTCCTGTTGTTGTGTTGTTTTTCAATTAAATTAGTTTCTGTTCTGCATAGTCGCAATCCACGTGCCAGTAATGCGTCAACTGCAGAACAGAAATAATCCCACTGAAATAAATCACACCAAGCCAATCTATAATCTCTTAAAATTGCTGGTATTACCTTCATCGAGATACAACTTAATATAATCATTTTTTGGTCCCATTGCAACTGTTTATACAGCACTCTGATTATTATGATAACCAAAGTTGACTGCGAACAGTTACGAACATGAGTGTGAACGATATTCGCACTTATATTTCTGAATCTGACAATTCGTCATCGTTGTCCTTCATTTCGAGCTCATAAGCTTTGTCTCGTACAACCTTGTAAAGCTGTGGCATCTCTTCGTCGAGTATACTGAACAGTTCCTGGTAGTCATCCACATCCTTGCCTGTCGGATCGGGCATGTCGGGATTATCGAGCGGTGCATTGCTGCTTAGTGAGCGAAACAGAAAGACACGATCCTCGATGTTTTTATCCAGTTCGATTACTGCCAGGCGGTGAGCTTCCTGCATCACGATTATCCATTGATATCGCGACAGCAGCTTCTTGCTGACAGGCTGCGAACGATGACGCCGGATCGACTGCCCGCGCCGCGACATTATGAACGCGATAACCTGATTTGCAGGCAGTCCTTTTACGCCCTTTATACCTGCGGAAGCTATCGACCAGATTTCGCCGGATTTTTCAACCAGCTCCCGGAACATCATCTCGGCAACGGGACTGCGCGTTACGTTGGCTGTGCAGATGAACAGCACGCTGCGTGGTGGAGGTGGTCTACTTTTAAATATGTTCATTCAGCTCTAAATTGATTTACCACATATTAATACGTACTTTTATAACAAGACGTAGGAATAGCTGTTGTCATTCCCGCGCAGGCGGGAATGACAAAATTGGGACTTTTTTAATACTGGTAATTTATGCAAGCGGGTATTAGTATTAAAACCTGAAATGTAATTTATCCATATCGCATATGAAATAAATAAAGCACATATTATCATTTCACAACAAAAAGACGCTTGATTTGCACACAGGTTGTGAGTACCTTGATATTTAGAGTAATAAGATTCACAATGAAAACATTTATCTCTACAACAGTTATTATCATCATCCTGTCAGCGGCAGGCGGTCTCCGGTCGATGCCGCCTCATCCGGACTGGCTGCGGAATGCCGATGATGAAGCCATTTCCCGTGTGCAGGCTGTTCAACAGGACGCGCGGGAACGCGGACTGAACGCGCCGGGCAGTTCGGTGCTTGAACGGCTGGGACAGGTCAGGCGCGACGACCCGGTTACGCTGAACGTTGCCGTTATTTTAGTTGACTTTGAGGACAATGAAGCCGACGAGGAAGCTTACCCTGTAGATCATTACCTGGAGATGCTGTTCAGCGTCGATGAGTATGAAACCGGCAGCATGCGCGACTATTACCTGGAAAACTCCGATGGCGATGTCGGCATAATCGGCGAGGTTGCCGGTTGGTACCGTATGGAGCAGACTTATGAGTATTACTGCAACCACGAATACGGACTGGGACGCTATCCCCGCAACGCGCAGCGGCTCGCCGAGGACGCAATCCGAGCCGCCGATGACGACCTTGACTACGGAGATTTCGACAACGACAACGACGGCATCGTGGACGCGGTATTCATCGTACATGCCGGACCCGGAGCCGAAGAGGATCCGGATAACCGTGATCTGATCTGGTCTCACGCCTGGGATGTGCGTAATCTGGGCGAACTTGACGACGTTCGATTTCGTAAATATTCCGCCGTTCCTGAGAACGGCAACATCGGCGTTTACGGTCATGAACTGGGGCACGCGTTGTTCGGACTGCCTGACCTGTACGATACCAATTACAACTCAGCCGGAATCGGTTTCTGGTCGATGATGTCGTTCGGCGCCTGGGGGGACGAAGGTCGCCGACCGTTGCACTTCGACGCCTGGTGCAAGCTGCAGCTCGGCTGGGTCGAAATTCGGGAGTTGGAACATGACGTCGAGTTTCCGCTGGAACCGGTTGAGACCTCGTGTGAAGTTATAGTTATGTGGACACCCGGCGAAAGAGACGACGAATACTTCCTGGTCGAGAACCGGGCACGGATCGGTTTTGATGGCGAAATCCTCGGCGAGGGACTGTTGGTGTATCACGTCGACGAGGATATGCGCGATAACGATAATCCCTGGTGGCCCGATCACCAGGGTATCCGTCACAATCTGGTAGCGCTGGAGCAGGCGGACGGACGGTGGGACCTCGAGGAGTACGAAAACGACGGCGACGACGGCGACCCTTTCCCGGGCAGTGAAGATAACCATACATTTGACGCTGACAGCAATCCGGGCAGCCGGGACTACGACGGCGAGGAAACCGGCGTGGCAATACTCGACATCGAACCCGGCGAAGACGGCATATCAGCGCGCTGGCTGGTCGGTGTAGAAGCGCCGGAAATTGAACAGGTGATCGTTATCCCGGACGGCTGGAACATCATCTCGGCGAGGGTCGAACCGGTTGACGATGACATAACTGCAATAATGGAACCGCTGGTCGAGGATGACAATCTGATCATCGCCAAGGACGATCAGGGCAGGTTTTACGTGCCGCGCTACGGCTTTAACAACATCCCGGGTTGGAACATTACTGAAGGCTACCAGGTTCGATTGGAGCGCGACGCAGAGCTCACGATAACCGGGCGGGTAATCGACGCTCAACGACCGATCCAGCTTGAGACCGGCTGGCAGATCGTGCCGTACTATCCGGATTACCCGCTGCCGGTTCGCCGGGCTTTTGCCAGGATAATCGATCAATTAGTATTAGTCATGGACGCCCAGGGGCGGTTCTACACGCCGCGGTTCGACTACAGCAACCTGGAAGACCTAACTGCCGGAAATGGGTATTTCTTCAAGGTTCGGGAAGATGTGGAGCTGGTTTATCCGGAA
>CAYYHI010000164.1:0-7569 GCA_964471745.1 uncultured bacterium | reverse complement strand
CAGCTTTGCCTAACAGCCTACTCCACCTTATCTATTGCTTTCGGAGTCGGAACTGCCGGATGTAGCGCCACAAAAAAAGGTCGATGTAAAAACGACCGTGGACGCCGAAGAGGTTCGACTTGAACAGTCGGTGTGGCAGAGCGAGCGCAAAAAACGCCTCGATGATGCGCTGGAACAATTACCCAGAACAATCCTGCCAAGCAGACATGAATATCATCCGACGGAAGAAGCTCCACGTTCACTGGTGGCTGACATTGACACAGATACCGCAGCCGTCGGGCGCGCCCTGCATTCGTACATGGCTCTAATCCGAACGGTAACAACCCTCGATGACAAGCTTGCCGACTATGTTACAAATCAGGAGGGGATTCAGCGGGAGACAATCGAACGTTTAGTGAAAAACTGCCTCGAAAGTGAACTGTGGCGTGAAGCGAGTGAAGGGCGTCGATTGTGGCGCGAGATACCGTTCTGCGTCAATGTCCCGGGCGGAATGATGCGCGGCGCGATAGACCTGATGTGGGAAGATAGTGAAGGAAATATACATATCGCCGACTGGAAAACCGGTCAGTTCGATCCGGACAGACACCGGCAACAGTTAAGGGAGTATATGCAGTCAGTCGAACAGACAACGGGCAGGAAGGTGAAATCCGCCAATCTCTTCTTCGCAGCAACCGGAAAACGAACAAGCATGCAGACTTAATGTCTTAAATAGTGCCAGTTAAAAAAGTTTTTTATGTGTCATTTACGCGCAACAGTGTGTCCGAGAATGTCAAATACCGGTGTCGACCCACCGCGGTCGACACAACAATTTATCCGTGGTAGCGGGACGCCCTCGTCCCGCTGTGAAAAGTGTGCTACCGAGTGACTCATTTCACAAGCGCAACCTTGGCTGTTTCAGATCTGCCGGCGGACTCCAACCGCATTACATATAACCCCGAAGGCAGGGACGCGGCGTTCCAGACTATCTGATGATTCCCCACCGCCGATTGACGATCAAAAAGCGTCGTTACAAACCGTCCGGTCAGATCGTATACCCTTAACGTTGCACGTTCAGGTCGATCGATGCCGAAACGCACCGTTGTTGTCGAATTAAACGGACTCGGATAAATGCTGTGCAGACCGAATTCAACCGGAACCGCAATATCGAAATCGACATCGTTCGGTATGAAATTCAGAGTGAACTGCTCGTTTGAAGGCGTCACATCCTCACCTGAAAGCGCGTCCACCCGCCATACAAGCGACCACTGCTCCTCGATCGACAAATCCAGGCTGTCCGCTAATTCGAGGATATCGGCGGTCAACGTAGTGGTATCAACCGCAACGAACGCCGAGTCTTCCCCGGCTCTGAACCAGATCTTGTACGAAACCTCGTCACCAAAGTTATCGTCGGTAGATTCACTCCAGACAAACGTTACTTCGGTGGAGTCGTTTGCGTTTACTGTTACGCCATCCTCCGGGAGCATGAGATCGAACGGCGACGGGAGTTCGGGACCGATAACCTGCAGCGAAACATCAATGACGTTCTGCTGACCCACTGCATTGTGTGTAAAGACCAGGAAGCCCTCAAAGAGTACTGCGGGCAACTCTTCAGTATTTAACAGCAGTGAGAAATCCTGGACCTGTTCGGCATCGATCCTGCCACTGTGAAGCTCCTGACGTTCTTCACCCTCGCCTATGAACACCCGGAACCAGTCTCGTCTTGCATCCAGCTGCCAAAGATCGATCCGGTCATTAGCACCGTCGTTGGCGATGTTAATGAATACCCAGCTATATACATCATACTGGTTGGTGATGAAAACACCACCGGCACTGCCCTCAACCGATGAGCCGAGGTCTATCACGAACATGGTGTCGCCGTCATCCGGGTTCATCTTGTGAACGTGCTGACTGCCATCCCTTGGATTGTGGAAGATGTACAGCGGATAACCATCGGGATCATCCTCCCAGTACGCAAGACCGTAAATACGGAACCCCTTGCGGTTAAGCCTTACAGCCACTTCGCCATCCTCTCTTCTAACACTGGTGATCCCTTGAGTGATATCGGACACCCAGAGAACTTCACGATCGGGGTCCCAAGCCAAAGAGCGATTGGTGATGTAAGGTCCGGCGAAAGCCGCTTCAACTTCACCCTCGAGGTTCATACCGGCGATGCGACTACAACCGGACCCCCAAATTAGATTTCCATCCCAGGCGAGGTCTTTCATGCCGTAGGCACTATTCAGCGTATCAGGCTGTGGAAGCGTATCCAGCAGTTCTCCATCCTTGTTCAGTATGTATATCGTGTTGGGTTCATCCCTGCCCACTACATAATTTGCCCCGACAACGTAGAAGCAACTATCGATGAAAGCAACACCCTCAATACGAAAATCATTAACAGAATCACCGACGAAATGGGAGAGTCGCAGTTCCCATGGCTCAGCCTCGGCGCGGTCCGGCAGCCTCCTTGTCAGCGACCAGTCCAGCGGTCCGTTGCCGTGGTTGGCGATGTTGAACGGCAGGTCGATCTGACAATCAGTATCGATTCTCGTGCCAAGTAAACCGGTTGACTCCAGGAATTCCGGATGCAGCAGGTTGAAGTTAATCAGCAGAGTGTCTTCGTCTGCCAGTATCGTGTCGGCATAGGTCGAATCGTTATAGCCCAACTTGCTCGCAGTCAGGTCGAACCGCCTTTCAGCTAGCGCTTCGTTAATGTACCAGTAGCCGTGTTCGTCGGTTGTGGCGGTATATCCGTAACTCGCCATCACTGAAGCATCGACAATCGAGTCGCCGGTCGCAGCATCGGTGACATAGCCATGAAGGAAACCGGAGCGGAAGTTCTGGGACGATGTGGCAAACAGAAGTGCGCGTCTGTCCTCCAAAGGTTCGGAAGTCACCGGTCTAATGTTGTTAAACGAATAGTTGATGCCGCCGCCGTCGGGACCGGATATTCCAACCGAAGCGTAAGGTGTATTATTAAGCCAGGCTCCATCACCTCCGCGGATGTTGGAAACATCGGCTATCGATTTATACTGGAACAGGATCTGTTGATCGCCTGTTTCAGAAACCCAGTAACGCTTGTCGTAGATTATGACTTCGAAAGTCAGATCGGTGTTGCCGCCGCCTGAAGCATGCCTTAGCCGGTACCACTCGACGATTAACAGATGTTCCTGTTCATCGTGGTAATAGTAAACTCCTGAATTATCCGTTAAACGAAGGTCATCCCACAACGGCGCTGCCATTCCTGCGCCGCCCGCCATTGCCCGATCCATGGGCCAATTCTGGTGGTTGTTAATTCTCGGTTGATCCCCGAAGCTGATGAAGCCGTTAGTTGTAACTGAAATCTGGTCGTATTCATAACCGTAGAATTGTGTTGGGAAACCGAGTTCGATCACTTCTGTTTCACCGATGTCATGCGGTGACTCACCATCAAAGTCGAACTCGGTACCGCGAAATTCCCAGTCATCATCGGGGTTGATCTCGATCCAGTTGTATTCAGGCGCCATGGGCCAATCGGTGTCAGTATCGTCATAGCAGACGTAACCGTAACTGTCCGGACCCTGGGGAGTGTACCGTCCAGGTTCTCTTATTTGGAGATCAAAGTATGCCGAATCGATAGCCTCATCATCCACGCTGAATATAAGCAGCATCTGGGTTTTCAATCCCGGAACAACCAACGCATTGCCGGCGACCCGGAACAGATCGCCGTCGATCCTGGCATCCTCCCCCGGCTCAATCTCGGGATAATTGGCAAATTCGCGCACCGGTTGAATGCCCACTCCGCCGGATGAAATGCGCGCTCTGAACTCCGGCATGGATACGCCGCCGACATTCTCCAGTTCGATGTTGAGGTCATTTGCGCCGACTTCCATAATTACCGTACCGACGACGTCCTTGACCTCGATGTTCGGTGCGACCGGGTTCAGTTCAATCGCTGAACGCCAGGATTGATCGTCGTGCGAGAATTCAACCAGTATCTGCGGTCTGGTCATCGGTCTGGTCTCGCCGTCGGGGCATGTCGGCGAGACACTCATTGTCACTTCGCCGTCGCCTTCGGTTGTTTCACCGGCGGGGATCTCATCAAAACTGATATCATCACCCTCAACGTCGATCCACGGCGAAAGACTGCTCACTCGAGCTGTCACGTTGCGCGCCGTAACACCGTCACCCACATTTGCTGCGGTAATCCGAAGCCTAAACAGCTCGCCAGGGTTAATATCTTCGTCCTCGTTGCCCTCGACTTCGGTCAGAATAAACTCGTCGAGCTCAATCGCCAAATCCGGCGTCAATATAGTGAACTCATCGAAATGCGGTCTGATGTCACGTCCGGTTACGGTTATGTAGAGGTCGGTTTCGGGCACAAGCTCAACGTCATCACCCAACACAAAGCGCACTATTCCGTTGGTGTTGCTCTTACGAGTGATCATCAGCATATCGACATAATCGGCGTATTCATCTTCATCGTAATCCGGCATATCTCCCGGCGCATAGAGTGTAACCTGCGCGCCCTCAACCGCCAGCGTATCCACATCCGGGTCGTGTACATAGACTTCGATCAACCTGGTCTGGTGGTTAATTGTATCGGTTACAACGGTTTCAACCAAGCGCGGTACGCCGATCCACGGTTGAATGCCCGGATCGCCATAGACGTCGAAGTCGGTATTGGCATATCGGCTCTGATTGTTTCTGGGTATGTACGTCAGTGGACCGATCAACGCCTGCAGCCTTGACCAGCCAAGTGAGAGGTCATTTATCAGCATACCGTTTACGCATTCAACCCAGACGACGGTCATATCCATCGTCGCCGGACCTCCCCAGCCGCAGGTTGTCGCTACGGCGCCACGTAGATGGTTCGGTCCCGCCTGATCGCTGCGCATGATGTTCCAGGCGGGCCATTCGCCATGACCGCTGGCGGTAATGCGAATCGGAAAAACAACGTTATCATTAACTCCCTGGAAGTTGTTTCGCCAGAAATAGTTCTCGGCGCGTCCAACATGTATGTTGGAACCGTCGTTGAACAGATCGCGCTCGAAAGGACCTACTCTTACGCCGTGCTGATCATATCGATAATCTTCGTAAAACCTCACATCCTCAAATCCCTTGTGCTGCAAAAGCTCTTCAGCCCACCTGACGTTGGAATGAATAGTGATATGCCAGGCTTGACCTTCGCTGTTCCCCCAATGCTGCGAAAAAACGCCGCCGCGCGTGAACCATTCGATGTCCTCCATATAAGGCTCTGCTTCGTAAGCCAGCGTCCGTCCAAGAAATAACCCTAATGTATTGGCGCTGCCGGCGCACCAGCGGGAGATGCCGACGTCGGGATAATCATCGTTGCCTTCCAGTAATGCATATCTGTAATCAGCATGTGGCGGACTTGCCCAGACGCTGGTTCCGGTTTCCGCAGCGAGCTGCCAACCCGGCGAGCCACAGCCCGAGTAATAAGAAGCCCGATCACCCACTAACAGGATTTCATCGAACGGATCTATGCCCTCATCGAGATATTCGTTATATCTTTCGCGGATGCCGTTCCTTATGGCGGTTGTGTTGGTAGCCTGTCCGCTGGACAGGCTGAGTATGTCAACCTTCCAGCCTGACTTGCGGCGCCATTCTATGAATTCAGCGAAATACTCAAGACAATTCTCATGCGTCACGACCAGATAATGCCCGACATACTCCGGTTCGTGGTCGCGGTCGGGATCATCACGTCCGATCTGATCGCCGTTTATCGCCAGGGCGGACATCAGCTTGAGCAGCTTTGGACTGCGGTTGTGACGGATTGGGGTTCGCGCCGGATTGATCGGCTCTGCATCGGTGAACTGAAGTTCCGCTTCGATATGATCCCGCAGAAGGAAACTGTTGTTCGATCTGTCGTACTGCACCGGATACGTGGTAACCGCGACCAGCCTGATGCCCCGGAATACGATAGGTTCGCTCATCTCGGCGATCTCAGGCGGATACAGATTACGATTGTGTGCGTCGGAGAAACTGAACGTCGCGGGATAGTTTTCGTCTTCACAGATCATCGGTTGATGTTCGGCTTGGATGCAGCGGGGTTCGTCCGCCTGAACGACGAGTTCGATACCGGCTTCGGGTGGAACAACCACCAGTCGGGTTATCGCCGGCAGGACTGGCAGACCGTCTTCATACGTGAATCCCTCGCCCCCAATCGAAAAATGATCGAATGCTTCATCTCCGACCATATCTTCCTGGATCGACAGATCCGAGAGCTCAAAATCGATGTTCACAGCTTGAGCGCTGGATGCGGTCAATGTAGTTCTGGGGAATTCACCCACTGTCGGACCTGTGTGAGCAATCAGTGGCGGGCTTGAGAAAAAGAGTATAATCAGTACGAAGTTGATCGTTCTTGACATTTATTTTCTCGTTGTTTTTCTAATCTCGGCACTTATAGCTTTCATGTTGCGGTTCTTGCCTTATTAATAATCAGTAATAATCCTGCATTATGAGGATTCCGCACTTATTATATCGCAACAACTATGCCGTTGCAATATAACGTGAAAATATACGAAAAATTTGTTAAAAACACAATCGGTAACGCAATAATTGCGCAAAAAACGTTTCATATCTGCAGGATATTATATTGAACAACCAATTTTTCAACTTGATTACTGTTTTCATTTTCTTCATATTTTAATGTTAGTTATTGAATGAAATCTTTATCGAATCATCGAGATTAAATCCATGACTTACAAGAGATTACGCTTCTTAGTCTTACCAATTATATCACTCACAGTCCGAACTATCGCGTCGGATCAGACAATCAACCAGGCTTCGCCCGACATAAGATTGATAAATCAATGCCTTGGGAAGTTTCAAGTTCTCTTGGAAATAACACTTGACTTCCAATGTTATCGAGGCTATATTTGGACATATCCGTAGCGCTGCCCGCCTGCGCTGCCTGCCTGACCGCTTCCTAATGAAATCACAATACGCAAAAGGAGAGAAAGATGAAATTCGAGCCCGGATACTACAGCCATTGCTTACTAACATTCGCATTCGTTTCTATGGCTGTGCAGGTCTGCTTTGCACAGATCGAGTTCACCGAGCATACCATAGCAGGTGATTTCAACGGCGCTAATTCTGTTTATGCTACAGATATTGACGGTGACGGCGATATGGACATGCTTGGAGCCGCTTTTGAAGCTGATGACATTACCTGGTGGGAAAACGACGGGGAGCAGGACTTTACCGAGCATACCATAACAGGTAATTTCAACGGTGCAGCATCTGTTTATGCTGCAGATATTGACGATGACGGTGATATGGATGTACTCGGAGCCGCTTATGAAGCCGATGACATTACCTGGTGGGAAAACAACGGCGAGCAAGACTTCACCGAGCATACAATAGCAACTGATTTCGACGGTGCAACTTCTGTTTATGCTGTAGATATTGACGATGACGGTGATATGGACGTGCTTGGAGCCGCTCGATACGCCGCTGACATTACCTGGTGGGAAAACGACGGCGAGCAGGATTACACCGAGCATACCATAGCAGATAATTTTGACGGTGCCCGATCTGTTTATGCTGTAGATATTGACGATGACGGTGATATGGACGTGCTTGGAGCCG
>CAYYHI010000163.1:3530-7738 GCA_964471745.1 uncultured bacterium | reverse complement strand
GATATTCTCACGGATTACGGTCTGCCTTCCCAATCCGATGATCCGTCGCCGCTTCTATTGGAAGCTGCATGCGGAACCGGTACCGTGGCTATCATGGCGGCTCTCAGGGGGTATGATGTGGATGCGTTTGACAGTTCCCCTCAGATGATTAAGGTCGCCGAGCGTAAATCACGGGACATGGTGCAACCGCCCCGATTCAGGATAGCTGATTTCTTTGAGCTGGACTGTAAGGAACATTACGATGCTATATTATGCCTGTATGACTCAGTGAATTACATCACACAGCCTGACCGGATCAGAGGTTTCTTCAGGCTCGTCAAGCAGGCACTGAAGCGGGAGGGTTCGTTTTTGTTCGATGTATGCACTGAATATAATTCCCTAAGCCATTTTGCTTCAAACGAGCAGGTTGAATATTTTGAAGGCTTCAGTTATCGTCGTGTAATGAAGTATTTTTCCAAGGATAATACCCAGGAAAACCTGTTCTTTATCAAGAGGGATGAAACACCTGAGAAAGTTTTTGTGGAGCGGCATCTGCAGAAGATTTATGATCTTCACGTTATAAGATCGCAGGTTGAAAAAGCCGGAATGCATATCCTGGAGGAAACAGACGATATTATCAGAAAGCCGCCGCATGAAAAGTCCTTAAGAGTGCATTTTCTATGTAAACGGTATTGATATTGCTACTTTGATAAGTGTTGAGTATTTGCGATTAAACGTTAGTGCACAGTCATTTAGTCTGGGTAACCTGTACCAACCTCCATGCAGGAGCCAATACGTCGAGCTGGTAAGAAGAGAAATCCAACAGTATGTCACCTGCACTACACAGAAATTTGTGGCTGTGCACTAACTTAAATTGTGATTATCGAGTAGACAAGGGTGAGATCTTTGAATTACTCAATTATTAGTACGTTTTGTCATTCCCACGCAGGTGGGAATCCAGACTCCTATACAATCTTACGTACATAAGCTATTGTTTTGAAAGTTATTATAAGCAAGACGCCTCTGGATTCCAAATCAAGTTTGGAATGACGAACTTGGAATTTTGGAATGACGAACTTGGAATTTTGGAATGACGAAACTGGTATTTCCGAATAAATCAAAGAACTCGAGAGTGTCCGCGTTCCCCGTTTGGGGAGGTCGGACACTCCTGTCTGACCATTCCGAAGTAAAAATCCGATTTTTTATAATATCCGAACCAGCCTTTACCTAACATGTCTTGATAATTCGTGATCTGGTATGTAAATTATAACAGCCTTCGGGGAGTGGTGAAATTCCATACCGGCGGTGAAAGCCCGCTACTTCCTCTTTTTCGGTGGAACTGAACTGGTGAAATTCCGGTGCCGACGGTGAAAGTCCGGATGGTAGGAGGCTGCGTCTGACAAATTCATAATTACGAATTACACGTTGCTGTGGATTCGTTTCTGAATCTATCGCTATTTTCCCCGATGACTGCATTGGGGGTTTTTATTTTGTGGTAATGCCAATCGATTTAGATAAGCTCTTGATACGCCGTACTTTGAGACTCGCTCTTAAAGGTCGTGGGCGTGTCTCACCCAATCCGCGTGTGGGATCTGTAATAGTTGCGCCTGATGGAACAATACTTGGCGAGGGTTATCATGCATACTTTGGCGGATTGCACGCCGAGGTTGCGGCTCTGAAGGCTTGTAAGGGCAAAGACACCCGCGGTGCGACGATCTACGTAAACCTTGAACCATGTTGCTTTCTTGGCAAGACTCCGGCATGCAGCACCGCGATTATTGAAGCGCGAGTCAAGCATGTTGTTGCGGCAACATCCGATCCTGATGCGCGAGTAAACGGTCGCGGGTTTGCTGCGCTGAGGGAAGCCGGCGTGAAGGTTGAGGTGGGTATGCTGGCGAAAGAGGCGCGTCATCTGAATCGCGGCTATTTCAGCGCACGGGAAAGGGGCAGAGCTTGGTGTGCAGCGAAGGTTGCGCTTAGTCTGGACGGGAAAATGGCGGCAACGGACGGACAGTCGAGATGGATCACCGGTCCTGAAACCAGGAAATTGGCACATGCCATGCGCGCCGATCACGATGCCGTCATGGTCGGCGGCGGAACGGTCAAGCACGATGACCCGGAACTGACAGTCAGGAATGTCAAAGGACCCAATCCCGTGCGGGTCATACTCGCTCCACATTTCGGCATTCCGTCAAATAGTAAATTGGCGAAGACTACACCGAAGGTCAGAACAGTTCTTGTAACAACCGAAACACACGATCCCCCCGGAGCGGATATTGAAGGTGTCAAGCTGCTTAGACTTCGGGACAGAGGCAGCGGCAGGATTGATCCGAAGGAGCTGTTAACCCGCCTGCTTGATCTCAACATCCAATCGCTGTTAATCGAGGGCGGTTCCGGTGTGTTGTCATCGTTCATGCAGGCTGATCTGGTCGACGAGATATCGGTCGGTATCGCACCGTCCATAGTTGGACAGGGGATTTCACCGTTCGATGAGTTCATTCCCGTTTCATGGGCGGACAGACCGAGGTTCAACATCAGTCGGGTCAGGCGTTATGGCGGGGATATCGTGATTACATATAACCGGATGCCATAGCAATGTTTACAGGATTGATAGAAGAGGTTGGCGTGATTGCCGCGCGACAGATGAAAGGTGGTAATTTACAGTTGTCTGTTAAGGCGGGAAAAGTCTTGGAAGATCTGAACCTTGGCGACAGCGTGGCGATCAACGGACTGTGCCTAACTGTAACCAACCTGGTTCGCGACAGCTTCAGCGTGGAAGCTTCAGCTCATACAGTTTCGAGCAGCACCATCGGTGACTGGCGAATAGGGCGGAGGGTCAACCTCGAGCGTGCGCTGAAGGTTGGTGACCGTCTTGGCGGACATATCGTTCAGGGGCATGTTCATGGGATCGGTCGAGTCGCTAAGATACGCTATGGCGAAGGTTCGACGGATATTTATATGGAAGCGCCGGCGCCGGTAATACAGTTGTTGGCGCCGAAGGGTTCTGTGGCAGTCGACGGCGTAAGCCTGACGCTCGCCGAAAAGAGCGCACGCAGTTTCAAGCTGATGATTATCCCATACACTTATCAGCACACTTGTTTAAAGGATCTTAAGCCGGGCGATGCCGTCAATATCGAGACGGACTTGATTATCCGCTGGTTGGCTGACCGCTTCAAGGACGGCGAGGTCACCAGCAGCGATGACATACTGCCCGGTGGGCTGGACATTCATCTGGAGGATTAATAATTGATCTCAAAAATTGAAGATGCCATAGAAGATATTCATCAGGGTAAGATGGTTATCGTAGCTGATGATGAGGATCGTGAGAACGAGGGCGATTTCATCATGGCGGCGGAGAAGATTACGCCGGAAGCTATTAACTTCATGGCAACACACGGTCGGGGTATGATCTGCATGCCACTGACAGGTGAGCGTTGCAGGGAACTGGATATCGACCTGATGGTCGGTAATAACACCGCTCTTCATCATACCGCCTTTACTGTAACGATCGATGCTCTGGAAGGAACTACAACCGGCATTTCCGCTCATGATCGAGCCTTAACTATCCGGAAAGCCACATCACCGGAAGCCAAACCGGAGGATTTCGGGCGTCCCGGGCACATATTTCCTTTAAGGGCGGCGGACGGCGGCGTTCTTAAGCGAGCCGGGCATACGGAGGCGTCGGTTGATCTGCCAAGTCTTGCTGGTCTGTATCCTGCGGGTGTGCTTTGCGAGATCATGAACGAGGACGGCACGATGGCGCGCATGCCACAGTTGGAGAAGGTTGCCGAGCGTTTCGGACTGAAGATCATTACCATCAGGGATTTGATCGAGTACCGTCGTCGTGATGAGAAACTGATCTTCCGTGAGGTTGAAGTCGATTTTCCAACCCGTTATGGTCATTTCAAGCTGATCCATTTCCGCAACCGGATCACCAAGGAGCATCATCTGGCGTTGGTTCGTGGTGAAGTTGCGGGTGACGAACCGGTGCTGGTACGGGTTCATTCATCTTGTTTGACCGGCGATGTGTTTGGATCAGAACGCTGCGATTGCGGCGATCAGCTTCACTTTGCCATGCGCAGGGTTGACAAGGAGGGCAAAGGTGCAAAATACAAGGCTCTATGAGTATGGCGCATATATCTGAAATGTGGCGCATAAGATGGTGCATATTTGTCTGGCGCAAATCAACGGAAAATGGCGCGAAAAGCGGCGCATAAAAATATATCCTA
>CAYYHI010000163.1:0-3520 GCA_964471745.1 uncultured bacterium | reverse complement strand
ACAAGGAGGGCAAAGGTGCAATACTCTACATGAACCAGGAGGGGCGGGGGATCGGTCTTTCGGCGAAACTGAAGGCTTATCATTTGCAGGAGGAGGGGCAGGACACGGTTGAAGCCAACGAAAGCCTGGGTTATCCCGACGACCTGCGCGACTACGGTACCGGCGCGCTGATGTTGAAGAACCTCGGCATCCGGAAGCTGCGCCTGATGACCAACAACCCGCGCAAGCTGGTCGGTCTGAAGGGTTACGACCTGGAGATAGTCGAACGTGTACCGATAGAGATAGAGCCCACCCGCTGCAACATACACTACCTCGAAACCAAGCGCGACAAGTTGGGACACATGATACTCTCGCATGTTGATAATGATAACAACGGTGATAGAGTCATGCCGGAGAAGGAGTAAAGATACGATATGGATAAATTGGAAGAAGATATTACTGTATTCTGATTCTCAGTGGTATTATATATAACAATACGTCATCCCCGTGAAAACGGGGATCCAGTATAGTATGAGGATTATGGTGGTGTCCCTTGATGGTTGTCATTCCCGCTTTTCAGTCTGTTTGATAATAAGGAAGTCCACTGCTGTCATCTCTCCGCAGGTGACAGCAACACTATGATATGATTATAATTAGGTTGTCACCTGCGGAGAGGTGACAGCGGCTTTGAATCATTCTCGGATACACTGTTTCGCAGGAATGACAATGAATCGCTGACACTACCAGGATTATCGAACCTAACATAATAACAATCATCCTGGAGCCCCCATGCCCGACCCACCACAAGCTGAAACACCCGCAGTAAGACCGACCCTTGCCGACCGGAGGTTTGCGCTTTCGTTCGGTCATGGTTTCATGCTGCTCTTGCTCGTGCTGCTGCTGGCGGCTTTCCTTTATACAATACGCATATTCGTAATACCGGTGATTATAGCTGCCGTGTTCGCCGGGCTGGCATATCCGCTGTACCGTTGGCTTGCCGGTAAATTACGCGGAAGGAAGGGACTGGCGTCGTTTCTCACCTGCCTGATCCTGCTCGCCGGACTGCTGCTGCCGATGTACTTCATCGCCGATATGGTCGCCAGCCAGGCGTTGGATCTCTACCGCTTCGCCGAGGATAAGATCAGTGAAATCATCGAACAGGGCGAAGAGGGGCTGCTCGGTCAGATAAAAGGCTGGCTGCCGAAAGACATTATAGACCTTGAGCGAATCGACTGGCAGGAGTCGCTCACCAACATAGCCAAGACTTCCGGTTCAACCATTGCCAGCATTATCAATAAGACAACAAAGAGCACCTTCAGTCTGGTAATGAACCTGTTTATCGTTCTGTTCACGATGTTCTACTTCTTCCAGGACGGTGAAAGCATCCTTAAGCGATTGAAGCAGCTTTCGCCACTTGGGAGTACCTACGAAAATATGTTGATCGAGCGGTTTGCTTCGGTTACCAGGGCTACGGTCAAGGGCGCCTTGCTGTTGGGATTAATACAGGGTACGCTTGGAGCGGTTGTGTTGTCGATCTTCGGTGTACCATCGGTGGTGTTGTGGGGTGTGATAATGGTGATACTATCGGTCATACCGCTTGTGGGAGGCTGGCTGGTGATGTATCCGGCAGCGATCTACAAGCTTATCATCGGCGACATCTGGCAGGGAGTTGCCATCATACTGATCACCGCCATTGTAATAGGAAACCTCGATAACCTGCTGCGCCCACGCTTGGTCGGCAAGGACGCGAAGATGCACGACCTGTTGATTTTATTCTCGACACTCGGTGGGATCAGCGTCTTTGGAGTGATGGGATTCATACTTGGACCCGTTATAACCGCTCTGTTGTTGACGTTGCTTGATATTTACAGTAAGGAGTTCAAGACCGAGCTTGAGTTCCCCGAACGGCAAACGATTCCGGTGGAAGTAACGGAGGAGGAAGATATGAAGGAACCACCAAGACACAAAGACACAAATGTATAAGAAGAATAAATTCGTTTCTTTTTTGTTTCAGGGTATTAGGTTACAACCGCCGGATTACATGCTAACCGGATTCAACATCAGGACACATGCAGTTATTCCGAGATTCAGAATATAAATCGATCCACTTCATTGGTGTCTGTGGCACGGCGATGGCGGCTGTAGCTGCGGAGCTTAATCGGGATGGATTCCGTGTAACCGGTTCGGACAGCGGAGCTTATCCGCCGATGAGCGATTTCCTCGATGATCAGGGTGTAAGTGTGATTGCGGGGTATCATCCGGGTAACCTGCCTGTGGATGCCCTGGTCGTGGTGGGAAATGCCGTTTCGCGTGGCAATGTCGAACTTGAAGCCGCCCTGGATAGGGGATACCGCCTTATTTCGCTGCCTGAATTAATCTCGAGGCGTTACCTGGCGGGTAAAACCTCGATCGTAATAACGGGAACACACGGCAAGACAACGACGGCTTCCATGACCGCGCACATCCTTAAAACCGCGGGACGCGATCCAGGCTGGATGATCGGTGGTATGCCTCTCAACTTGGAAGTGCCCTGCCGGATGGGGAGTGGGGAGGAGTTCGTCATCGAGGGCGACGAATACGACAGCGTTTACTTCGACAAGCGTCCCAAGTTATTTCATTACCAGCCCCACCTGGCGGTTCTGACTTCGGTCGAGTTCGATCATTCGGATATATATGATGACATCCACGCCGTTGAAGAGGTCTTCCGCCGGTTTGTGAGATTATTGCCGCAGAACGGCAGGCTGATCGTATGCAGCGAAGACTTGCGTGCTATGGTGGTAGCTTCCGATGCGTTTTGCGGGATTGAAACCTATGGCAGCGCTGCCGGTTCGGACTGGAAGATCAGGGATATAACAGAACCGGGTTATTCAGGTTTGCGTGGTGAGTTTACGGGTCCGAATGAGCGTTATGGCATTATCGAGTTGCCACTGATCGGTGAACACAATCTGAAGAATGCACTGGCGGCGACGGCTGTTGCGGCGTCAGTTGGCGTGGATGTCAACGATGCCCTAACCGCGCTGAAGGATTTTCGTGGTGTCAGGCGACGTTTGGAGATGCTGATTGAGACAGATGATGTTGTTGTATGGGAGGACTTTGCTCATCATCCGACAGCGGTCATGAATACCTTGTCCGGACTGCGGAAGAGATACCCGGGACGGCGCTTATGGGCGCTGTTCGAACCGCGGACGAACACGATGGCACGTAACTATCTTGCTGATGAACTGATCGAGTCGCTGACTTACGCCGATAGAGTGGTTATCGGACCGGTGCACAGAAGCGAAAGGATTCCACCTGAAGAGCGATTGGATACCATTGCGGTTGCGCGTGCATTGAGCGAAAGAGGTACTGTTGCTTTTGCTGTTGATTCGTTCGATAATGTCGTAAGCGAGGTTGAAAGGAATACAGCTAAGGGAGATGTTATAGTGATTATGTCAAATGGAGACTTTGGGGGGGTGAAGGAGAGGATTGTTAAGAGTTTGAAAGTTTGAAAGTTGCAGTGTGGCACTGGTTGATTGTCAATATAGCCCACCTGCTCAACCAG
>CAYYHI010000162.1:0-7772 GCA_964471745.1 uncultured bacterium | reverse complement strand
TGTTGAAAAACTCATTGAAATCGTCACCAATCCGCTGGCAGACGCCCTCGTCTGCCAGTAAATTCAATACTTATCAAGTACTTATCTGGCAGACGAGGACGTCTGCCAGCGGGCAATTCGGACTTCTTCAACAGGAACTAAATAAACTTCGGAGATCCAAATGAAACGCTTACCAATCTTACTACTTCTCGCTTTAGCTGTAGGCTTTATTGTAAGCTGCGCCAAAGACGAAGGACCGACCGGTCCGGTAATGACCGCACCGGATAGCCTAACCGCCATGGCTATATCTGCAAACCAGGTGTACCTTGAATGGACAGATACTACGCCGTTCGAAATCGGCTTCCGGATACAACGGGCTCTTAGCGGTTCCGAAAGCTGGAGTCTAGTCGTTGATTCCCTCGAAATTGACGAAGACAACTACACCGACAGCGGTCTTGAGGAAGGCACGATATACCGCTACCGGGTAAAGGCTTTCAATGCCCGAGGTGAAACCGGACCTTCAGACATCGCAGTGGTTACAACATTCGCCAATAGACCCTCCGGATTAGTCGCTGAACAGGACACTTCAGCCTTCACCACGATTAAGCTGACCTGGATCGACGAATCGGAGAAGGAGACCGGCTTCCAGATTCAGCGCAAACTCGGCAGGAACGGTGAATATGCGATAATCAACGAAGTAGTTGCAGACACCACATCATACCTCGATGTCGGACTGGATGAAAATGTACTGTATTACTACCAGGTACGGGCAATGATCGACGAAATAGGTTCGGTTTGGTCGGTCGAAGACGGAGCACGCACAAACATTCTGACGCCGCTCCCGCCGTCCAACCTTGTAGCTGAAGCCGCATCACCGAGTACAATCCGGCTCTGGTGGGACGACAATGCGGATGACAATGACGGCTTTATCCTCGAACGCAGCCTGTGGGACGATAGGGGCTGGGCTGCCATTATCGAGCTTGAAGACATCGAATCCCACCTCGACGGTAATCTGTACGACGAAACGACCTACTACTACCGCCTCACCGCTTTCAATTCGCACGGGAACTCGGATTATTCCAATATCGCATCTGCCACTACAACAAAAGGTCCGCCTCTGCCACCGTCCAACCTGCGGCTTGAAAGCGCAACCGATTCTTCCGTTACACTAAACTGGGATGACAACTCCGGCGAAAAAGAGGACGGCTTTACCCTGCAGCGCGATCACCGCAACGTCTGGGAAACACTTCCTGATATCGGACCGAATCTAACTGTCTACACCGACACTACAACGATGATGAATACCAGGTACAGATACCGGATCAGGTCTTACAACGCAGCCGGAGTTTCCGCTTGGTCAAATGACATTGAATTGACGACGCCGAACGGACCGCCGGAAGCGCCCAGAAATTTGGCAGCAGAAACGCGCTCAACATCCATGATCCGCCTGAGCTGGGCGCCGGGACCTTCAGGAAACCAGGACGGTTTCATAATCGAGCGTGCTTCCGAAGCGAGCGGCGGAGTGTTCGAGCAGGTCGGGAATGAACTTGGCGAGAATATATACTCGCTCGAAGACTCCGGTCTCGAGGAGAATACGTTGTACTCATACCGGGCTATGGCTTTCAACGAGATAGACAGATCGCCCAATTCCAACGTAGCAAGTGCTCAGACGTGGTCTATCATTGTTCTCGACGACGGCTTTGAGGACTATCCGACCGGTCAGGATCCCCCTGATCCGTGGGAAATCAATTCCAGGGGCGGCTCTTTCGCACACGTTTCCGATGCTGATCCACATGCCGGACAAAAACACTTACAGATTGTGGATTCCAACGCTAATCCAGTCGACAGCGCCTTTGTACAGGTCATAACCTACTCCAGACCGGTCGTCAAGGGGTCAATGACCTGCTGGCTGAAGTTATCGTCCGGGGGGTTCTTTGGATTGATAGGTGGGGATGACAGGAATTATATTACTTTTCAAGTTCAGTTTAACGACAATGGATCAGTTCTTGTGAGACATGGAGGTGTTACAGGTCTTATTCCGGGCTTTGTATACCCACAAGATGAATGGTTCAAAATCGATATTGATTTCGACGTGAGAACACAAACATACACCGTTACTTTCAACGATGTGAACTCATTCTCTTACAATCTCCAGCGACAAGATCACCCGGGTAATGAGGTGCTTATCCTGTCCACTTTCAGTAACGCCACGATTAATTATGTGAATCTCGACGATGTAATGATCCTCGATACGGTGGAGGAACCTGGTATGTTATCAGCTCCGGTGATGCTTCCTGCGTCAGGTGAGGGCAACGCTAAGATCGGCACAGCCAGCAGGTTGGTAGGACCTGTTCGTTAGGATATAAACTTGCCGGATATGTTTAACAAGGTCCTGATCGCCAACCGCGGCGAGATTGCGCTGCGGGTGATGCGAACCTGCCGCGAGATGGGCGTGCGCACCGCGGCTGTCTACTCCGATGCCGACCGCACTGCGCCGCACGTACTGGCGGCTGACGAAGCCTATCACATAGGCGGCTCGCAGGCGCGTGACAGCTACCTGGTCGGTGAACGAATAATCCAAACCGCCCTGAACTGCGGCGCAGAAGCGATCCATCCCGGATACGGCTTTCTGGCTGAGAATGGTGACTTTGCCGAGGCTGTTGAAGCTGCCGGTATTGCGTTCATCGGTCCGCCGGCAGCTTCGATCCGAGCCATGGGCTCCAAAACCGAAGCGCGGCGCATCATGTCGGAAGCCGGTGTTCCGGTTGTTCCCGGCGACAAATCGGGGATCGACGACCATAAAGCCGCGCTGAAATCGGCTGACGCCATCGGCTATCCGGTACTAATTAAAGCCGCAAAGGGCGGCGGCGGAAAGGGGATGCGCATTGTCCATACCCCGAATGAACTCCCCGCCGCCTTTGACGGCGCTCGGCGCGAATCTCTATCAGCCTTCGGCAGCGACGAGATCTACCTTGAACGGTTCATCGAGGGACCGCGTCACATCGAGATCCAGGTATTGGCGGACAAGCACGGCAACTGCATCCATCTGTACGAGCGCGAGTGCTCAGTTCAGCGGCGGCATCAGAAGGTCATCGAGGAGGCGCCATCACCCGCGCTTGTTGATCATCCCGAAATACGTGAAAAGATGGGTAACACTGCTGTCGCGGCGGCGAGGGCGTGCGATTACGAAAATGCCGGTACAGTTGAATTCCTGTTCGATCCGGCGAGCAACGACTTCTACTTTCTCGAAATGAACACGCGACTGCAGGTTGAACATCCGGTAACCGAACTGGTGACTGGTTTCGACCTGGTGCATGAACAGCTTCTGATTGCGAGCGGTCAGCAGATGAGCATCCGACAGGAGGACGTCAAACATCGCGGTCATGCGATTGAATGCCGGCTCTATGCTGAAGATCCGGCTAATGGGTTCCTTCCTGATGCAGGTACCGTAACCAGTCTCGTCAGACCGGAGGGTCCCTGGGTGCGCGTGGATTCCGGCGTTGAAACCGGCAGCGAGATCGGCGTTTTCTATGATCCTTTGGTTGCCAAGTTGATTGTGTGGGGAATTGACCGCGAGGCTGCTATCAGGCGTATGCACCGCGCGCTGGGCGAGTATCGGGTCACGGGGCTGACCACCAACATCGGTTTCAACCGCTGGGTGATGGAGAATCCCCGCTTTATCTCCGGTAATTTCGATACGCGTTTCATTGAGCAGGAATTCTCGCCTGAGGTCTTAACCTCAGAATCAAGGGAGATCGAACTAACTGCAGCCATCGCTGCGGCTTTATGGGAGCAGAAAAAGAGGTCTGTGCCGACGGTTGACGGAGCGAGACCTTCATCCAACGGCAACCTGAACGCCTGGAAACAGACGGGAAGATTGCAAGCGATGCGGTAATTTTTAAGGGCGGTTTTACAACCGCCCTTTTTAATAACGGGGAGAGTAGACACTCCTGTCTGCCTGTAAATATTAATGGGGAGGGTAGACACTCTTGAGTTCTTTGATTTACTCGGAAATTCCAAGTTCGTCATTCCAAACTTGATTTGGAATCCAGAGAAGTTGCTGATATTACATGCGTTACTGGATTCCAACTTGCGTTGGAATGATGAGGATTTGGTGTTTTGTTGAATAAATCAAAGGACTCAGGAATGTCTGATCCACTTGGTTAATCAATGGAGTCAAACAGGAGTGTCTAATAAACTGTCACGCTAACTGTCTTAGATTTAGAGATTGCTTCACCGACCGCCAGTGTCATTGCGAACCAAAAGCGTCATTGCGAACGAAGTGAAGCAATCTCTTCAGCGGTCGGTTCGCAATGACTATTTAGTTCCTGTTGAAAAAGTCAGAATTTCCCGCTGGCAGACGAGGGCGTCTGCCAGCGGGTTTGTTACGATTTCAATGAGTTTTTCAACAGGCACTATTTAGTTGACAGTCCAGTAGTGCGAGGTCGCTTAACGAAGCGATCTTCGTTACTCTGGAGTCAAATTCACTGTATACCAGCAAAAATTATCGAAGAACCATGAAATTTATCCATAGAGAATCAGACAAGAGTGTCTGACCTCCCCTTGCATCTAAAACAATTTAAGTCTATATTATTACTATCAAACCGTAGATCATTTCAGTCATAGGCAACAGATATAAAACCTGCTCGTAACTGAAGCAGTTTCATATCAAGCGTCCATTGACGACTCAACGTGGTCGACCGGTATCTATATCGCCTCGCTTGAGGTGGGCGGAAAAATGGCTAATGTTAAGTTGATATTAATAAGGTAATTATGTTTAGGTCAACGCCGGACAGCAATATCCATTGCTGACACCGACCGGTAAACGAGTAATAACATTCAGGGAGGTACATTATGAAGACTTTGGTTCACATTATCCCAATTCTGCTATCAGTCCTTGTTCTTTCAGGCAGAATTGACGCCCGCATCATCAACGTCCCCGAGGATTTCGAGACCATCCAGGCGGCAATCAATGAGTCGGAAGATGGCGACACGGTTCTCGTCCAAACGGGTGAATACGTCGAAAACATCAACTTCGAGGGGAAGGCGATTACTGTTGCCAGCCTGATCCTGACTACCGGTGACAGGGCTTATATCGATTCCACCGTAATTGATGGTAACGAAGAGGACTGTGTGGTCAGTTTCAATAATGAAGAAGACAGTACTTCAGTCCTTAGGGGTTTCACTATCCGGAATGGTATTCAGGATTTTGGTGGCGGTATCGACTGCCAGACTGAAACCAGCCCTACTCTTGTCGATCTTGTGGTTACAGAAAACGTTGCACGACGAGGTGGAGGTGGAATATACTTCACCAGAAATGCAACTCCGATTATTAAGCGGGTTCTCATTAGCGGGAATAGTTGTGTAATCGGCGGAGGAGGAATTGGTTCCTGGCTTCCTGCACATGCATACCTTGAGGATGTTATCATCACAGATAATACTTCTGATGATCTCGGCGGCGGACTCTATGGGGAATCAAACGGTAGTTACACCCTTAAGAATGTCTTGATTTACGGCAATACTGCTGATCACGGAGGTGGAGTACATTTCTATGGGTCTGTTGGAAATGTATTCAATTCTGTAACTGTAGTGGGAAATAATGCAGAAGAAGGTTCTGCTGGTGGCATTTCTCTGGGTTCGGGCGAGGAGGGTACTGGAGGAAGCACTTGCGATATGGTTAATAGTATTGTCTGGGGTAACACGGAAACACAGATATTTCACTATAAGAATAGTGAAAGCGAGTTTCCTTTAAACATCTCATTTTGTGATATTGAAGGCGGAGAAGAGGGAGTCAGATTATCAGGAGGCGCAGAACTGAATTGGCTCGACGGCAACATCGACGAAGACCCTCTCTTCGTTGATCCGGATGAAGGCGACTACCGCCTGATGGTTGACTCCCCCTGCATCGACGCCGGTGATCCGGACAGCGACCCTGATCCCGATGGAACCCGAGCCGATATGGGTGCGATACCGTTCTTTCACGGCGGCGTCGTGGAAATCTGGGTCCTCGACGCTGAAGACGACAGCCCGCTTGAAGACGCGATTGTTTTTACCAATTACGGCTTCACTGCCATGACGGATGAGGACGGATTCTGTCGGATGATAAACGTATTAACTGATTTTGAGTTCAACCTGACGGTGAAGGTGGACGGCTACAACGATTCCACCGCAACCGGTCTCAGCGTGGGGATGGACGACACGCTCGAAGTCATCTTCCGACTCCTGCACCCGGAATTCAACGTCGATCCGGAAGAGATCAGTGCAACTCTAATGCAGGGCGAGTCGACCGAAATCAACATCACAATAACCAACAGAGGCAACGGTCCGCTGGAGTGGACAGTTCAGCCGAGGGGTCCCGGTGGATTTGAGCCGTGGGAGCTGCGCCAATCAATCGATGTGAGTGAGATAGTCAACGACTCTCGCATTGAAGGCGTCACATTCTTCAGTAATCGCTTCTATGTCACCGGCGCCAATTATTCGGTGGGCATGGATGAACCCAATACGATATACATCCTTAACCAACAGGGGGAACTACTGAATACACTTCCCCAGCCTGATACGCTGAATAGTACCTACGGCATGAGGGACCTCGCCTGGGACGGCGAGCACATCTGGGGGTCCGGTTGTAGACGCATCGCCGGTATGAACTTTAGAGGCGTAGTCGAAGTTACCTTCGACGGACCTTACAACACCAATCGCGCTCTGGCTTATGACCCCGATCGTAGAGTTCTCTGGGTGTCCGATATCACGTATGGGATCAGCGGTGTCAACATAGAGGATGGCGAAGTGGTTGCAGAGCTTGACCGTAAAGGATTTCGCATATACGGTCTTGCGTATTGGGAGGATGATCCGGACGGCTATCCACTCTATATCTTCCACAATCCAGCGGGTGACAGGCAGCACGTTCACAAGATGAACCCGGATAATGGCGACACGATGTTTGCAGCCGATCTCGGTTCCCAGGTTGAAGGCTCTGCCGGTGGGGCTTTCATCACCGATAGTTACGACATGAACAATTGTGTTTTCATCGATATCGCCAACGACGCTTATGAAGACCGGATCGACGTCTGGCAGTTGAGCGACAGGACGAGCTGGATGGAGATCGAACCTGAGGAGGGTACGATAGAAGCTGATGCGGATCAGGATATCGACTTCACAATCGACGCCACTGACCTGGATGTGCGGGTTTACGAGGGGACATTGGAGTTCAGGCATAACGCAGCCGGTAGTTCGGTTTCAATTCCCGTTACGCTCACGGTCACGCCGCTTTCCGTGACAGACCGCAGCGGTGAGGTTCCCTTCGAGTTCGGCATTGTCGACGTCTATCCCAACCCGTTCAACTCCACGGCTCGCCTGACGTTCACTCTCCCGAAGGGTGAACACGTAATCCTGCGTCTGTATGACATCCTGGGGCGTGAAGTGGAGGAGCTTCTCTATGAAGATATGTGTTCGGGTAAGCATAATGTGACCATCTCTGCTGAAAAACTGGCAACGGGAGTGTACATCGCCAGGCTTGAAGGTTTGAGTAATGCAGCCTTTATGAAGTTGGTGGTTATCAAGTGAACATCGGCACTGACTTGCTTCTCAGTGTATTTAGTCCCTGTTGAAAAAGTCAAAATTGCCCGCTGGCAGACGCCCTCGTCTGCCAGTAAAATCAATGCATATCAAATACTTATCTGGCAGACGAGGGCGTCTGCCAGCAGATTGGTAGCGATTTCGATAACTTTTTCAACAGGAACTAAATAGTCGACACTGAAAAAATCACTTTCAGGCTTTAGATTTTCAACCAGACT
>CAYYHI010000161.1:0-7793 GCA_964471745.1 uncultured bacterium | reverse complement strand
TACATTGCCGGGCAATCCACCGCCCGTTATATGCGCCAGTCCTTTAACATTGAACTTTTGCTTCAACTCCCTTATCTCATTAAGATAACAATAATGCACCGCCAGCAAAGCTTCACCGACCGACATCCCAAGTTCAGGTGTATTTATCGAATAATCCAGATCGGTTTCATCAATCACCTTGCGGGCGAGGCTGTATCCGTTGGTATGCAGTCCTGACGAAGAGAAACCAAGCAGAATATCACCCCCAACGATGCCGGATCCGTTGATGTATTCAGATCTTTCAACGACACCGGTAATTGCACCTACCAGATCATATTCACCCTCTCGATAAACGCCCGGCATCTCGGCATTCTCACCACCAGCGAGCGGGAACTTCCACATCTTACACGCTTCGATCACACCACCTATGACCTCAGCAGCCAGATCGACATCCATCTCACCCATGGCAAAATAATCGAGGAAATAAAGCGGATCCGCGCCACAGCAGGCGATGTCGTTTATCGAATGATGAACCATATCCCGACCGATGCCCTCGTGCCGGTTCAGAGCCTGAGCTACGGAGGTCTTCGTACCGACACTGTCAATCGATGACACGAGCAGCGGTTCTTTGTACTCCCGCGAAGGGAATGGAACCGCGCCGCCGAAATGACCGAGCCGATTCCCCGCTTCACCCATCATTGACTTGATCCTGGCAACCAGTCGATCACCCTTGGATATGTCGACACCCGCCAAACGGTAATTCATAGGACTACAAGCCTCTAAAATTGACCCTTACTGTTAATTGTATCGAAGTCGATGTAATTCTCCATCTTTCAGCTCAGTATAGGTTATTTATTCATATCATTGATAATCGTTCTGCCGCATAATCTATCAAGAATTATTTTCCTCTCGTACAGGTCTGAGATTACATCGATATTTTCCAGTTGAACATCCCTGAGTTCCTCAAGATCGTCGATGATATCCATATAGTTGCTTCCTCCGAGGTCAAAGTTCTTTCTAGTCGTCCGATATTCTTCATCAGCTAAAGGAAGCAGTTCACGTTGATAAAATTCATACTGTTCATAGTCAGATTTAAGCTTGTGAGTCAACTTAGAGTATTCGGACGACAATTCAAGACGGCATGTTGCCAGTTCAGCCTTAGCCCTTTTCAATTGAGCCTTCTGCTCTCGAACCTTACTGGCTCCACCCCACCAAAACCAGACAGGAAGGGACAATTCCACTTCAATCGCCCAGGAGTCGGTATCGCCCTGACGCATTTCATCTCTCTGAAAATACGTTAATTCAAGTTCCGGCAACCAGGCAGCGGATGCGAGCTTATTTTCATATTCTGAAATGCCAACCTCAGATTGTGCAATTAAGACATCCGGATTTGAAGCAAGAAATTCAGTTGCGACCATGCCCGTCATATCAACGGGATCACTGTCCAATGGTGAAATCAATTCTATCTCTGTGAGATCGAAATCTGTCATACGCGAGAGTTTCTCGAGAGCTGTGACCTTTACACGTTGAGAAGCTCGCAGATTCTTTTCAGCTTCAATAGCCTTGACCCGGGATCTACGAGCATCCAATCGGGAAACTCCACTTAACTCATCTAATATCTGAATATGGGAAGAATATGTTGTCATGGTATCTCTGTATTCCTCATTAATCCTTACCTGCTCTGATGAAATCCAAGCTTCAAGGTAAGCCTGTCGGATCTCAGCTTCAAGATCGAGCATGATACTCCGGCTCTCGATCAGAGCCTGGTCGACCGTTAGATTAGCTGCCTTTGCCAGCCAGATATAGCGGATGGGAAACTCAAATTTCTGCGTTATGCCTATCCTTCTTTCCTCAAAATATGATAAGCCTTCATTCGAAGGGATATTATCCCACCTTGTCGTTAAAACTGGTGGTGATAAGGCTGTTTTGGTCCAGCGCTCACCACGCGCTTCCTCGATGACAGCTTTGGCAACGGTGGATTGTGGATGGACAGAAGTTGCCCTTTGAACTGCGTCGACTATGGTCCAAGTCTCCATAGATGCAGATTTTACTGTCATAATTAAGGTTAAGATACCTGCAATAATTAACGCGGGTTTTATCGTCAATGTGGTTTCTCCAAGGATTCATGAGAGTAAGTACAATCTACGCAAGATAGCGAGGATTTGCTTGATCTTTGCCAGGCAAATTTCCGACTTAAACACAGAAGCCGTCCTGAATAATCGGACGGCTTGACTCGTGCCGAGGGCCGGAATCGAACCGGCACGGAGCTAAGCCCCGGCGGATTTTGAGTCCGCTGCGTCTACCAATTTCACCACCCCGGCTAACTAAGCAATGCTGGAAGGAAAGATATTATTACCAAGCACATAAAATAACTACTACCAACCTACCGCGTGGCATATCCAACCATCGGTAATATAACTCGAAGTTCACCTGAGAGCAACATCCGGGTTCAAACAGCATGTAAAACAACCTGTGAAACCCATAATGAATATCCTACAAGATGAACTACAATGCGACTCTTAAAAAGGCAGGAATAGCTTCAATAGGTAATTAACCACTACTCCTGCTCCTATGCAAGTTCCGCTTATCGATAAGCCTTGTCAAGGTATAATAGGTAAAAAACGTTCCGAGCATTATAGATATGTGTGTTAGTATGCTCTTGATAATTATCAAGAGCTGTTCGACGGTTTGAACGCTCCTGTTATCCAGGCTGCGGACGATTATCCAGAGCATCAATATCTGGATAACAATATTTAGTATACCGCTTATGACGCGGATCCAACGCCTGGTGTCATGGGTCATATATGCCTCCTGAACTTAGTTTTGAACAGTAACATTTTGGTTGTGTTAGCAGTTTATTGTCATTCTTGCGAAACAGTCTTTCTGAGAATAAGAGAGTCCGCTGCTGTCACCTCTCCGCAGTTGTCAGCAACACTATGATTGGGTTATGACCAAGCTGTCACCCGCGGAGAGGTGACAGCGGCTCCGGATCATTTTCGGACAGACTGTTTCGCGGGAATGACAACTATCAAGGGATACAACCAACTTTTGGGTAACTGGGGACATTTATAGCCTGACAAGTATCACTTGGCAATTATTATCTTTATCATTCCCCGGTCAACGCCACTCGTCAACCTGACGAAGTAAACACCGGTGCCAAGAGATTTGCCATTCAAAGAAACTACCCTTGATCCCGGCTCCATTGTGCCGAGATTCCGGCTATAGATCAGTCTACCACCAAGATCAAAAAGCTCCAGATCGACCGTCGATCCCTGCACAAGATCAAACGGAATCATGCATCCAGCGTTGAATGGATTGGGATAATTCTGACCTAATCGGAAGGTTAAAGGTAAATGATTACCATTCTCAATCGGTCCCGCAACAATCGGTGCGCCGACAAAGATACGCACCATAAGCTGACCGTCATCGAATGATCGCCATCCTAAATCCTGCTTATAGTATAAATTCCCAATATCATCAGGATGGTCAGTATCAACGCCTATTGAAGGCGATCCCGGGCTGTCCGGCAGATAATTAAGAACCAGCCAACAGTCATGAAACCAGTTCAGGTCCGAAATAATGACCGGCTGTTCAATCCCCGGAAAGTGAAACCGATGCAATTTATTTGCGCTGTCAGATTCGGTTATGTATGCTCCACCGATTAAATCACCCGGTATTCCTTCGTCGTCCCTTGCCATGTAAATTTCTATTGGAGTAATATCCCCAGCGAAGAAATCCACCTGGTAAACTGCGACTGTATCTTCGAAATCACCCAGATCGAAACGCACCGCGAACCTGTTGTCCTCACCAGTAGTTGAAACCACAAAACGCTGTTCAACTGTGCCGTCGTCATAGCTGATCTCGACCAGGTCCGGATCTTCACCAGCGTAACAACCCACCGGACGGCTGGCGATACCTTCAAACATTTCCTCACCATCGAGAACATAACCTGTTAGGGAGTATTCATACCACCCGTTATACACGACACTGTCATCGACAAACAACTCAGTTCCTGCATCCACAATATCCGCTATTTCACCGTTTCTGCGTATGATTACACCTGCCAGATCTTTAAGCTCTCCGCCGTCGATACCGAGAGTCGGATCCGTCCATATTAGCTCCAACCTTCTTCCATCCCTTTCCAGAATTACTTCTTCCGGCGCCACCGGTGGAACTACCAGATCAGCAGGAATATGAACACGGGCAAACTGATCTGGAAACGAAACTATCGAGAACATATCCTGGGGCCACCAGCCGTTGAAAACAGTACTCTCATTCTCATCTCGCTGCATCGCAAACAAACCCAGACCTATCGTATAGTCCGGATGATACAGTTCAATCTCCTGAACCTCGTGAAATCCCAATGGCAGTGCCATTTCGATCTCAACGTAACCGCGGTCGTCACTGAATGCCAGTTCCGGATCTTCAAAGGAATAATATGGATCCGAATTGTAAGGTGGCGAATACAACGAACGGTAGCGTAAGTTGGGTGCGCCCTCAATCCAGTACGCCCAGTAGTTGCCTTCTGTGCCGGGTCTTTCCACAGTCCATTTGCCGTTGCCGTCGTCATCGACGTAAATCCCGACACCCATAGCTTCGTGCAATTCCTCAACCACGTAATAATTGAAACCGAACAGTAACCGGTCGCCTTCGTCGTCCAGACCAATAAGAACCTCCACGGAACCGGCGGAATCGGGATAGTCATAACCGAACACATCCGAAATATCCCTGACAACCGCTCCCCCCCACTCTTCCTCCTGGATTGTACCATCGATCTGCGGAAGATCAACCATCGGTTCAAGATCTACCTCCCACTGCAGGAAACTATTGTCGATCCAGCCGATAACCTCCTCGGAATACACGCTCTCGCCGTCGCCGAAATCAGCCGTAATCACGTAATAATATCTACCGTTCGGGAATACGCCGGTATCGTCAATGTACGTTGTTCCATCACCATCAACCGAGCCGATCAAGTGATACGGACCACCCGACAAATGAGATCGGTAAATATTGACCGCTTCCGCATCATCCGAGTCGTCTCTGGATGGCGCTGCAGGTTCCAGCCAGGGCGTCGGACCGGTGAAAATCGACTCTCCGCCGACAGCGGCGCTTACATCAGGCAATGGACTACCAACGGACATAAGACCATCGTTATTATAAACATTCCAGTTCAGCACAACCCGGTTGCGCCTGCCCTGCGAGGCTTGCAAACCTTCAGGCGCCTGATCGGCAGCCTCAAGCTGGAAGTCAATATCCCCTATTTTTTCGCCCTCGAAGACGCGAACGTCGTAATGATAACCGTTCATGTATCCAAGTTCGTGCAGCGTGATATCGACAGTTCTGTTCCCGTCAACCTCTATCAGCAATTGGTAGTTGCCAATTTGGTCTGAGACGGCGGTGTAAGGATTGTCCGAAGCCGAAACAACGGCTCCTTCCAGTGGTTGGTCATCGCTGTCAGTTACGGTTCCTGCAACCCAACCACCCGGGATTTCAACCGAAATCATCGAAACCCTGCCGCCACGCCCGAACTGCCGGCAGTGAACGCCCTTGCCGCCGACAACAATCCTACTTCCATCCTCGGACATCACCAGTCCGGTCATCGATCCGGGTGTGGAAAGCGTGTAAAACGGTTCCCGATTGTGTCGCTCATGGATGACCAGGTCGGGTGTCACGTGTCCAAGATCCCCCCACGACGTTGCGGCGATAATGGTTGCATCTGAATTTAGGGCAATCTCGGAAATTTCGTCGGCAAGAGGATCTGCGATCCATAAAGGTGTACCGTGTCCGAAGGTTTCGAACAACGCCAGCCTGCCCTCGTAGTGGTCTTCAAAGAAATCAAGCGTACCAGCGGCAATTACTCTACCATCCTGCGACACCTGACAGGCTGAAACCCACGATGACCAGGCGCCGAGAAACCTGTGCCGCCACAATTCCCGATACTCCCCATCATCCTGATCCCAAATATAGACGAGCAGCACTCCGGTCAGTGATCCGATTGCGAGAACCGAAGCGTCCGCGGATATGGGAATGAATGACTCTGTGTTGTATGTCGGTGCATCCCAGATCAGTTCACCGTTGCCAAGATTGAGCACGTACAGTCTGTACTTTCCGTTGACAACCACCACACTGCCGTCACGGGCAATGTTGACGCCATACCAACCGAATGCCTCATCGGCGGGAACATCGAAAGTCCAAATCGGATCCGGATCAGCATTCCGGAAACACCATACACGGTTCTCCTCCCTGTCGGGATCGACACCGGTTGCTACCAGATATTCACCGTCGCGCGAAAGAGAAATCGGTCCCGGCGTAAGGGTATCCGTTCCGAAACGGAAAAACGGTACGCCTTCACCATCACTTCTGAAAAGCCAAACACTGTCAAGCGCTGCGTAAGCAACCTGATCGCCATCGGCAGTTATGTCTACATTACTGGCGCCGTAATCCACGAGGAAACCGAATATCAGCTCACCATCCTCACCGTTTCTCACTTCCAGACGTTCATCGTTTAGATGATAACCGATCGCAACCAAACTACCATCAGCCGTGACCGCCACCTTGCCGCTAATGCCCATATCATCTGTTATCGTCCACTCCGAATGCCCTCGACCTTCATCGCGCCTGATAATCCGGTTACTTATATCGGTAATATCAACAGAAATCCCCGGCTGTTCGGTCAGTGTACGTTGCTGATCGCCATCACCGGTGAGGAATTCAAGACTGTGCCCTGCTGTGTTCTCACTGTTATTCGCAGTAACACTGTCCCCCCGCGTACGCGGGGAGCACACGCCAACAGCAGTAACCAGAATTAAAACGAAAATTACCATCATACCTGTATTGTTCTTTTGCATGTTACACCTCTCCTCTGGGAAATAATCCCTTTGAATCAATCGGAGGGCTGAACCCCGGCATTCTCATCAGCTCCTTGACTACATCCATCTCTTTGCGGGACAGCTTCTTGGGTAAACAATGGCGAACCGTAATCACCATATTACCGGCAGGATGTTTACCCTGGGGGGGAAGTCCGCGCCCTTTAAGGTTAACCGTTTCACCGTCTGCAATCAACGGCTCCAGAATGATAAATGTCTTTCCTGAAATGGTCGGTACTCGCAGTCTACCGCCCTGAATATAATGGTCAAGACCTATAAGGCAGCGATAGTGCAGGTCATTAGCTTTAACTTCGAGATAAGGATGGGATCTATAAACCACTGTAACCAGCAGGTCACCTGCGGGTAATTTCGGTGAAAGGATATGCCCTTCGCCCCCGATGACAAGTGTCTCATCGGGACGAATACCGGACGGGTAGGTCACCTTTACCGTGTGATCGTATTTTACGGTACCTATACCGGAGCAGGTTTTACAATCGGCTCCACTTTGCCCTGTCTTACCGCTGCCATTACAAACTACACATATAGTTGTGCGTGGATAACATATCTTCTTGACACCACCCTGACAAGCCTGCACAAGTGTTAAATACAGCCTGACCCTGACATCGCGTTTCTGAGTACTATATGAAGTGGTTTTTACCCGGGTGCTGTTTTTATTTGAAACAGCTCCATGAAAATTCCTGTCATATTTACGACGTGCAGTTGCGTCACTCAACACCTCGTATGCTTCAGTAATTATCCTGAACCGCTTCTCAGCCTTCGGATCATCAGGATTGGCATCAGGATGACATCGCTTCACCAGCCGCCTGTAAGCTGAACGGATTTCACTCAACGAGGCATCGGGCGAGACACCAAGCGAGCTGTAATATGGCGGAGTTTTCACGAGGCACTCAGAAACAGACCAGAATCTCTAACCTATTCTGCCTCGTC
>CAYYHI010000160.1:0-7852 GCA_964471745.1 uncultured bacterium | reverse complement strand
GTCCAGCGGGGTGAACTGGGCGCGGAGAACCTCTTCATAGCTCTGTTGAGTAATAACACGGATGCTCTAAATCACATCCGGTTGGAATTGAACGACGAGCATCTCCCGGGTGCCTGGAATTACTTCTGGTGTGTGGGTCAATCATGCCTGCCGCCAAATACATACAGTTTCAACGATACTATGGGTGCAAATGTAACGGATTCTGTCTTTCTCCACATCTTTCCCGAAGACATGGAAGGGACCGGCGATATCACGATTACAGCCGTTCCACTTACGAATCCCACGCCCCGTCAAAGCCTGACTTTTAGAGTCCACTTCGGCAATGCGGTCGACGATCCATATTCTCAATCAGCTCCGGGTGTTTATTCCCTTGTTCGTGCTTATCCAAATCCTTTTAATCCAAGCGCGACCATCAGTTACACGCTTGATAGAACCGGATATACGGAAGTAACCGTAGTTGATATACTGGGTCAACCGATCAGGAACCTGTTCCGAGGCTGGCAGACAGTCGGGATACACAATCTGACCTGGGACGGAACCGACATACGAGGTGTAAATATGCCCGGTGGGATTTACCTTATAGCTGTCGAAAACGGAAGTAATTCGCATGTGATCAGACTGGTCAAGCTCGAATAATCCCCATAATCTTCAGGATTCTTATGAATCGCTACATCTTAATACTTGTACTGCTAACGGTTCTAATACCTCTTGGCGCTTTTTCAGAGGAAACCGCTACCGTCGATTTCACACTCGAAGACCTCAACGGCGAGCTCTTTACCTTAAGTGAACACCTTGGTTCTGGGCCGATTGTAATCGACTTCTGGGCGACATGGTGCAAACCATGCAAGGACGCCATGCCTCATTTGCAGAAGCTTCACGAGAAGTACCATGAGCAGGGCTTAACAGTGATTGCCATCAGCACCGATTCACCGAAGAGTCAGTCCAAGGTCAAACCGTTTATCCGCTCCCGCCGCTATACGTATACAGTGCTGTTCGACCCCAACAGCGAAGTATTGAAGCTATTCCAGGGTTGTAACCTGCCTTACCGGGTAATCATCGACAAGGACGGCAAAGTCGTGGAAACCCACATGGGTTATTCACCCGGCGATGAGAAGATACTTGAAGAAAAGATAATAGAGATGCTTACACCGAGTGAACAACAATGAGACGTTGTTCTTTAGCCCACTATTCTGTTATCAATCTGAAGCTACTGTTTATTCTTACCTTAATTATCTTTGCTAAACGGGGAATAAGCGCTGATTTCAAGATCAACCTTCAGATCAGGTATGATAATGGTCGCGAAGTCAATCCCGGTTCAACGCATCAATTCCCTGATAATCAAATCAATCGACGTTTTTTTGAAAAAATATATACAGCCGAACGTCTCTTCACTCAGTTGCCGCTGGGTGACCAACTGCGTCTGGGATTCCGATGGTTGGAACTGCAGCCGTCGGATGTAGACGCACAGTTATATCATTTTGAGGATGAGCACCGTCTCGACGACAAGATCTATGCCCAGTTGAAATTGAAAAGATGGGAATTCTGGCTGGGTGATGTTTATGAAACATTCGGCAGAGGCTTAACCTTTAACCTGTTTGAGAACCGTGACTTATACTTCGATTCCGGTCTGCGCGGCGGCAAGGTTACATATCGAACGGGAAAGCTCCGTTTCAAAACCATCTACGGACAAAGCCGGCGCTGGTATCTGGTCGAAAAGGAGAGGCTCGGCGGGGTCAACCTGGAATACAAACCCTCGCCTGGATATAATATCGGAGGTAACCTGGTCTTTCAGGATGGTCTGAATTATGACAGGCGGTTCATGCCCGGGATTTATGGTGGTTTCGAGATCGGTCCGGTTTCCCTCTATTATGAGTATGCCCAGAGTCGGCTTGATAACGATTCCACATCGACCGTTTTCCATCTTACTGATATTTTAAGCAACGGTTCCAGCAAACAGGGTGACGGGACGTTTATCGGGCTGGATGTCTATTTGATGGGCGTATCTGCGCAGTTTAACTACAAGTATTATAAATTCGGTGTTGATAATCCTTTCCAGACGCCTCCGATAGTTCAGCGGGAATACACTACTCACCTGATGTCATCGCATCCACATCTGCCGCTTATCGATGACCAGCTTGGTTTTGAAATAGACCTGTCTGCCTCCCCTCTTGACCAGGTGATTCTTAACCTGAATTTTAGCCGTGCGAGTCGTCATGTCGGCAGAAAGTTAATACCGTCCCTGAATGAGGATTTCTCGCCCTTCTGGGAATTATTTATAGAAGGCGAACTCTATCCAAGTGATAAATGGACACTTAAGCTCGGCACGGGCTGGAATGAGGAAGCCCGGTCGAACTTCTGGCAGGAAAAAGTCGGCGTATTCTCGGAAGCAATATACAGTATAAACAACTACTGGAGCTTTACTTTAACTGATGAAATTATGTGGGTCGATGATCGCATCGAAGATGAGAGATTTAAGGATTACTATCTTTCAGCGAGCGTTGCTCGAGCTCCCTATGGAAGTATGAACCTTTCCTATGAGGCGTCTTCGCTGGATTCTGATGTTGAGGGTGATCGATGGCTCGGCGCCGAACTTGCAGTTAATATAACTGGAGAGCACCGCATCCTGCTCTTTGGCGGCAGGGAGCGCGGCGGGTTGAAATGCACTTCAGGAGTCTGCCGTCCGGTGCAGCCTTTCGAGGGTTTCAGAATCACTTATGACGGCAGGTTTTGATTTAAGGAACGATACTTGATCTCTCTCCCCCTGATATTACAGTGGTGTTTCTTGATGGTTGTCATTCCCGCGAAAAAGTTGGTCTGAAAATGATTCAAAGCTGCTGTCACCTCTCCGCAGGTGACAGCTTAATTATAATCCTATCATAGTGTTGCTGTCACCTGCGGAGAGGTGACAGCAGCTGACTCTCACATTCTCGAACACATTGGAAAGCGGGAATGACAATGAATCGTTGACACAACCTGCTATTGCAGAAGGGGATTAAAGGGAGAGTCACCTTAAAAAGCTATTCATCCAAACATCATAACCCAACTTGACAAGCATATTAAAATTCCACCCTTTGCTACGAACAGCGTTTTTCTTCCTGCTGTTTCTCTGTTTCACTACTAAAGCGCTGTCGACGCAACTAGTCGAGGTCGATTTGGACGATCCGGATGACCTGAAGCGGTTACTCAGCCAGGGTCTGGATGTTGTCCAACTGCCAATGAACCGTAAAGCCGAAGTGCTTCTACACAGCCCATACGAGCGTGGTCGACTGAATGAGACCGGTCTATGCTATTACGTCGTTCAGGAGGATATTGAATCGTATCTAACCGGTCGTCTTGGACCGCGCCGCGATGCGATGGGTGACTACTATACGTTCGATGAGATCGTTGCAAAAATGGACTCGCTGCACGACGCATATCCTGATATTGTCAGCGAAAAGGATTCACTTGGTCATTCTATTGAGGATCGAACGATATGGCTGTTCAAGGTTTCCGACAATCCCGGGATCGATGAAGACGAACCGGAAGTCCTGTACACCTCCCTGATCCACGCCCGTGAGGTGATAACTCCCAAGGTGCTCTTCGGTTACGTCGACTACCTGACTGTTAACTATGAAGATGACGCCGCCATCCGCAACCTGGTCGACAGCCGTGAAATGTGGTTTATCCCCTGCCACAACCCGGATGGTTACGTTTACAACGAACAGACCAACCCCGACGGCGGCGGCATGTGGCGCAAGAATCGGCGGGACAACGGTGACGGCTCGTTCGGCGTGGATCTGAATCGCAACTTCGGCTATGAATGGGGTTACGACGACATCGGCTCCAGCCCCTATCCATCATCAGTTCTCTATCGCGGCACAAACGCTTTTTCTGAGCCGGAAACTCAGATCATCAGGGAATTCGTCAACAATCGTCATTTTAATATATCACTCTATTTACACTCTTACAGCAATCTCTGTATCTATCCCCCCGGTTATGACTATCTCTATCCTGTTGATCGATCCGTGCTGAATGCGCTGGGATCCAATATGACGACCGTCAGCGACTACGTGTACGGAACAGGCTGGGAGATCATATACATGGTAAACGGCTCCAGTGACGACTGGTTGTACATGTCGGATGAACATGATCGGGTATTGGCGTTCACGATCGAGATCGGTGGATCGGCGGACTGGTTTTGGCCCCCCGCTGAACGTATTGCGCCCCTGGTGGCGGAGAATATCGAGACCTGCAGGATTGCTGCCGAATATGCCGACCTGCCTGAGCGGATATTACGTCCACCCTCACCTGATGGAAGCTACGTTGTTGAGGACCCGAACGGGCATCCCATCATCCAGTGGAACGTTCCTGATGATGCATCGAATCCGCCCGTCAACTCCCGCGTTACAGCCCGTATATACGGCGATCCGGTTACGGATGACGCACCGGTAGACCAGACCCGTTGGGATCTGTTCAGTTTCAGCATGAGCTCAGATGAATACCACAGCGCAACTCACAGCTACGCCACAGAGGTACAAGCGCGAATAACAACGATGACTCTCAAGGAGAAGATCGCCGCCCCCGACACCATCTGGACATGGATGAACTACGACCTGGAATCCGCCTCCGGGCATTACATCGCGCTGGAGGTATCGTACGACGGTTATTACTGGGAACCGCTGCCTGGACTGGACAGCGAGGATCTGGTCAGAAACGGTCACAACCTGGGACCCGGAATTACCGGTCAATCGAACGGCTGGCTGCATATATGGTTCACTTCAGGCGCGCATACCGGCGAGATGGTGAGGTTTCGCTTCCGGCTCTACTGGTTCAGCGGCAGGTATCCCTGGGAAGTGTGCTATATTGACGACATCTACCCGTTGCCGGGTATTGAACTCGACGAGGTTGTTGCTGAGGAGATCGAAAACCCGATCTGGGTTGACACCGATCATTACACTGATGAAGGCTTGGAGTACCAGGTTCAAACCGTCGATAACGAAGCTGATTCATCCTTCCGCACGCCTCCTCTGGATGTAACCGGCATCGGGCGCATTCTGCCACGCGATACGTATGCCATGATCGGCATTTCTGTCGAGGTCAGCAATGGAGCCGCGAATGTCCTCTTCGGCGATGATTTCCATAGCCAACCACCGGGAAACCCGCGCTGGCGTCTGAGTCGCTGGGACGACGCAAACTGCAGGTATCTTCGTTACGGCGAGGTTGAATCGGACGGCGGTGAGTATGGCGATCCGGCGGATTTTGCGCCCGGTTTGGGTTTCTGGTTGGTTCACGACCTGTCCGACACCTGCGTTTTGGACATCATGGACACCCAGTCCGTCGGAGAAGTCGCCCAGGATGACTACTTCCCGGTGTCGCTCTTCACTGCTAAAAATGATACGGACGTTGCCTGGACGCAGGTTGCCAACCCCTTCAACTACCACTACGACTGGCGCACGACCCTGTTCTGGGACGGCAGCGAAGAGAAGACGGTCGTTGACGCTGCGGCATCCGGCTGGATCGACGGATACGCCTATTCATGGGACGGCGCTCAGTATGTGCCGCTTAATTTCACAGTAGGAGCCGATCCACCGTTTACGTTGGATAAATGGGCAGGCTGTTTTCTTGCCCAGACTGACCACGAGCGAGATATTGACGTCAGGTTTACGCCTGAAGGGTTGCAAATGGCGCCGCCGCAGTTCAGTTCCGCAGGTGACAGCAGCCATAACTGGTCGCTTCGTCTTTCGGTGACGACTGTGGAAGGTGGCTACCGCGACGAATACAACATCGCCGGAATAGATCGATTGTCCGAAGATGGCTACGATTTTCTCGACGCGTTGGAACTGACCCCGATGGGCGCCAGATATGTCCATCTCTACTTCACCCATCCTGATCTGACGATACAACCAACTAAATTCACCTATGACTATCGCTCAACCGACTTCAATGGTCCCAAGACGTGGAGTTTCGTTATTCACTGCTGGAATCTGCCCGACAGAGATGCTATCTTAAGCTGGTATGATATTGATAAGATTGATGACGGTTATCGCTTTATCCTGAAGGACGACGATAACGACGTGGTGGTTGCTGATATGAGAGTTGTGGATTCATATACATTCAGGAGCGGCGGTTCGGTCGATGGTGAGAGTCATTTCAAGCTGGTGGCGGTCAAAACCGGCTCGGAGTATTATGTAGAGGATTTCGGATTGATGACCGCCTATCCGAATCCTTTCAACCAGAGATTGTCGATCAGTTTCAATCTGCCTGTTGCTCAGGAGATTCGATTGAGTATATTCGACTTGCAGGGGCGCGTGGTTGCCGATCTTGGGCATGGAAGCCATACAGCCGGACTGCAGCGCATGACCTGGAACGCGGAAGGTTCCGGTTCCGGGTTGTATTTTATCCGGCTGGAAACACCTGGAGAGGTCGTGGTCAGGAAGGTGGTTCTGGTCAGGTAGACCAGACAATCATGTCGGGTCAGGTGCGGCACAGAATTGTACCGCCTACTGGAACGGGGAGGGTGGACACTCCTGTCTGCCAACATCCACCGGGGAGGGCGGACATTCCTGTCTGCCACCTTATTAAATGGGTAGCACAGACGCTCATAGGCAGTCTGAGAATACTTAATCTGCCGGTGTCACCCCTCCGCGGGTGACGCCAATAACCGGTGTCGCCCCTCCGCGGGTGACGCCAATAATATGTAATTGCCTGTTTATGCCGCCAACTACGGAGAGTCGGCAGCGGTTGATTCGAGCTACGTAACAGGTTTTCAAATCAATGATAAGGAGAAGAGCCATGCGTCGCACAATTATTCTGTTCACGATTACAATGCTTGCATCAGCATGCATAACCCACGCCCAGCCGGATTCGCTCTGGTCGCAAACGTTTGGGGGAGAGGATTGGGATTGTTGTAAGTCCCTAATCCAGACAGCTGATGGGGGCTATGCTTTAGCTGGATGTACTGAATCATATGGTGCTGGAGAAAAGGATATGTGGTTGGTTAAAACTGACGAAGAAGGTGACTTGCTCTGGTCGCGAACGTTCGGAGGTGAGAATGATGATTATTGTCATTCAATAATTCAGACTGAAGATGGAGGTTTTACTTTAGCGGGATCTACAACATCCTTTGGTGCTGGAGGTTATGATATGTGGCTGGTCAGAACTAATGCTGATGGGGACTCACTTTGGTCAAGAACATTTGGAAGAGAAGGTATGGATATTTGCAAATCAATCATTCAAATCCCAGAAGGAGGTTATGCTTTAGGGGGGCATACACACTCCTTCATTACTGGTGGTTTGGAAATGTGGTTGGTTATAACAGATGTAAATGGTGATTCAATCTGGTCCCGTACATTTGGGGGAGAACCTCGTGAACGGTGTTATTCATTAATTCAGACCGCGGATGGAGGTTATGCCTTGGCGGGACACACATACTCCTTCGGGGCTATGTGGTTGGTCAAAACAAATGCTGAAGGAGATTCGCTTTGGTCGCGAGCATTCAGAGGAAAACGGTTTGGATTGTGTAATTCAGTAATTCAGACGGTGGATGGAGGCTATGCTTTAGCAGGACTGACTGAGGTTTTTCATGTTCATAATTATGATGCTAATATGTGGTTTGTAAAGACTGATGAAGACGGTGATTCTCTCTGGTCTCGAACATTCGGGGGTTGGGGTAATGATGAGTGTATGTCAATAATGCAAACGGTGGATGGAGGTTATGTCTTAGCGGGATATACTTGGTTCTTCGGTGATAGGAATACTGATCTCTGGCTGGTCAGAACAGATGCAGATGGTGACTCCCTTTGGTCAATATCATTCGGTGGAGAAAGTGGGGATTTTGGTTCTTCAATAATTCAGACAGCGGACAGAGGCTATG
>CAYYHI010000159.1:0-7972 GCA_964471745.1 uncultured bacterium | reverse complement strand
CGTAGCTAAACCGGAAGAAACCGCCGAACCCATCGAAGAAAAGGAGGAAGCGGCTCTTACTCCGACTGAAACAGCAGTCGAAGCGCCAGCAGATAAAGACGTCGAAGAGATTAAAGCAGAAGCTGAGGAAACCGTAGCTAAACCGGAAGAAACCGCCGAACCCATCGAAGAAAAGGAGGAAGCGGCTCTTACTCCGACTGAAACAGCAGTCGAAGCGCCAGCAGATAAAGACGTCGAAGAGATTAAAGCAGAAGCTGAGGAAACCGTAGCTAAACCGGAAGAAACCGCCGAACCCATCGAAGAAAAGGAGGAAGCGGCTTCTACTCCGACTGAAACACCAGTCGAAGCGCCTGTAGATACCGACATCGAAAAAACCAAAGCGGAAACCGAAGACACAGATGATAAGTCGGAGTCAAAAAAACGAGTAGTTAAGAAAAAGAAAACTGCCAAGAAAACTCCTGAGAAACCCGAGGAAACAGAAACCAAAGAGAGCAAGCCTGAAACAGTGGAAGCTATCAAAGCTGAATCCAAAGACGAACCTGCTCAGGAAGAGAAAACCGACACGGAGAAGACAGATCTGTCCGAAAACAAATCGGAAGTTGAAGAGTAATCCTGCTTTAGGTAGGCAACCCACTTTGCCCGGACGACCTGCATCCAAACCGGCAAATCCGACCGTAATCGGCAGGATCGCCCGTCCTGTGGGTGTTCGCGGTGAGGTCAAAGTTTATTCGGAATCGTTAAATCCGGAAAGATTGCTCGAATTAGAAGAGGTAACCGTCAGTCTGGCTTTGGATTATCGTAAGTTTAATGTTCTTGATATACGTCAAACCGGCAGTTGCTTCAGATTTGCACTGGAAGGCATAAATTCACCTGAAGAAGCGGCTATCCTGTCTGGTGGGGAAATCGTTGTACCTCATACCGACAGATTAAGTTTACCCGAAGACGAATATTACATCGACGACCTCATCGGCTGTCGGGCTGTCTCGGACGACGGTGAGGAGCTCGGCATGATTAAGGAAATCTGGAATCAAGGACATCACGATCTATGGATAATCGACGGATCGTTCGGCGAAATCCTAGTACCCGCTGTCAAGGAATTCATTCTTGGAATTAACCTCGCGGAACACAGCATAGTTGTCAAGCGCGTCGAAGGGCTCTGGGCTTGAAAATTGGTCGTGTCAGCGATTCATTGTCATTCCCGCGAAACAGTCTGTCCGAAAATACCAAATTGTATCGGGATTCATCATTCCAACGAAAGTTGGAATCCAGAGAATTTGCTGATATTGCGGGAGTTACTGGATTCCATCTTCCGATGGAATGATGAGTTTAAGCGTAATTACTTCATTCTCGGACATACTGGAAAGCGGGAATGACAACCATCATAAAACCATCAGGGAAACTATATTATAATTGAAGATAGAAATTATCACTCTGTTCCCCAGTTTCTTCGATGGGATATTCGACCACAGCATCCTTAAACGAGCGGTCGATGCGGGTGCGCTTGATGTCACGCTTCACAACCTGCGCGACTATACGACCGATAAACACCATCAAGCCGACGATTACCGATTCGGAGGCGGTGCGGGGATGCTGCTGAAGCCGGAACCGTTGTTCAGGTTGTTTGAAAAGATAATCAAGGATATAAAGCCAAGACCGACTGTTATTTACCCGACGCCACAAGGTGTGCCTTTTAGCCAGGATATTGCTGATGAGTTATCCCGGGAACGGCACCTTGTTTTTCTTTGCGGTCATTACAAGGGTGTTGATCAGCGAGTAGTCGAACGCTGGGTGGACAGGGAATATTCCATCGGCGATTACGTCCTGACCGGCGGGGAGATTGCCTCGGTTGTGATGATCGACGCCGCAGTAAGAATGATCCCCGGCGTTCTCGGAGACATCGACAGCGCACGCGGCGACAGCTTTCGTGACGATATGCTGGATTGTTCGCACTACACTCGTCCCGAAATCATTGAAGGGTTCGGCGTGCCCGGGGTTTTATTGTCGGGACATCATAAAAATATTGAAATCTGGCGCAGGAACACAGCAATGTTACTAACCCGGCAGCGCCGTTCGGACATATTGAAAAAATAAAAGGACAGATAAATGGATACCTGGAAAGAGATAATACAGGATCAGGTCAGGGAAGACCTGCCACAGTTTTCACCCGGCGATACGGTCGATGTGCATTACCGCATAGTTGAAGGCGACAAGGAGAGGGTTCAGGTCTTCACCGGCACAGTCATCAGCAGACGCGGCAGCGAACTCAGCGCGTCATTTACCGTCAGAAAGATCGGATCGGGTGGTATAGGCGTCGAGAGGATATTCCCGTTGCACAGCCCGTTCATCTCGGACATTATAATCAAGAAACGAGCCTTGGTTCGACGAGCCAAGCTTTACTACCTTCGTGAGAGAAAAGGTAAAGCTGCACGTCTGAAGGAAAAAACACGCTACAAATGATTCCCGATAAACCTGACGGAGAATCTATCCGGCAGATTTCAAACATAGCCCCAGATGCAAAACTCAGGGGTTACGTCCTCACTGCCATGTTCGCCGGGGTTGCCGCAGCCGCCGGTTACTTGTTAATGTTGGTTCCCAACATCGAAGCGGTTACGGCGATTCTGTTCACAGCAGGTTATGTTCTTGGCTTCAGACGGGGAATACTCGCAGCGCTGATTGCTGCCGTTCTCTATTTTGGTCTCAATCCTCAGGGCGGACTGTTCCCACCGTTGCTCGCCGCGCAGATCCTGGGTGTAGCGTTGGCTCCCATTCTGGGTGTGTATTACCGATTGCTCAATCCGCAGGGCGTTTATCGTTATCTGTGTCTGGCTCTCGCAGCCTTGACCGCAACAATATGGTACGATCTTCTAACCAACCTGGCTTTTCCACTATCAGTCGGTTTAGATTTGAAAGGCATTTTAATCACACTTACCACCGGCATTCCGTTCAGTTTGATACACGTTGCGGGCAATATCGCCATCTTCATCATACTCGTGCCGCTGTTCTTAAGGGTATTAAACAAGCAGCATAAAACCGGCTGATCGATGCGTTTGCGGATTGATGCATCAAGCATGGTCAAGCTTCTATTGCAATCTCTGCTGCTTATTCCTTTCGTCCTTTTTGCCCAAGTGGACGACCCATACCCCACCCGATTCGGGCATGCGCTGTTTAATCCTGAATACATCGACTCACCTCTTGATATTGGCAGTATATATTACCTCTCCCCTATTCAACTGGCGACTCTGAACATCGAGAACTGCGCGGATCTCATGGGAGCCAACCCTGAGCTCTACCATCCCGACCTCGTAACCGCCGGCAGATCAGTTTATATCTCCTCAGTCTGCAGCGGACCGCGCGGAACCAGGGTTTTCTGGCAGGGACGACCTTTCAGAGATATTCGTACAGGAAGATCAGACCTGAGTTTGTTGCCGCCAGTCTATATCGGTGGTTTAAGGTCGGTACATTGGGGCGTTTTGAACGGTGCGGTCGCGCCCGGATCCGTCATCGACCTTCAACCGCTCGAACCTCAAACCAAGCTACCGGTGACCTTCCTGACTCATCGTGACGGCTTCTACGATTTCGGTCCGGTGGAGTTCGTTCACACCAGGCAGGTCGGCGAACGATCTTTTATCACTGCCGGAGGATTAATCCCCAGCTCGCGAGGACGGTTCGCGCATGCCGGGTACAAGGGGCATATCCTCTACGGTCAATATCAGGCAGGCTTGGGCGCTGATGATAACCTCACGATCGCCTACATGTCAAATCTGAACCGACACGATATACCATTCTCTGAAATGAGTAACAAGATCCGCCGCGGCGACCTTGATGCAGTCTATAGACACCGTTTCGGAGACAACGCTTCACTTGAGATGTCGGCATATCGCGCCGAAAGCGCCGTCAAGCTTGACAAATTGAACGATTACGGTCGTGAATTCGGAGGCTCTCTTCGGATGTCACGTAATAATATGGGCTTATATCTTAGATTGAATCGAGTGGATGGTTGGCTTCCGGGAAACACCAACTACCGATTGAATGAGTTTGAAGGCACAATAGGTGGTAAATACAAACTGGGACCAATCCGATTACAACTGCTCGGTGGAGGTTACGGATGGTTGCCGAACAGGATCAAAGTTGTGGCAGCGGCGGCTGTGGATGTGAATATTTATCCCTTGGGAGAATTGTTCGCCAATGTGAAACAAGCTGTCGATCCGCACTCACCGGAAATGATGTATGCGGAATATCGAGGTATTCGACCGTGGGATGAATTCGAGCCGGCTTGGTATGACAGCCTGACGCTTCCCGTGCTTGGATCGGACAAACCGCCTACCATACGGCAGGATGGTATTGCCGGTATCCGCCGAAAAATCGGATTCAGCGAAGTTGAAGTCGCTGGATTTGCCTCGATTGACAGGAATCCTGTTCTATGGAGCATAAAACACGACTCAACCATCGCCTTAGCCAACCTCGCTCGTCGATATTCATACGGAATGAAAGCCTCTCTCAGGTTCGACCGCGAGCCGTATCGGGCGAAGATTTCCTTCGTCGGGACCAATCTGAGGGAGGAATCGTCAGTGATTATGCCTGTTTTATACAGGGAACCGGGATTCAAATCGTTGTGGGAAATCAGTTGGCACCGAAACTTCTGGGACAATGACTTTGAAACCGACATATCTTTGGGAGGCAAGTACTTCGGGAGCTTTGACGCATATGGACCCAACGGCTGGGAGAAGATCGGCAACGCTTATCCGCTTGACCTCAGACTGACCTTCAGGATACGCCGCATGACACTGTATTATGGCGTTCACAATTGGAATTCCTACCAGTATTACTTGATGCCGAATTATAAGATGATGCATAAGGAAGAGTACTGGGGGGTAAGTTGGCTGTTGATTGATTAATACAAAGTTGTATTTATAGCATGGCTAATAAATAATTTCGTATCTTGGAAGTTGTGGAGCAGGGACATCCTCGTCCCCGCCTTTGATGACAAACTTTTCACAGCGGGACGAGGGCGTCCCGCTACCACGAATACGTAAAGACTTATTAGCCGTGTTATCTTGATGGACGGGTACGGAGACCCGTCCTCCTGCAAAGTGGATCTACTTGGTGTCTACTATAACATGATCCTATTAATTGCAGGATACTCAAATCCTTCTAATCCTGCTCCCTGCCGCCCATCCGGCGCCGATCATTCCAATAAGCGCACCGCCAAGCATCAACGCAGGAACCCACCATAAGGGTAGAGTCGAGCCAAGCCCCCATCCGAACCTGACAATCCAACCAATTAAAGCGATTACACCAGACGCAGTCAGACCGGAAATCAAGCCGTAATATCCGCCCAATGCCACAAATGGTCCTCGAGCCATCAGGTTTGTCCCGCCCGACAGCGCGACAATCCGAATGAAATCCTCCTTTGAACGAATAGCACTCTGCACTGATAATATGGTCAATACAAGCGACACGATTAACGCCAAACCGACTGCGATTCCTACGCTTGTACCCGTGCTCTGGTAGAATTTACTCACCGAAGCAAGCAGATCGCCTTCATATACGACGTCATCCACCCCGGGGATAGCTGCGATGGCATTCGAGGTCTTCGCCCAGCTCTTCGCCGGATCAGCGTCCTTTTTCAGGGTCACAACAAGCGACGACGGTAGCGGATTGTATTCGAGCAGGTCGAAAAGGTCTTCGCCGAATTGCTCACCGAACCTCTGAGCAGCAAGCTCTTTTGAGATATACCTTAAGTTAGCGACATCCGCCATTCCTTCGATCCTACCGGCTATCGCCATTGCAGTCAGGGAATCGACATCCACCGCCAGGAATGCTTCGAGCTCGAACCTGCCTAATACTCCGGCTTTCCATTCGTCGACAAGCAGATACCCTCTCACCGCCAGACCTGTTAGAGTGAGCGTGATGGACAGGGATGCAAGGCACAACAGCCCAATGATACCCAGGTTGGCTAAGTTCCGCCAGCCCTCGCGCAGCAGGAATGCTATCATGATTCTACAAGCCTGCCGTCATGGAGCTTGAAAATCCTGGTTTGACAAACCGCAAAATGTTCCAGTTGGTGTGTTGCGACCAGTATCGCTGTTCCGCTTTGATTAATCTTACGCAGTAACTCAACGATCTCTGAGGCAGTCTCTTCATCCAGATTACTGACCGGCTCATCCGCCAGCAACAGGAAGGGCTCGTTTACGAGTGCCCGTGCAATGGCGACTCGCTGCTGTTCACCGGTTGATAGCTCATCCGGTCGGCTGTGTATTTTATGCGAGAGACCCGTACGACCCAACGCCTTAAGGGCTCGCTCCCTCGGTCTGCTTGGGAGATTGCACTCGCAGGCGGCGGCTAAGCAAACGTTCTCGAGCGCGCTGCGATCCCTGAGAAGCCTGAAATCCTGGTAAACGATCCCCAAACGACGTCTCCATGAAGGCAATTGACGGAGCTTAATCTCGCTTGATTTATAACTGTCCAAAACAATCTCACCCGCAGCGGGGGTGATCTCCAGTGAGATCAATTTAAGCAGCGTGGTCTTGCCGGCGCCGGTCTTGCCCACAAGTAGTACAAATTCACCCGGATCAACTGCAAGGGACACACCGTAGACACCGTTTCCAACACCACCATACTGGAAAGTTACATTGAGAAGTTTGACCATTCCTGACATAATAAACCGAATAAGGTTTTTTCTAATATATTGGATGAGAGCGCCAGAAACCACACTGGTTATTGTATTTCTGACCAGAGTGGAGAATCGCATTGATTTTTTGAGACCCTTCACTTCGTTCAGGGTGACATTCAAAATCCTGACCTTAACCCGCCAGCAACGTTCTCGGTCGTGCCCGGTAATCCTGCCGCAGTTTCGCTCGCAACTCAGGAAAAGGACCCAGATCGGGATATTTTTCGAACAGCAGTTCCGCTGCATAATGTGCTCGCTTCAGCAACATCCAGTCCTGCGACAGGTCAGCCATGCGAAAACGAACCAAACCACTCTGACGAGCGCCCAAGGGATCCCCCGAACCTCTAAGACGAAGATCCTCTTCGGCAAGCTTCATCCCGTCATCGCAGCTTTCCAACAGCTTCAACCGCTCAAATCCCGGTTCATCGGGAAGCTCCGGCGTCATCAACACGCACACCGCCGACCTGCCGGTCCTCCCTATTCTGCCGCGCAATTGGTGTAACTGCGACAATCCGAAACGCTCAGCGTTCTCAATCACCATCAGGCTGGCTTCCGGCACGTCCACGCCGACCTCGACGACCGCAGTCGCTGCCAACAGTCTGACCTTACCCGACCGGAAATCATCCATCGCCTCGATCCGTCGTTCAACCGGAAGTCTGCCGTGAGCCAGCGCCATCGGTATCCCCTTAAAATCGATCTTCCGATACGGCTCGAACCGCGCTTCGGCAGCTTCCAAACCAGCCTGTCCGTCATCTATTACCGGAAATATAATATAGCCTCGATGTCCACTCAACAACTTCTGTCTGAGCCAGCCGAATACTTCGTCGCGTTTGCCGTCATTCACCGTACGTGTGCGAACCCTCCTCGTCATTCCCGGCAATGGCGATAGAATCGACAGATCCAGATCGCCGTATACCGACAGCGCCAGCGTCCTCGGGATAGGAGTTGCGGTCATCAAGAGTACATGAGGTCGCAGTCCCTTGCTGACCAGACGTGCGCGCTGCCGGACGCCGAAACGCTGCTGTTCGTCGATTACAACCAGGGCAAGCCTCGCCAACTGCACTCGGTCGTAGAAAAGAGCGTGCGTACCAATTACAAGATCGGCATGTCCGGTAGATGCTTCAAACAGGGCGTGCCGCCGTTCATCGGGGTCGCGTCCCGCCGTAATCAACGTCGCCTTTATCCCAGCGGATTCGCACAGTTCGAGCGCCTTTGCGTAATACTGCCAGGCAAGCAGTTCCGTCGGCGCCATGACTGCCGTTTGATAGCCGTGGAAGGCAGCTATCGCAGCAGCGGCGAAGG
>CAYYHI010000158.1:0-8171 GCA_964471745.1 uncultured bacterium | reverse complement strand
CCGCTGTCATGCCACCGTGCTTGACAGCTAACTTATTGATACTGCACAAATTGTTGTGTCAACCGCGGTGGGTCGACACCGGTATTTGAACATTCTTACACTGGCACACGGGGATCCAGAGATGTACGGTCAGACAAGAGTGTCTAACCTCCCCGTCATTCCCGCGTGCGCGGGGACGACAGAAAAAGACATTTGCAGAATAATTCAAAGAACTCTAAAACATAAGAGAAAGGTCATACAAATGCTTGATAAAGAACTGTTGGACATCCTGGCATGCCCCAAGTGCAAGGGCGAATTGGAATACGACGCCGAGAAGGAAACACTTACGTGCCCCGAGTGCCGTCTTAAATATAAGGTCGAAGATGGCATACCAAATATGCTGATTGATGAAGCGGAAGCCTTTTAATACTTGACAAACGGATAAAACAGTTGTAAATTCCAGTTTGAGAGGACGATAGCTTCCTTTACTCCCACACTTTATAGACTACAGGAGAAAAACTACATAACTTGTTAGGGTTTTCTGGATAAACGATATAAATTCTGTTGACCAGTTGACCCATCACTCTGTATGATCCGGGCATCTGTCCGGATTTTTTAGTAATAGATAACTCATTATGCAGAAATATTTAAGAATAAAATACACAGTCCCGGCTGCACTATTGGGAACGCTGCTATGGTTCGCTCAACCTGCAATTTGTAGCATGAGCGTCACCACTGCCAATGAACAGGGAGTAACCATAGAGTACAGCCCTGATGTTCTGAACCTCGATGTATCCAACAAGAGAATTATCCATCTCTCGCTTCGAGGCGGTGATTTCCTGCGCGTTCCGAATATGCCCGAACTGCCGGTTTATATAGCTACCGTCGCTATCCCCCCGGGATCAAATCCTTCGGTCAGGTTATTAACGTTTGAAAACGGTACGGTATTGAAAGGAACACTACCCGTCTTTGAACAGAAAAATCCCGATCCAATCCAGCAGTATAATCTTTTTTGGCCCTCTCAAGGCGAAATCGTTGGACCGCTCGAAATACGCTCCCTCAGCGGATTGCGAGTCGTACGTATACCGATATATCCCGCACGGACAACCGAAAACCAGTCCTCTGTTGAACTCGCCAAAAAGGTTACTTTTCGCGTGGATTTTGGCAGGTACGAAAAAAGCACCACCCGGCAACCGTTGAAACTGAATAAGATGCAAAAAGCCATTGTAATCAACCACAAACAAGCTTTGAAATGGGGTCGTCAAAGAATATCCAACTTTATCAGTAACAACTCGTTGCAGGGTGAATATCTCTACCGTTTCGAGATAATGGATGAAGCAGTCTACCGTATGACGTTCGAGGAACTGCGCGGGAAAGGCGTCGAGTTCCCGGAAAACGGTCTTCCTTCAACGCATATTAAATTATATGGTAATGGAGGTGGAGATCTGTCTCTTGACCCGGGTGTCGAGGCTCCCCTTGGATTGAAGGAATGCGCCATACATATTGAGGACGGCAACGACAACATCTTCGGACCCGGCGACTGGCTGCTCTTTTATGGCAGAGGAGCGGGTGGTTACGTACAGGATTCTCAACAAGGCTGGCGTTACGCAATAAACCATTATTCCACCACCAATTATTACTGGCTTAATATACATCGATCCGATCCAAGCAGTGAAGGTCTGCGGATGGACACTTTCTCCGAAAACATTCTACCAGATACCGTCGTCAGCAGCGGAATATCCAGATATTATACTGAACCGGAACGGTTTATTTTCAATTACGTCGGTTTCAGCACTTCAGGTTTGGAATGGTACGGTTATACGTTTGATGGGATATCACGTATAACTTACCCATTCAATCTCAGCAGTCCTGATACAAGTTTGCCGGCGAATATCAGGCTGAGGATTGTAAACTCACAATACAGTCCCTATATTGTAGTCAGACTGAACGGTGAACATGTCGACGAATACCCTCCCGGCAGACCGAGTAATCCCGCCGGTCACCTGATTCCCAGTATCCAATCACTGTTAAACGTTACATCCAACAGCATCGCCCTGGAACAGGTTACGGACGGCGCAGAGGCATTGTTCGATTGGCTCGAGGTCTCTTATCACGGCAATCTCGACCATTCCAGGATATTCGAAGAGGTAAACTTCAACGGAGCAGTCGATTACATGATTTCAGACCTGACTAATCCCTGGGTCTTCAACATAACCGATCACAACAATGTAGCTTTTGTGCATGGCAATGATTTTATTGTCCAGCAAGATGCTGCGGAACCTCGCCGATATTTACTTGCTTCAACAAGTGACTTCGCTGTGGTGAATTCACCCTTCGAGGAGTACTTCCCGTCTGACAACGATATTGAAAACCTTGCTGACACAACTAATTGGGCAAGAGTATTATTAATCACACCGGATGGTTACTGGGATGAGGTTGAACCTTTGCTCGATTATTACTCGACAAGGTTCGATGCCGCCAATGCAGCGAAGCGTGTTCGTCTGTCGGAAATCTACAACACCTTCTCCGGAGGGCTGCGCGATCCTGCTGCCATCCGCAATTTCCTGATGTATGCAAACGACTACTGGATTGATCCGCCGGATTATGTCATGTTCTGTGGTGACGGCGATTACAATTACCGCGATATTAATAGACCCTTCACAGAAGACTTCCTGCCTCCTTATGAATATACAGGAACCTGCTCGGACGACTGGTTCGTCGATTTTACACCCACTTCCGAAGATGGCGTTCGATCCTATCCACTTCCTGAAATGAGTCACGGTCGTCTGACTGCTCAGAACGCGCAGGAGATGAAATCGATAGTTGACAAAATCATAGCCTATGTTGAAGAACCTGAATTCGGACCCTGGCGCAACCGGGTGACACTTGTGGCAGATGATGAATTTGGCGATCAATCAGACTGGGAAGCAGATCATGTTACAAGTACCGAAATGCTGAGCTCCGACTGCATTCCGACTTCTTTCGATCGCGTTAAGATATACCTGACCGAATATGAACGCCAGTGGGGACGGGAGAAACCCCAGGCTGCTGAGGACCTGTTGGAAAGCATTAATACGGGTACACTACTCGTCAATTTCATGGGACATGGCAATTCCACGCTCTGGGCGCATGAACACGTCTTCGTACTCTCGCGCGATCTACCGCGTATTACACCGTCTCGCCGGCTTCCGTTGTACCTGGCTTATACATGCGACTGGTCTTTCTGGGACGATCCTGCATCCCAGAGCTTTCCCGAGCAACTCCTGGCGCTGTCGGGACGCGGCGCAATCGGTATAATCGCCTCAACCAGACTGACCGGTCCCGTGGGCAACCGTAACATCGCCAGTAATTTCTTTAATAACATGTTCAACGACCAGAAAATGATGACCATCGGCGAAGCCCTGATGTTAGCTAAGCACCAGTACATGGGATCAAACAGCACCTCCTATCATCTGTTGGGTGAGCCGTCTATGTACATCGGCGCGCCGCAATTGACCGGTGAATTCACATCGATTTCAGATTCCACGCTCCAGCCGCTGGCGCTGTCTTCCATTGTAGGAGTGGTGCATGATAACCAGGGACAGCTTGAAGATACCTTCAACGGTCAGGTGGAATTCATAGTTCGCGATACTGAAGTTCCACGTCATCACGCAGTCTTTGTTAATGTGGAAAATTCTTATTATATTCACCTCTATTACAACCTCAGTGGTCCGACGGTCTACCGCGGGCTTTTCAGCTTGAACGACGGCAGATTCGAGGGTCGTTTTGTTGTGCCGCGCGATGTAACATTAGGCGGTGATTTAGGACGGGTAATGGCGTATTTTTATAACGAATCGGTTGACGGCGTGATAGTGATGGATTCAGTAGCCTATTCAGACCAGGTAGCGGATGCTGTGGATAATCAGCCTCCGGAAATCGACATATTCCTGGGCAATAGAGCTTTTCGAGCCGGAGATGTTATCGGACCGGAGCCTCTGCTGATCGTTGACCTCGAGGACTCATCAGGCTTGAACCTGACAGGCGCGATGGGGCACGGCATTAATGTGTCAATCGACGACAGTCAACCGATCGATCTGACGCCGTTTTTCCGTTACGAACTGGATAGCCACCAATCAGGCAGTCTGGAGAAACAGATCGGTCCTCTGAGCTCCGGTATACACAAAATAGAGATTCAAGCCTGGGACAGTTTCAACAACCTCGCTGTGACTGAGCTCGATGTGGATGTTACCGCTGAAGCAGGCGGTTTGAAAGTTGAACGGATTTTTAACTGGCCCAATCCGCTACGCGATGAAACCGAACTTACGTTCACGGTCACTCGCATACCGGCGGATTACAAGATAAAGATATTCACTGTCGGCGGCAGAAAGATCTGGGATTACCAGGGAAGAACGGACGTGAACTACGTTCGCGATGCCGTATGGAACGGACGCGACAGCGCCGGACGGCTGGTGGGCAACGGCGTTTATCTCTACCAGGTTTCGGCCTGGGATGACGATGGAAATCACGCGGAAGGACTTGGACGCATTGCCGTCATCCGATAATTAGTGCCTTTTGAAAAACTCATTAAAATCGTCACCAACCCGCGAAATCGTCATTAACCCGCTGGCAGACGAGGGCGTCTGCCAGCGGGCAAAATTCGGTAATACAGCTTTGAAAATAATAGAAACACAAACAAAATAAAGAACGAGAGGGTTATGCTTCGCAAAAACTTAATCATTCTCATTACGCTGCTGCTGCTTGCCGGCACGTTCAGCAGCGTCGAAGCGGGGATCGCTGAAGCGACCAGTATTTTCCTGCTGATTGCTCCAGGCGCACGTCCGGGCGGCATGGGTGAAGCGTTCGTTGCCGTTGCAGATGACGCCACCACAACCTGGTGGAATCCAGCCGGACTGGCATTCCTTGAACGTCGCGAGCTGACCTTGATGCACACCAACTGGCTGCCGGAATTCCACCTGCCTGACCTGTATTACGATTACATCTCGTTTACAAACTTCGTAGACGAATGGGGAACGGTCGGCTTCAATGTCATCTTCATCAACCTCGGTGAAAGCCCGCACACCGATGACACCGGTCAGGTACTCGGGTATTTCAGAACGTTCGAAACCGCGGTGAGCGCTTCCTACGGAGCGACTGTTACGGAGAACTTCGGACTGGGGCTGAACGTTAAGTTCATTTACAGCCATCTTTCCGATGTCGGTGCGGGTCAGGAGCAGGGCGACGGCATTGCGACCGACTTCGCTGTAGATCTGGGCGTACTGTACAAGTGGAACGATCCGTTACTGCACAAGCAGTTGAATTTCGGCGCCAATCTTGCCAATATGGGTCCCAAGATGTCCTATATCGACCGGGCGCAGGCAGATCCGATTCCAACCAATCTGAAGTTTGGATTGGCATGGGTTCCGATCAACGACGGGTACAATAAGGTCACCCTGGCTTACGACATGAACAAGCTGCTGGTACGCAAGCATTCAGACGGCAAGACCGATCCGTTTTTCATCGCCCTTGCCACTGCCTGGACTGACCAGCCGGTCTTTATCGACATGATCTATAATGTCGGTGTCGAGTACTGGTATTCGGACATGGTTGCGCTCCGTTACGGCTACTGGAACGATCAATTGGGACATCTTAAACCGATGACCTACGGCGCTTCGTTTAAGATCTCTGCGTATCGCTTCGACTTCAGCTACATCTTCGGCGAAGGCAGCGAAACCCAGAAGAACACGATGCGGCTGTCGCTGAATATCACGCTTTAGAGTATTGCATATTTACAGTCTGACAGAACATATCCCTGTTTCCTTTGCTGTTGTGCTGTCCTGTCTGGCACTGTTGTTACCATCTGATCGGGTACCCGCGAGTGAACTACATAGACAACCGGATTCATTTCGGTTAGTTCACCCGCGCATTCCTTCGCAGGCACGGAAAACGGAAGCAGTCAGGCGGGACAGAACAGTCAATATCCTGGCGCTGAGGGTGGAATTCGTTCGCGACACGCTTTCCACCACCAGCGGTGACGGGACATTCGACTATTCCAGCAGTGATACGATCTACTTCGATCCGCCCCCGCATGACTCTCTCTACTTTGCGGATCAGTTGGAGTTTAATCGGTTCTATTGGAACAAGATGTCGAACGGTGCAGTCGATATAACCTGGGACATTTATCCGGTAGAAACAGATACTGCTTACAAGTTGCCAAAGAAGATATGGCAGTACAACTACAACTACCCCGTGGAGGATGACCCGGATCACCTCGACCGGGGGCTGGCAAACCTGTTTTACGATGCAATTAAGGCGGCTGAACCAGATCCAACGATTCACTGGCGGGACTACGATCTGGTGATTGTATTTCACGCCGGATCCGGTACGGAGTTCGACCTCGGGTTCACAGAAACGCCGCACGATATACCATCGGCATGGATGGTTCTGGATGATTTCAAGATCCATCTCGGACTTGACAACGGAATACGCGTCGACGATCACGGCGTTGAGCATTATATAAAGGATGGATTGATCCTGCCTGAGACCGAATCGCACGACGACGTACAGATTGCGATGAATGGCGTGGTGGTTTTCCTGTTCGGACACTGGCTTGGACTGCCGGCGCTCTATGACCGTGATGACGGCAGGGCTGTCGTCGGCAAGTGGAGCCTGCTCGACCGCGGCTTCGGTAACTTCTACGGCGCGATTCCCGGACCGATGGACGCCTGGTCGCGCAGTTACATGGGTTGGCTCGAATCGACTAACCTGCTGCCAAGTGACTCATCCATATTCATCAACGCTTATGGATTTGAAACACCGGGCGCCATCGATGCTGGAAAGATCCGCATCACGGATCAGGAGTATTTCCTGTTGGAATGCAGGTATCGAGATCCGGATAAGGACTCAACCGCAGTGGCTTTCGATCGCGAGGGGCGTCGGATGGTCTTCAACAATGATTATAGCGTCGATGTTGAATCCGGTTTTCGAGTACCGGTGTGGATAGACGACCTCGACTTCGACACACCCGGATCCGGTATACTGATCTGGCAGGTGGACGAAGCACTCGAAGTGATGATCAATGAGGGTCGTTTTAACAGCATCAACATTAGACGTGGTCTTGACCTCGAGGAAGCCGACGGCGCACAGGACATCGGTCAGGACTATCCGTTCCTGACGCCCGGCTGGGGCACGGACTACGGCATCTTCGAGGACGCTTGGTACTTTGACAACTTCGCCCACCAGGACGCCAACGGCGGACGGGCGGTCAGTTTCAGCGACCACACGTATCCCAACTGCCGGTCAAATTCCGGAGCTTTCACGCTAATTGAACTCAGCAATTTCTCCACGATTGACACAGTTATGTCATTCAAGCTCTCACAAAGTGGCTGGAAGTATGATTCACCGCTTTGGCACGGACTTGGAAATAAAATGGTTGCGGTGGGGAATTTCGACAATGTACCGGAAGACCAGGAGATAATCCTGTTTGGCAGCAACCAATTAATGATTATTGATGGAAACGGCGAAATACTCGACAGTGTATCCTATGGCGAGGAGTACAAAATCAGTCTAAGCTACGATCCCATTATTAGAAATCTTGATAATGATGAATTTAGTGAAGTCATCTGGACAGCGGCTGATAGCGAAGATACAGTCTATCTACTTTTGCTTGATCCAAATGCTGGAGGTATTTTCGAGCTTGAGATAATTGACGTTTTCATTACATCTCAATCGTCGATGTGGACGAGTACAAAGATCGCGTTAGGAGGATCGGAAGATCAGACGATGTTATTGGTAACTCAACAAGTTGACAGAATAGATAATGAAACCATATCGTTGATAAAATCGTATGATTCCGCTTTTAATCTTGTTAGTGAAGATACATTAACAGGCAGTAACCTTTCTTTGCACAGATTTGGTTCAGCGCAGTCCGACACGTTTCTGATTATCGCTGATGGTTATAAAATCTTCTTATGGAATCAACAGGAACTCGACTCTCTCGGATTGATATTTCCCGAGGAAGATGCATTTCGATCTATAACCGATGGACCTTTCCTAGTCGATTTCGACCGCAATGGTCAGCAGGATGTGGTTTTTATTTACGAAGAATGGGGTGCCTCTGATGGTCCTGAGGACGGACAATTTATGGAAAAGCGTGCGATGCAAATTGTTAAAGATGTTGATTATAATAATGAAATCACTATTCAGGAATACCAACT
>CAYYHI010000157.1:0-8330 GCA_964471745.1 uncultured bacterium | reverse complement strand
TCGTTCCTTATCACTTAGCTTGTCTCTTGCATCTTGTTTACTTTTGATTTACGTTTATATCCTGCCATCTTATACACCTCCGCGGCTTGTTCGGCGTGGTAGGAACTGCGCACCAGCGGTCCGGCGGCGACGTGATCGAATCCGACGACATAGGCGAAATCCTCGAGCTCTTTAAATTCGTCCGGTTCAAGGAAGCGCACAACCGGCAGACTGTCCTTCGTCGGCTGCAAGTATTGACCGATGGTGAGACTGCGGCAGCCGGCGTCGTGGAGCTGGTAAATGACCGCCCGCAGTTCCGCGAACGATTCGCCGAGACCGACGAACAGCCCGGATTTGGTCACCAGACCGCGCTCTGCAAAAGTCTTGATCAACGCCAGCGACCGCTTGAAATCCGCTCCCGGACGCACTTTGGAATAGAGGCTCGGCACGGTTTCGACGTTGTGGTTCAGGATGTCCGGCGGGATTTCCATGATAATATCGACCGCATTCTCCTTGCCGCGGAAGTCAGGTACCAGTATCTCAATTCCGGTTTCGGGCAGGACTTCACGCAGCTCACGAACAACCGACGCGAAGTGCGATGCGCCGCCGTCCGGCAGGTCGTCGCGGGTGACGGATGTAACCACAACCCACTTCAGATCCATTTCGCGGGCGGCTTCGGCAAGACGTCGCGGTTCGTCGGGATCGAGCGGCAGCGGACGACCGTGACTGACCGCGCAGAAGCCGCAGTTTCGGGTGCAGACGTTGCCCATTATCATGAACGTTGCCGTGCCGCGTCCCCAGCATTCACCGAGGTTCGGGCAGCGCGCGCTCTGACAGACCGTATGCAGGTCCTGCCTTGCCAGCAAGCCCTTGATTTGCGTGTATTTCTCACCGCCGCCCAGCCTGATCTTCAACCAAGATGGTAAACGGGGGCGGGATTGGTTAGTTGTCAAGTTATTCTACATCCTCAACTGGATTCTTACTTTGCTCTATATACGGTGGTATCTCGAGAACGCGAAGAAACCGTCTGAATGATCGGGAATTTTGTGCTGCTCTGAAAATATCAATCTTTTGGCAAATTCTCATCGCATCTCCTATTTTATCATACGAATTGTGTCCTAATGCCTTCTTGAGGATTTTCTCAGCATTTAGGTTATCAGATGGTTTATTGCGTACATCTTTTAAAATGTTTTTATAATCTAGGAAACGCTTAGGATAACTTTTAATACAACTAAAATCAGACAACAACCAGTTCTCAAGGCAATTAACTTTGAGGACAACATAGATCTCCGCTTTTAGCCCATATTTCTTTTGCCTTTTCCTTAGCTCCGTTTCAAGTTTGGATACTGTTTTACATATCGGTCGATCATATTCTTCTTTATCAAGTAGTACAACGATTCTGTTTACTCCCTTGGCTTTCAATATGTTAAATCTTTTACTCGCTATCTTCTCAGCAATCAGTGGTAAGGAAGCCTGAGGATCAACATTACAAAATAGAGGATTGAGTATTGTATTTTTGGTATATTTACATCTTGAAATTACAAAAGGAAAGCTTTCATATTCAGCTCTTCCTTCAACGATTATTCCGATTCTCATGATATCGTCCTAAGGAACCGCTTTACGGACTGAACCACTGTCAAGGTAATCCCAAAGTGTTATTTTACCCTCTTTCCAGTGTTTCTCAATGTCCGCATCAAGCGTTGGTAGGTGGTCAATATTTGTTTCAGACTCGGGACGACTGACGATCCACACTTCATGCGGATATAACATATCGGTTATTATGGGCGAATGTGTGGTTAAGATTATCTGCTTGGTTTTTGAAGCATCGCGACATGCTTCAACAAAGCTGCGCAGCGCCCAGGGATGAATACTGTTTTCAGGTTCTTCTATTACAACTAATGGAGTTCTAGGATCATATATTGCTGCGAGTAGAGCGATAGTCTGAATAGTACCATCGGATATATCTTCTGCCACCCATGATCTTCCAAATCCACTTTCTTTAAGACGAAGTCCGAGCGTTTTCTGAAGTGTATATTGAACATCAAGTTTTTCAAATTGGGGCATGACTTCCTTTATTGAAACCTCTATCTTTCTATAAATGTTCGGATGTTCCTTCTTTAAGTATTCAATTATACCTGGCAAATTCCTTCCATAAATATCCATCTCAGGTGTTGGCGTTGGGACACCTGCTTCTCTGCAGATGATCGGACTAAATTGATGTACACGTATATCACCAAGTACATTAGATTGTATAATTAAGGGCAGATGACTTAGAGATAAAACAGATTTGGTTTCGGGCATCTTCAGCTTTTGCATATTGATATCTACTATTGAATCTGTAATAAAATTGAAGTAACGGTCTTGGCTATGTTTTTGTTGCTTTACCTCATCATATTCTGGTTTGGTAGATACTTTATCATCTCTGCGAGTAATCCAAAGAACTTCTCTTAGATTATTATTTGATCCTTTATAAGGGAGCTTCAATCTCAGGTTTTCTTGAACGATTGAAAATGGAGATTTTATTGCTTGAGTAACTGGTTTGAAAGAGAATGTATGTTCAAAATATAATACACCACCTTTTGCGCCTTGTGAATGTAGGAAATGTGAGAAATACTTGTGGAAAGGCAGCTTTGCTGTTATAGTGAATTCGATTGGGGCCTTGGATCTACGTTTTAGTCTGTAACATATGTTCTCATATCCGCCTTTACTATGTACAGCAGTTTCAAGATTCCACTTATAGTTTGTTGAGAGGAAATCAATTGCATCGCAGAAATTCGATTTACCTGAAGCGTTTGGACCAATTAATACCGACAATGGTCCAGGCTCAAACGTCACATTTCTAAGTGACTTATATGTTGAGATGCTGATTTTTTGGATTAAGTTTTGACTGTTCATTTCAGTCTCCCTATTTTAATTGTTACTCACCCAAACATCGCCTTCCCTGTCACCGCGCCTGCCGCTTCGGTTAAGGCTTCCGATAGGGAGGGATGCGGCTGGGAGGTGCTGGCGAGTACTCCCACGGTCATGTCCAGCCTGCGTCCGATCACGATTTGACCGATAAGCTCCGGCGCTCCGGGACCGACTATGTGAGCGCCCAAAATCTTCTCAGTATCCCCGTCGATAATCAGCTTGACCAGACCTTCCTTCTCGCCCCTGGCGACGGCGCGACCGCTGTGGGCAAAGTAATACTTGCCGATCTTAAAATTATATCCCTCTTCAGCCGCGGTCGCCTCTGATATCCCGACCGTAGCAACCTCCGGATGGCAATATACACAGGAAGGCATGTTGTCGTATCTTATACCCGATATCTCCTGCCCCGCAATGGTCTCTGCCGCACAGACGCCCTCCAGCGATGCAGCCTGAGCCAGCAGCGGAAGACCGGCACAGTCCCCGACCGCATAAATTCCCGGAATGCTCGTCCGCATGTGATCGTCAACCTTGATGAACCCCTGATCCATCTCAACACTCAGCGGATCAAGTCCAAGAGGTTTGACATGCGCAATCCGTCCAACGTTGACAACACAGACCTCGGCGTAGACATCGCCAGGCTCACCACCCGTGTCGATAAAATACTGATATACGTCCCGGCTGCGGTCGATTCCGGTCAGTCTGCTCGAAGTCAGGATGCGAATTCCCCGCTCCTTGTATATCCGCTCGATCGTGTGAGTGATGTCTTCATCCATTATGCTGATTATGCTGTTCTGGCACTCGATTACGGTTACCAGACTGCCCATAGCCCAGAAGATATACGCAAACTCAAGACTGATCGCATTCCCGCCGACGATCAACATTCGGCGCGGGATCTGTTTAAGATCGATGATTTCCCTGGGGCTGATAATCCTTTCCTTATCAAATTTTACGCCCGGATGAGGTTCAGGTTCCGCTCCTGTGGCAATTACGATGTTGTCAGCCCTGACCGTCAGCTCTTCGCCGTCTATGGTGGATATGTTGATGTGGTTGGCGTCTTTCAGCGAGGCGGATCCCTTGATGAGGGCAACCTTCCACTTGGCAAGGGTCATTTCTCCACCCTTGGAGATGCGGCTGGTGATTGTCCGGGCGCGTTTGACAACTGCATTCCAGTCAGGTGCGGACTCTACCGGCTTCAAGCCGAACGCCGGAGCCTGCCGGGTTAATTCGAGGAGGCGCGCCGACTCGATCAACGACATGGTGGGCAGTCGACTCCGGCGAAGCGATACACCGGCAATATCCCTGCGTACGATCAACACGGTCTTCATCCCCAACTGCGCCGACCGGATAGCAGCTACATAACCGCCGGGACCACCGCCGATCACCGCAACCTCAAAGGAATCTTTACGTTTTTTTTGTATTTTCAAACCTCTTGGTTTAACCGTCTTTCTAACTAAGATAATAACGTATTTCTTTCCGTTCAAGCAAATGAATCCTTATTCTAAATAGTTCCTGTTGAAAAAGTTCTAATTACCCGCTGGCAGACGCCCTCGTCTGCCAGATAAGTACTTGATATGAATTGATTTTTCTTGCAGACGAGGGCGTCTGCCAGCGGGTTGGTAACGATTTCAATGAGTTTTTCAACAAGCACTAAATAAGAACACCTTGAAAACATCATTCATAAAACAGGAAAATTTTGCCCTATATAGGTTGAAACTGTTGACAATACTGCGCTAAATCCTTAATTTTACACAGGGGTTAACTCGGAGTAATTTTGTCTGAAGATATACTCAGCGGCGTACGACTGCTGGTAGTCGATGATGAAGAGATTGTGCGTGACTTCTTCATTGAAGCGCTTTCGCGCCGCAATGCCGTTGTTACAACCTGCAAGGACGGCGTTGAGGCAAAGGAGTTGCTGGAGAAGGATCCGTTCGATATGATCATAACCGATATCAAGATGCCCAACATGAACGGAATGGAGCTCTTGAAGTATGTCATCGGTTTTCATCCCACAATTCCAGTGATAATGCTGACCGCGTTCGGCACCATCGAGGGAGCTGTTGACGCTATGAGAGCAGGCGCGTTCAACTACCTGCAGAAACCAATCACCGACCTGAATAAACTCGATATGGTTCTCAGACCTGCATTGCAGTACCGCCTGCTGCTCGTGGAAAACCAGCAGTTGCGCAACGAGCTGAGCGATCGCTACAGCTTCGATAAACTGGTTGGACCAAGCCCTGAGATGCAGCGGATTTTCAAGCTCCTTTCCACTGTTGCCCCCACGCAGGCGACCGTCCTTATCCAGGGTGAAAGCGGGACAGGAAAGGAGCTCGTCGCCAGAGCTATACATTATAACAGCCCACGTGTCAAAGAGCCGTTTATAAAGGTGAACTGCGCAGCGCTGCCGGAGGGACTGATCGAGAGCGAGCTGTTTGGTCATGAGAAGGGCGCCTTTACCGGTGCGATTAAGACAACCCGCGGGAAATTTGAAGCGGCAAGCGGCGGTACGTTGCTACTCGATGAAATTGCCGAGATGCCGAAGGGACTGCAAGCCAAACTGTTGCGAGTCCTCCAGGAGCACGAGTTTCAGCGCGTCGGTTCCAATGAAAATGTAAAAGTCGATGTAAGAATGCTCGCCACCTCTAATATCGATCTTGACAAGGCGATCAAGGAGAAGCGGTTTCGAAAGGATCTCTTTTATCGACTCAATGTAATCCCGATCAAGCTCCCCCCGTTGTCTCAACGACAAGGGGATATACCGATACTGGCATACCATTTTCTACGTCGATTCAGCCGGATGCACGGCAGAAGCGCTGAACGCATCTCCCGCCAAGCACTAAGCTACCTTACACACGCTTCCTGGCCCGGGAATGTACGTGAGCTTGAGAACGCCGTTGAACGTGCAGTTATCATGAGCCAGGGTGAACAGGTTGAACTTTCGGACCTCTTTGTCTATGAAGAGGTGCCTGAAATACCGGATGGTTCATCCATGACCGCTGACAAATATGACGTGGACAGCATTATGACTATCGCCGAACTCGAGAAACAGCATATTATCAGGACACTCAAAGCCAACAACGGTCACCGTGCCCGCACCGCCGAATCACTTGGCATCTCCATCCGAACGCTCCGAAACAAACTGAACGAGTATCGACAAGCCGGCGAGAAAATCTGATCCGAAGGCATTTTTTGCCGATTTTTAACGGGGAGCATAGACACTCTTTAGAACTTTGATTTATTCGGAAATTCCAGATTTATCATTTCAACCTCGATTCTGTGTTAACTGTTTTGACATTTATACATTCTTGTGATTGACGATAGAAATTTTCAGATTTAGTAAAGAATGGCGATTTGATGATGATTAATACTGCTTTGGGGACACACTTCACCTCTGTTCCTTAAACTGGGATGAAAAGACAAGGCAGAGTGTCAAAGAGCAGTGTCCGGGTGTCAATAAGTCCAGACTCGACCAGGAAGGAATTTCAGACGCATCTCCCCTCTTCTACAACGAGGTTGAGGGCATCTTCGAGATGGAACGGGAGTTAGTGTTTTTAAGCTCTGAATGTCGGTATAACAATTACACCAGATTTAGATAGTTTAACACAGTTAAATCTAAGGCGTTAAAAGTGAATCAAGATACTGTCCATGTTGTGCCAGAACCCTCCGAATGGGATCCAACGGCTGTGGATTGCTACAAGAACGCTTGGCGAAAACTGCGGAAATACTTCTTAAGTGTGGCACTTTTATATGTTCTTTTTAACATCATCCTCAGTATACTAGCATTTTTAACTGCTCTTTTTATCGACATCATGCTCACACACGGCCCACTGTTTTCCTTCATTACTTGGGATTGGTTTTGGGTGACTTGGTTCTGTCTCGTATCTGTCTATTACGTGCTTATTTTAGGCCCCCTATCCTTTGGGATTTCATTCGCTTTTCTTAAGGCCGCCAGAGGCGACAAGTCGAAGGTAAAAGATGTGTTCGAGGTTTTCCAAAACTACCTGAACGCCGCTTTTGTGAGTGCATTAGTGGTGACACTCATTGCTTTGGTCATCATACCGGGTGTAGTATTGTGGAAATTGGCACTTCCGCCTTTGCTTGAGATACTCGGTTGGCCAAGTGTATCAGGATTGATACTCATCGTTTTAGGATTGCTTCTCCTCATCATACCGGGCATAGTATTGTTGTGCAGATTGGCGTTTCTACCCTACCTCGTGGTCGACCGGAAGATGGCGGCGGTTCAGGCATTCAAGGAGAGTTGGCGAACGACCAAAGGGTATGCCTGGAAGGTCTTCTTCATTTTATCGCTGGTCATTCCTATTGCGTTGGCATCTGTTCTACTGGAGAGAATCGTGGAGATAATCCTTGAGGCTTCTGGAGTCACACCTACACTCATGCCTTTTATTTTCATCATATTTTCGATACCGGTAGGCGTGTGGGTCTGGCTCGCCCTTGCATCTCTTTACCACGTGGTCAGTGTGTCCCGGATGGTGGTATCTTCAGGGACGCTACCGTTGCCGAACAGGTCAGGCAGGAACCAGCTTAACATTGATAAACAGGATATTCAAGATTTAAAAGAATCCTATTAATCCTGTATATCATTGTTAAGTTTCACTTCTGATGCAGAAACTCAAGTTCTACATACAAACCGCCGAAAGGGGTTGCTTGATGATTTTACATCTTGTTTTCACCTGTTGGGTGACCTCATGATAAGATTTGTTTTCGGTTAACTTACTATATATTAACCGTTTATATAAAGTCACTCAACAGTTTTTTTGTGTTAACACAGAATTCAGGTTCAAATCAAAGTTCTTCGTTCCAAATTTGATTTGGAATCCAGAGGCATCTTACTTATAATAACTTTCAAAACAATAGCTTATGCATGTAGGGTTGTATAGGAGTCTGGATTCCCACCTGCGTGGGAATGACAAAGCGATCTAATGGTTGAATAATTCAAAGATCTCACTCTTGTCTGTGGGGCAGTCAGACAGGAATGTCCGACCCACCGGATATAATGAGTCAGACAGGAATGTCCGACCTCCCCATCGGTGAGCAAAGGGTGGCACGGGTAGCTCCGCTACCCGTGTTTCATACCAACAGGTCATCCATTTCCTCTGGCACAGGTATTGCTCAGATTTCTGTGTCATCAAGTGAGGGAAAATAATGCTTAAGGACAGGCTTTTCGATGCAACCCAACTGCCGCTCCTGCGTCTGGGACTGGATACCTACGCGCTGCGGCAGCGGGCAATTGCCGACAATGTGGCTAACTCCGAAACATTTGGCTACAAGCGCAAGCAGGTGAAATTTGAGGAGAAACTGGACAAGGTCCTAAGTACCCGGGATCTCAGACGCACTCACCAGCAGCACCTGCATAATGTGGTTGAAAGCATAAGCGAGCTGGAGCCGCAGATGGAGATAGACTTCACGCCTTCAGACATCAACGA
>CAYYHI010000156.1:7173-8331 GCA_964471745.1 uncultured bacterium | reverse complement strand
CATTGAAAGGGCTCAGAAGAGGGTAGAGGCTTATAACTTCAGTATTCGTAAACATCTGCTTGATTACGATGATGTGATGAACCAGCAGCGTGAGGTTGTTTATGGGCGCCGGCATGCTATATTATTCGATGAGGATATTCGGAAAATTATAAATGACAGCGCCGATGAATTTATTGATATGTTGCTCGAAACCTATGCCGACGAGAATAGTACGCCCGACATGTGGAACCAGGATGAGCTAAAAGCCAGATTGCACAGGAATCTCCAGATATCACCACCTCGCAAAGAAGAGTGGAAGACCTGCTCCAAACCTGCTGACTGGCATGAGCACATCTTAACCGGAACGATGGAAACCTTCGATGCCCGCAGGGAGTTATATAGCGCAGAGAGGTTTGACTATTTCGCGCGCTGGGTTGTATTGCGAACAATAGACGAGAAATGGAAAGATCACCTTTATGATATGGATCGTCTCAGAGAGGGAGTCGGTCTAAGAGCTTACGCGCAGAAAGATCCGCTCATCGAGTATAAGCGCGAAGGCTTTGAGATGTTTACGATGATGCTGGATGCCGTCAACGAGGAATCGCTTCGTATAATCTTCAATTCGGTAATCAGCGAACCCGGTGAACAGCAGAGCAGGCGGGCTCAGAAATTGTCCTACGTCCATGAAGCCGCGGCTTCACCCACTGATGCTGATATCAGCTACGATGACGGACGAAGAGCCCAAGCTGCCGATCGATCGGCTAAAAGACAACCTGTAAAGGTTGAGAAGACACCGGGAAGAAATGACCCGTGTCCCTGCGGCAGCGGGAAGAAATATAAGAAGTGTTGTGGGGCATAGTCGCAAAAAGGAAATCATTTAACGAGTGCTTAATGGAACGTAGAATCGTCGAAATATTAGTTGTCCTGATGCGGGAGTATCCCGAGGGTGTGATTACCAGGGAAGAGTTTGAGACCTTAACCGGGGATCTTGCCGAACTCGGGTATTCGCAGACTGAGATCGAAACAGCGCTATTCTGGTATCACAGCCGGCAGCTCGCAAAACAGAACTATGACAAGAGAAGCGAATTTAACTCCGGCGCTTTTCGTGTTCTGCATGAGGTTGAACGCACGGTGTTGCGTCCAGAAGCATACGGATACTTAATCGAGTTGAAGCGATTG
>CAYYHI010000156.1:0-7163 GCA_964471745.1 uncultured bacterium | reverse complement strand
TGGGTTTAATAAATTTAGCTGAAATGGACGAAATCGTTGAGAAATCCGTTCTACTCGGCGGCAAACGGGTCGATCTCGACGATATCAAGACGTTTGTAGCCGCCCAGATTATGGAACAGGACAGCGGTTTTTCAGCGCCCGGTTTGAGTTACTACCTTAAAATACCATCAAACAGAATCCAGTGAGTCCTGCAAAACAAGATAAAGAGAGCGCTCAGAAGGCGAAGAAGGGCACGCGCAAGGCGAGTACCGGTCGTAAAAAGTCAACTTCCACCGGTAAAGCGGACCTTATCGGCTCGTCGCTCGTTATAGTCGAATCCCCGACCAAAGCCAAGACACTGTCGAGGTATTTGGGCAGTAGTTACACGGTAATGGCAAGCGGCGGTCATATCATCGATCTACCGCCGAAGAGCTTTGGCGTTAACATCGAAAAGAATTTCAAGCCCGAGTATAAACTTCTTCCTGGTAAGGGCAGAATCGCCAAAGCCTTGACTGCTGCTGCCGAACAGGCAAAAAACATCTATCTGGCAACAGATCCGGATCGCGAGGGTGAGGCAATTGCCTGGCACATCAGCCGTCATATCGCTCGTGTCTCCAACGACGGCGTTTACCGCGTGCAGTTTCATGAGATCACCCGCAAGGCGGTCGAGGAAGCCGTTGCCAATCCGGGCATGATCGATATGTGCAAGGTCGATGCACAGCAGGCTCGGCGGGTTATGGACCGTATCGTGGGCTACCAGGTCAGCCCGTTACTCTGGAAGACTGTTGCAGGCGGGTTGTCAGCCGGAAGAGTTCAATCAGTGGCGCTGCGTCTGATTTGCGAACGTCAGGAAGAGATCGATGCATTCGTTAAGGAAGAGTACTGGACTATTGACGGTCTATTCTGCGGTGAAAAGGTTGAGCCATTCAAAGCCCGGCTTTATAAGCTGGACGGTAGTAAGGTTAAGATACCCGACGAGAAGTCCGCAAAGGAGACAGCATCCCGCATTCAAGCCGCAGCCTATCATGTCATAGATATCCGCAAGACGCGCAAGAAGCGGAACCCATTTCCTCCATACATTACAAGCACGATGCAGCAGGATGCCGGACGGAGGCTTGGCTTCCCGGCGAAGCGGATAATGTCCATCGCACAGCGACTTTATGAAGGACTGGAAATCGGTGAAAGAGGTCAGATAGGTCTGATTACTTACATGCGAACAGATTCCACGCGCGTTTCATCGGAAGCAATTGCCGCTGCGCGTGACTGGATTGCGAGCAAGTATGGTGTAGAGTTTGTATCAACGAACCCCAGGATATTCAAGAACAAGAAAGGCGCCGTCCAGGACGCTCATGAAGCTATCAGACCGACCGATATCAACTTAACTCCGGATTCGGTAAAACCTTATCTAAAACCAGATGAGTTCAGACTATACGAACTCATCTGGCGCAGGTTTACTGCCACGCAGATGAAGTCGGCGGAGATCGATGTTACGACGGTCAATATAGGCGATGGGAAGGCGATTGAATTCAGGGCTTCGGGTGAAGTGATAAAATTCCCCGGTTTCCTTACCGTATACGCAGATCAAAAAGTTGACATTAATTCCGAAGAGGACACGACGCCCATACCGACGAATCTGTCGGTGAACATGCCGCTTGAACTGCTTAAAACAGATCCCCGTCAACACTTTACACAACCGCCTCCCCGCTATACCGATGCCGGTTTGGTGAAAGTGCTCGACGAACTCGGCATCGGCAGACCGAGCACTTATGCATCGATCATCTCAACCCTGCTTGACCGGCAGTACACGGAGAGAAGCAAGCGCAGCCTGGTACCGACAGAGCTTGGCAAGACTGTTAACCGCATCCTGATTCTTTCCTTTCCTAACATCTTCAACGTCAAGTTCACAGCAGAGATGGAGGAGGAGCTGGACCGGATCGAAACCGGCAGTAACTGGCAACAGGTTGTTCAGGATTTTTACACACCGTTCAACACGGCGCTGCAGGAGGTGGAAGGGAGAAAACAGGATCTGAAACGCGAAGCGCTTCAACCGGTCGGAAGGCAGTGTCCGGAATGCGGGAAAGATCTGGTCTATCGCTGGGGCAAACGCGGGCGTTTTATATCCTGCACAGGTTTTCCCGAATGTCATTTTTCCGAGAATATTGAGAAAACGCCGCAGATTGAGGTTTCCGAGAAATGCCCCAAGTGTGGTGGTGAGATGATGGCGCGCGAGGGTAAGTACGGACGGTTCCTCGGATGTAAGAATTATCCGAAATGCCGCGGTGTGCTTCCCTTTAAGACTGGACACAAATGCCCCGAAGAGAACTGCGATGGTAACCTTGTCGAGCGGAAATCCAAGAAAGGCAGAATTTTCTACGCCTGCGACCGTTATCCTAAGTGCAGGTTTACAAGTTGGAATCCACCGATTGATGGTCCCTGTCCGCAGTGCAATGCGCCGACGCTCTTCGAGAAATCGAATCAGCAGGGATCGTCTAAGTATTGCTATAAGTGTAAGATTAGTTTTGAATTTTGAATTTAACATTCGACATAATATCTAAGTGTGGTACTTACAGTTAAAGGGAATAATTTGATAGAAGCTGTACATCAGTATTTGGAAGAGCTTGAGAAATCAAGACGTTTCAGCCCCAATACGGTCACCGCATACAAAAAAGACATACAATCATACCTTGATTTTCTTACTCAGCGCGGGCGTGATATTGCCCGGGTCGATTTCCATGATGTAAGGGATTTCATATATGAACTGCACCGGCGAGGTAATTCCGCCCGATCGATAGTCCGTAAGCTGTCGTCCTTGCGTGGATTATATCGACATCTTATTCGGATAGGAGCAATATCGGTTGATCCCACTATCCTGATTCTCCCCCCACGGGAAAAACGCACTCTCCCGGAAGTGCTTTCTGAAAAAGTAATAGCCGAAGCGATTGATGAAGCACCGGTTGTTAGTACGATAGAGATCCGCGATATCGCCATGCTGGAGCTTCTATACGGCACCGGCATTCGTCGATCCGAACTGTCGGATTTGAACCTTGATTCGGTGAAGGATAAGTTTATCCACGTAATCGGCAAGGGCGATAAGGAAAGAATTGTACCCCTGACCGGCAAAGCACGCGAGGCTCTTGATACTTACTTGAAAATACGATCCGCACTGGCTCACGCAGTGGAACATGAACCGGCATTGTTTTTAAGTTTACGAGGAAGTCGAATAACAACCCGGCAGATAGCGCGCAGAGTGGAGAAAATGCTGCGCAGGTCGAGTGGAGCTAAGAAGTTATCTCCGCATCAACTGAGACATTCATTTGCAACTCATTTGCTCGACCGGGGCGCGGATCTGCGCGAAATCCAGGAATTATTAGGACATACCAGCCCCAAGACTACACAGATATATACGCATGTCGGCATCGGTCGGCTGGTGAAAATCTATAACCGAGCCCACCCCAGGGCGGGCAAGACCCAGGAGGATTAAATATGAAAATTACCTTCTCTGCACGTCATTTTGACCCGACACCAAAGCTGCAGAGCTTTGCAATTGAAGAAATATCCAAGATTGAAAAGCATCTAAAGGGGCACAGTACATGCGAAGTCGTTCTTGAAGAAAGCGGCAATTTGAAGGTTGTTGATATACGCTTGAATGCTTTAAGTAAGGTTTTTAAGGCTCGAGTTGAAGATAATGATTTCTATAAGATCATTCCGAAAGCTGTAAACAAGCTTGAAAAGCAGTTCAAATCAGAGAAATCAAAAGCACGAAGCAGATAAGTCAATTATTGGTCTAACAGTAATAATACCTTGGAACGAGCTCCTTTTAACGTAGAAGAGATGATCAGGGACCAGGGTCGAAGCCTTAAACTGCGAGTAATCGCGGGTTCCGACGGTCTTCATCGTCCCATCACACAGAAAGACCTCCACCGACCCGGGCTTGCGCTCGCCGGATTCTTTGAGCGGTTTCCACATGAGCGTGTTCAGATCCTTGGCGATACAGAGATGATTTTTCTGAAGCAGCTGAATAAGGAGAACCGCCTGAAATCGCTGAAACCGTTGTTTGACCTGCAGATTCCCTGTATCGTCATAACCGGCAGGAACCGTGTCCCTCAGGAGATGAAGCAGTTGGCTGAAGCCAAAGGTGTGCCGCTGATTACAACCAACCTGAGGAGATCGGAGGTCACCTTTCTTCTTTCCAATTACCTGAACGTTCGTTTTGCACCTGCCATCAACATACATGGTACATTGGTTGATGTTTATGGAACTGGTTTGCTACTCATCGGCAGGGCTGGTATCGGCAAGAGTGAAATCGCCCTCGACCTGGTTGAACGCGGGCACAGACTCGTTGCGGACGACATCGTTACACTGATCCGGAAACCACCGGGTGTGCTGATCGGGAGCGGATCGGAGATGCTGAAACACCTGATCGAAATTCGCGGTGTGGGTGTACTTGATGTGCGCGAGATGTTCGGAGTAAGATCAATCCGTCTGCAGAAGAGGGTTGAAACGGTCGTTGAACTGATGGACTGGGATGATAAACAGGATTACGAAAGGCTCGGTCTCGATGAACAGTACCGTGAGTACCTGAATATGAAAATTCCTTTAATTCGATTGCCGATATATCCCGGTAAGAATATTACTGTAATTGCAGAAGCAATCGCGCTTAACCTGCATCTGAAGGTGTATGGAATAAACACCGCGCATGAACTCAGCCGTCGTTTACAGGCGAGACTGAGTGACAAGTTAAAGATTGCAGACTACCTCAAATGGGACGATGAGTAAGAGAATTTAATCGTGACAGATATCGATTTTAATGGCTGGCAGCAACGGATAGCCGCTGCTCGTGGAGATGTTAAAGCCGATCTGCTGCTAACCGGCGGGAAAGTCATCAATGTATTCAATGGTCGAATAAAAGAGACCTCAGTCGCCATATACGATGGACACGTTGTCGGCTTCGGCGATTATGTTGCAGATGAGACGGTCGATCTCAAAGGTAAGTATCTTGCTCCGGGTTTCATAGAAGGTCATATACACATTGAGAGCTCCAAGCTGACGCCGAACCGTTTTGCACAAACGGTTGTTCCTCACGGTACAACTACCGTCATCGCAGATCCGCACGAGATAGCAAATGTCCGAGGGACGACAGGTATTCGCTACATGCTTGACAATACAAGAGATTTACCGCTCGATGTATTCTATATGTTGCCTTCCTGCGTTCCCGCAACGACCATGGAAACAGCCGGCGCCGTTCTTTCAGCCGAAGATTTAAAGCCGTTTCTCAATGATCCGTATGTCCTGGGTGTTGCTGAATTGATGAACTACCCGGGCGCTTTTTCGGGTGACAGGTCAGTCTTGGAGAAGGCTGCCCTTGCCAGGGGTGGAAAGCCGATCGATGGTCACGCTCCGGGATTGTCCGGCAGGAACCTGTCAGCTTACCTGGTTGCCGGACCGTTGACCGACCATGAGTGTTTCACGTTGGAGGAAGCTGAGGAAAAGCTTGCCCTTGGAATGCGGATTATGATCCGGGAGGGCAGCACAGCGCGCAATCTTGATACATTGCTGCCTCTTGTGAACCAGGTGACAGAACGCCGCTGTATGTTTGTTTCCGATGATCGCAGATCCGGCGACCTGATTAAGGAAGGGCATCTTGACTATATCCTCAGCCGGGCGGTGAACATGGGACTCGATCCGGTTACCGCTGTTCGCATGGTAACGCTAAATACCGCCGAGACATTCGGTTTGATTGGACGAGGCGGGATCAGACCCGGCTGGCGCGCCGACCTGGTTGCGATTGAAGACCTGAATAGTTTCAGGATTTCCTCTGTTTGGATCAAGGGCAATCTTGTTGCCCGGGATGGTGAATACCTCATTGATGAAGCAATTGAAGATAGTGTTGTAGAAACGCAGCCGCTTAGAGTTCCCGACTTCTCAAGCCATGTGTTCGATATTAAGGATAAAGGAAAACCGGTCAAGGTAATCGGGTTGATCCCGAACCAGATTGTAACGACCGCAAAGACAGCAACGCTGCCTTCGGAAAACAACTGTCTTAAGACAGACATCCATAAAGACATCGTCAAACTTGTGGTAGTGGATAGACACAGCGGCGAAGGCAGGATTGGTTTGGGCTTTGTTCAAGGATTCGGAATCCGAGAGGGCGCACTGGGTTCGACGGTAGCTCACGATTCGCATAATATCATCGTTGCCGGAGTAGACAACGTGTCCATACTCATCGCAGTCAGACGCCTGACATCTCTGGGTGGAGGACAGGTTGTCACTGTTGGTGAGGATGTAATCACCGATTTGCCTCTGCCTGTTGCAGGATTGATGAGCAACCGATCTGCGGTGGAGGTTGCGCATGCCGAAGATAGACTGATTGAAGCAGCGAAAAGAATTGGGTGTCGTTTGAAAGATCCTTTTATGTCTTTGAGTTTTATGGCATTACCTGTAATACCGGAGCTAAAATTAACCGATCAAGGACTGGTGGATGTGAATAAGTTTCGATTGGTTTCGCTGTATGAATGATCCAATCTGTAATCCCGAAGGGATTAATCTGTGAATAGCCACTCAAGCAAAATGAGTTAAGTATGTCAGCAGAGAACACCTCGGTAGAACCTTCCAATGGAAAAACAAGACCGCTTGCTCTGGTTGTGGACGATGAGTTTGCCAACAGGAATATCGTATCCGAGTTCCTCAAATTATTAGGATTTGATGTTATAACCGCATCCGATGGTGAAGAAGGATGGGCATATTATATTGAGCACATTCCCAAGCTGGTCATTTCAGATTTGAATATGCCTCGCAAAGATGGGATTGCTCTGCTATCCCAGATCAAGAAACACAACAAAGATCAGGTTGTTTTTCTTGTTACCGGCTATTATGACCGCGATCAGTGGGATGATGGTGCTGAAGTAGTACCTGATGCCTGTTTGAGTAAACCTTTTACCATAGCTGACCTTCAGAATTCAATAACATCTGCATTCGGATCTGATTTTTGTGATTGAATATTGACAATGTCTGTCGAACTAAATCCTCAGGTATTAAATCCATGCTATTCACAGCAATCGCTTGCAATGATATTCTTATCGGCTTATATTACATAGTTTGAGAATTTTAATTAAATACTGAATCCAATACATTGTCATTCTGAACGAAGTGAAGAATCTCGTTTTCATTCCCCCGCTGTTGGAGAT
>CAYYHI010000155.1:0-8554 GCA_964471745.1 uncultured bacterium | reverse complement strand
GCTCAACCCGTGTTTCAATGTGTTTTGTGTGGCACGGGTTGATTACCTTTACCGCTCCCCTGCTCAACCCGTGTTTCAATGTGTTTTGTGTGGCACGGGTTGATTACCTTTACCGCTCCCCTGCTCAACCCGTGTTTCAATGTGTTTTGTGTGGCACGGGTTGATTACCTTTACCGCCCCCCTGCTCAACCCGTGTTTCAATGTGTGTAATGTGACCAGTCCTCCTACAAGGTGAATCTACTTTGTGTTTACTATAATGTGCACCCAGTAGAAAATAAGTTTGTTAATGACTAAAAAACATCTAAAACCTTATCCAAAATTATTCGCACGCTATTATGATTTTTTTGTCTACAACCGTGAAACGGTTGAAGCGAGTGAAGCTGAATTGGATTTCATAAGTTGGGCGATGGATGAAGTCTGTGCTTGTGAAGTACACAAGGTTCTCGACGTGGGTTGCGGTAATGGACGATTCCTCATACCTTTGGTTAGACGTGGATTTGAGGTAGTTGGACTGGACAATAGTCCCGAAATGCTTGATGAATGCCGACGCAGATTATCAGTGAACAACCTGGCGGCTGAACTCGTTCGATCCGATCTAATGGACATGAGTTATGCAGGTGAGTTTGATGCCTTAATCTGTATGGATTCGGTGATATGCTATCTCCTGGATACTGAGAGTATAATCAAGACTCTAACGAAGTTTCACCAGGCAATACGACCGAACGGTCTCGTGATACTGGAAAATTGGAACATGTTTTCACAGTGGGGATTATTGGAGAAGGAAATCTCGGAAATACGCGGCAACGATCTGGTCAGAATTGATATTAAGGAAAAGAATCACTACAATCCCTTTACTTCTATCTGGCAGATTGAAATGGATGCGGAAATACTCGATGGGGACAAGAGCTATAAGCTTAAACATACAGAAACTCTTAAAGCAATGACAGTTGGCGAAATGAGAATGTATCTGAGTGAAGCTGGTTTCGGTAAAGTAACCGCCTATCCCGATTTCGATGGATCCAAATCAACCAGTAAAGGCGGAGAAAACATGATATTTGTTTGTGGGAATGACCATAATTATGAAGAAGAGGAGGCTGCATCTTGAAGAGAATAATTAATGATCTTCGCTGTTTTGAATGGATAGATATGAAAACCTACAGTTGATTGGGTGGCATGGCTTGTTGCCCCTGCCACACATTAAATATCAACATTTAAATGCAATCAGTAGAAGAAGGAGTCACAAATGGAGGTAAAATGTTTCGTTTTTTAAGTGGTTCCAGTTTGATTATGATCGTTCTGGTGGGTTTGTCCTCAAATTCATTCGGACAGGATGTAGATTTCATCGAACACACAATTTCAGACAGTTTGAGATGGCCATCGTCCGTCTTTGCAGAGGATATTAATGCTGACGGATACGTGGATGTAATCGGTATGATCGCGGATTACGCGAGGGAGATAGGAGAGATTAACTGGTATGAAAACCACGATAATCAAGACTTCACGAGACATCTTGTTTCAGACAGTTTTTATTTCGGCACTTCGGTTATGGCCCACGATATCGATTCAGACGGTGATATTGATATATTTGGGACTTCGTTCTATTATGCAGATTACGAATCGGGCGAAATCCGATGGTGGGAGAATAACGGTGAAGAGGAAATTGGCTGGACCGAAAAATTAATCACCGATGAATATGCCGGAGCTCGTTCACTTATTACCAGTGACATAGATGGCGATGGCGATGATGACATTATAGCTGCCGGCTGCTGTGCCAACAAGGTTTGCTGGTGGGAAAACAGTGGTGAGGAAGACATAGAATGGTTGGAACAAATGATTACTGATACGTTTTATGTGTATTCCATTGATGTAGCAGATGTTGATGGAGATGGCGATAACGACATCCTGGGTATGAACTGGTACGAATGGGATAATCCCTGTGTCGTATGGTGGGAGAACGATGGAGGTGAAGAGATAAGCTGGACCAGGCATACAATCATGGATCAGTTCATCGAAGCGCTTGAGATCAGACCCGCTGATTTTGACAATGACGGAGATATGGACGTTCTCGGAATGAGTTGGAGCGGTATAGCATGGTGGGAGAACAGCGGTGGCGATGAAATACAGTGGCGTTATCATCCAATCGACGAGTTCAAAAGCGCAGACGCTATTTGTGTTGAAGATTTGGATGGAGATGGCGATATCGATATAATCGGGTCTGCTAACAAAGGAAGGCATATTAACGGTGAGATTAAATGGTGGGAAAACAGTGGAGGGGATGAGGTTGAATGGACAGACCATCTAATTGCAGACAGCACCAGTGCAAACTGTCTTCATATCTGTGATATCGACAGTGATAGAGCCCCGGATATTCTGGGAGCGAGAGAAAATGAATTTACATGGTGGGAAAACAACCTGGATCTGGGTGTCGCAAATAAAACGTTCCCCTCTGAAATACCGGTATGGTGGGAGATAACTTCTGTTTACCCCAATCCTTTCAATTCAAACATGACCGCGGTTATCACACTGCATGAACCATCGTATTTGAAAGTAAGTTTGCACGACTTCCTTGGTCATAAATTACTGGAGTTGGCAAATAGACGTTTTACGATGGGTATTCACAAGATAAGTATCGATTGTAAAGATCTCCCAAATGGAGTATATTTTCTGCTTACTGAGGATCTGCATGGTGTGAAAGTATCGCAAGCGGTATTAGATTTAAAGTAGTCACAAGCTGTAAAGAGGGTAAGAAACTGATTCTTAACAAAAGTTCAATGACCGACATTTCAAAAACGTACGATCCGAAAGCCGTTGAAGCTAAATGGTACAAGTACTGGGAGGATAACAACCTTTTCAGGACGAATCCGGCTTCCGGTAATAAACCTTATTGTATCCTGATGCCGCCGCCGAACGTTACCGGCGAGTTGCACATGGGGCACGCGCTTCAGGATTCGCTGCAGGATATGCTTATCCGGATGAAACGCATGCAGGGCTTCGAATCACTCTGGCAGCCGGGCAAGGATCACGCCGGTATCGCCACGCAGAACGTGGTTGAGAAAGCGCTCGCCGACGAGGGCATAACCCGCCAGGAACTGGGACGTGACAGGTTCGTCGAACGCGTCTGGAAATGGAAAGAACAGTACGGAAACCGGATCTTTGAGCAGAAACGTCTTCTGGGTGATTCCGCCGACTGGGAGCGGGAGCGGTTTACTCTCGATGAAGGACTCTCAAAGGCGGTGGCGAAGGTGTTTGTTCACCTGTATGAAAAAGGCTTGATTTACCGCGGACATTACATCGTCAACTGGTGCCCGCGCTGCAGAACAGCCATCTCCGATGAGGAGGTCGATCACAAGGAGCACGACCATCACCTGTGGTATTTCAGATATCCACTCAAACCTCTCCCATCTCCCCCCCCGCAGAGCGAGGAGGGGAATAGGCATACAGAACTCCTCCCCCCCCAGAGCGAGGAGGGGAATAGGTATACAGAACTCCCCCCCCCGCTGAGCGGGGGGGGAATAAAAGGGGGGGGTGAGTATGTAGTCCTTGCCACAACACGCCCCGAAACAATGCTCGGCGATACAGCCGTTGCTGTTAATCCAAAGGATGAACGATTCAAAGACTTGTGGGACAGGACAGTCATTCTGCCGCTGGTAGAACGTGAGATGCCGGTCATCCGCGATGAATTTGTCGATCCGGAATTCGGAACTGGTCAAGTCAAGGTTACGCCGGCGCATGATCTCAATGACTTCGAGATGGGGCAGCGTCATAATCTCTCCACTGTCGTAGTGATGGACGAAGAAGGCGTTATGAACGAGAACGCCGGCGCTGAATTTCAGGGGATGGATCGCTTTGCGGCAAGGGATGCGGTCATTAAAGCCATGAGCGAACGGGGATTGTTGGAGAAGATCGAGGACTATAAAACATCCATCGGACACTGCCAGCGATGCGGGACCATGATTGAACCCTACCAGTCACTGCAGTGGTTTGTCAGGATGAAACCGCTTGCCGAACCGGCATTGGAAGCCGTCAGGGACGGCAGGATCAAGTTCTACCCGGTACGCTGGGAGAAGGTGTATTATTCGTGGCTGGAGAACATCCGCGACTGGTGCATATCCCGTCAGCTCTGGTGGGGGCATCGCATACCGGTTTGGTACTGTAAGGATTGCAATGAGATAATTGTCCGCGTAGAAGCGCCAAATAAATGTCCGAAATGCGGTTCAACAAACCTGCAACAGGACGAGGACGTACTTGACACCTGGTTTAGTTCCTGGCTGTGGGCTTTTTCACCGTTCGGCTGGCCAGACCAGACGGATGCGCTGAAGTTCTGGTACCCGACCGACGTTCTGGTGACCGGTTATGACATCATCTTCTTCTGGGTGGCGCGCATGATTATCGCCGGACTGGAATTCATGGACGATGTTCCTTATCGAACCGTCTACATAACCGGTATGATTAAGGACGAACTCGGTCGCTGGATGTCCAAATCGCTCGGCAACGGCATCGACCCGGCGGATATGGTCGATCAGTACGGCGGGGATGCGGTTCGGTTCACGCTGATAACATTGGCAACCGTAGGACAGGACATCAAGCTCGCAACGTCGAGGTTTCAAGGCGGGCGTAACTTTGCCAACAAGCTCTGGAACAGCTACAGATTCCTCAAATCGAATATCGACCGGCTCGAAGACAAGCCTGTTGTTGATAACGGATTCGATCTTCCTGAAAATGCGCCGCTTCCCGATCGCTGGATTGTCAGCCGGCTGCATGCTGTTACGAAGAAGGTGATCGAGAATGCCGAGCGTTACAGGCTGAACGATTGCCTGATGGTGCTGTATGACTTCATCTGGAAGGAGTATTGCGACTGGTATCTGGAACTGATCAAGATTCGGTTGACGCCGGAAACACCTGAGGATGTCAAACGCAAGACTTTGACATTGGCTGTTGCAGTTTTCGAGGCTTCGCTGCGACTGCTCCATCCCGGTATGCCGTTTATCACTGAGGAGCTATGGCAGGAGTTACGGGAGTTCTATCCGGATAACCAACCACCCCAGTTGGATGTAGGTAAGAGTGGAGGCAATGCTTCTGCATCCTCAATAATGTGGTCACCGTATCCCGGGGCGAATGACTTTCATCGTGACGACCAGGCTGAAGCGGAGATGGGATTCCTGCAGCGTTTGATAAGTGCTGTTCGTACTATCCGTTCGGAGATGCGCGTTCCGCCTGACCGGAAGGCTGAGATTGTCTTAACGGGCTGCAATCCGGCGCACCGTGAGTTAATCGAAGCTAACAGGATCGATATCGAATGGCTGGCAAACCTTGCAGATATTGCATTCGACGGTGATCGACCTGCTCAATCAGCTTCGGCGGTAGTTGATGAGATCGAGATATTCGTTCCTTTAGCCGGTTTGATCGACATTGATCTTGAACGCTCACGACTCGACAAGGAGATTGATAGACTGAGTAAACTGATCCGAGGCGCTGAAAGTAAACTTACTAACGAGAAGTTCATCAGTAAAGCGCCGGATAAGGTCATTGAGCATGAGAAAGGGAAGCTGCAGAGTTGCAGGGAACAGCTTGAGTTGGTGGAGAAGAATCGGAAGGATTTGGGATAGAGTTATTTAATAGGAAAAGTGGGTATTTCTACCTACTTGCATAAATAACTGGTACTTAAAAGTCACGGATTTGTCATTCCCGCGAAGCAGTCTGTCTGAGAATACAAAATTGTCCCGGGATTCATCATTCCAACGGAAGTTGGAATCCAGAGAAGTTGCTGATATTACTGGAGATACTGGATTCCATCTTTCGATGGAATGATGAGGTTCGATGAATTTTTCTCATTCTCAGACACACTGGAAGGCGGGAATCCAGACAATTCACGTAATATCAAATGCTTATCTGGATTCCCGCCTTCGTGGGAATGACAGCAGCCTACCTACGTCCTTTCACTCAAGTACGTACTTGTGGACTGTCAACTTGAATAATTGTCATTGCGAACCGACCGCTGATAAGATTGCTTCAATTTGTTCATAATGCCGCCAGCGGTCGGTGAAGCAATCTCTGTATGTAAGTTAATTAGCGTGACAGTTCACTATTGATAACACAAACAAAATCTGCCAGATTATGTCTGTGGATTAAGCGATTTGATAGAAGGGCGGGGGAAATCTATCCCCCGTCCTTCTTTGTGTTCTTAATTATTTCTTAACTGTGACTGTGCGAGAAGTAACTGTTACATAACCAGTGAAGATGTTTATGATAATATCAATCGGCTCTGAAGCTGTTCTGACTTGATAATTTTCTACTTCGCCGACCATACCATTGACATCAACATTGTTCAGTGGAATCAGTCCCCAGATGATATACCACTGGCGTTGGGTTTCTGTTACACCAGTTTGTGGTCCCATTCCCATATTATACTGGTGGGCGCTGCAACTGATTATAACGGACACCAGAAAAAGCATGAGAATTAAAACCTTAATTTTTTTCACGCTACCTCCGATTTAATGAGTGTTGTTAATGCTGCCGATAACGGATTCTAAAATGCGACCCACATCGGCATCTGAGCTTAAAGGAAAATTAAAATCCAACTGACTGGGAAGCGAATTGGAGCCTCTATCAAGCAGCAGTCGGAAACGAATTTGTCCGGCTTCTATCCGCCGAGCCTGCCAACAGTGGATATTATTTAGAGAAAATCTTGATATTTCCGCGTTTGGAAAGAACGTTGAATACTTCTCGCCATATTTCTTGATAAAAACACTAAATTCTATTAACTTAGCTGAATCCGGTATAATCGCGGAAATGAGAACAACAGCAGAAGTCATTTGTGGATTAACAAATACATGTTCAAGAAAAAATGGAGGAACTTCACCTTCTTTTTTACCCCGAAGTTCATTTTGAGCCCTTTCGACAATACTGTCCGGAAGTGCAATGAATCCATTCGGAGTTTGAAATGAAAAAGAATGCTTGTCGATATATCTAATGGAATCAAGCAATTCAGGATCAACACGGAATTCCAGGGTTGGAAATGAGCTATTGTCCTGCGTTTTACCGCAACTTAATAACAGAAGTACTAAGAAGAGCAAACAGAACAGATTATGATATTTTATTATTGACATGATTTTCATTGATATATTTAACACTGGATAATAGCTTGAGATTCTTTGAATGTCAAGCTATTTTATTGATAAAATTATTTTGTTATTTATCTTTGTGGATAATATTGTGGTGTAACTTGATAATTGTCATTCCCGTTTTCCGGCCTGTCTGAGTATACTAAATTGTCTCGGTATTCATCATTCCAACGAAAGTTGGAATCCAGAGAAGTTGCTTATATTCCGAGAGTTACTGGATTCCATCTTCCGATGGAATGATGAGTTCAAGGGTAATCACTTTATTCTCGGACAAACTGTTTCGCGAGAATGACAACCATCAAGGGACACTACCGATAATATAAACCTCGTGGTATTTCCTCAAGTTGTGAGTTTAAATAACCGGTTTTGCTAAGGAAGATTGACTTCTATTTAACGATGTTGACCTGGAACAACCCGATAGACAAAGTACACGGACTGGGACCCAAGCGGTGTGAATTCCTTAAGTCCCAAGGGTTCGAAACCGTCGGCGACCTGTTGTTGCGCGCCCCGCTCAGGTTCATCGACCGGCGCGGCGCCAAACCGCTGAGCGAACTAATGCAGCCGCAAAAGGGCGAGATCACCGCCATCGGAAAGATTGAATCACTCGGCGAGAAGGGATTCGGTCGCAAGAAACGTCTCCTGGTGTACATCTCCGACGGCACCGGTTACGTAACGGGCGTCTGGTTCAAGGGATACCACTATTTCGCCGATAAGTTCCAACCCGGTGCGATGGTGGCTTTTCACGGCAAGCTATCCTTTTTCGACGGTCCTCAGATGGTTCACCCCCAGGTTACATTCATCGAAGACGGTGTAAACCTCGATGTCCAAACCGGCTTAGTACCGATTTACCCCTCGGGTATCGGTTGGCAGAAGATCGGCTTGACGCGCAGATCATGGTTGAACCTGATCAAAGACGTTATCAATCAATGGGATGGAAATGGACCGTACCTGCCTAAAGAAGTACGAACCAAAGAGAAGCTGTTCAGCTTGCAGGAAGCTGTGCGGGGTTTGCATATACCGCAGTCACCGGAAGAATACGATCGTGCGATTGCATCCTTGAAGTTCAGCGAGCTGTTTCATCACCAGTTGTTAATGATCGCGCTGCGTCGTCGTCGCAGACAGGGCGAAGGAATACTGCTGCCGAGGGTAGGTGAGAAATTCAACCGGTTTGTCGACGGACTGCCGTTCAAGCTGTCAGATGGTCAGGTTCTTGTGCTGGATGAGATACAGGACGATTTCAGTTCGGGCAGGTCGATGTATCGCTTGCTCCAGGGCGAAGTCGGCGCGGGCAAGACGGCGGTTGCCTTCGCCGCTGCTGCGATAGCTGCCTCCCACGGCTATCAAACGGCAGTCATGGCGCCGACGGAACTGCTTGCCCGGCAGCACTACGCAAAGGCGCTCGAACTGTGCGAATCCGCTGGGATAAAGGCGAC
>CAYYHI010000154.1:0-8610 GCA_964471745.1 uncultured bacterium | reverse complement strand
CCTCACTGCTGCCTCCCGTAGGAGTCTGGGCCGTATCTCAGTCCCAGTGTGGCTGGTCGTCCTCTCAGACCAGCTATGGATCGTCGCCTTGGTGAGCCTTTACCTCACCAACAAGCTAATAGAACGCAGGCCCATCCCTTAGCGCCCGAAGGCTTTAATCCCTAAAACATGCGTTTTTAGGATAACATGCGGTATTGTACCCGGTTTCCCGGGTTTATTCCCCACTAAAGGGCAGGTTGCCTACGCGATACTCACCCGTTCGCCACGCTACTGGGTCGACCGAAGTCAACCGTTGGCGTTCGACTTGCATGTGTTAAGCGCGCCGCTAGCGTTCGTCCTGAGCCAGGATCAAACTCTCCGTTGTATATATTGGATTTAATGTTTACTATTGGGGCATCTGTTTCACATCCAACCGTTTCCATCTGTCAAAGAACGAGCCGTTATGTCATCCATCCCGGAAGACCGGAGTGATTTCCACAACGGCTTAATAATATAATAACACAATATCCCCATTGTCAAGAGATATTTCTTCTTTTAATGAGAAAATAGATCGTGTCAGAGATTCATTGTCATTCCCACGAAACAGTCTGTCCGAAAATGATTCAAAGTCGCCGTCACCTCTCCGCAGGTGACAGTCTGATTATAACCCTATCATAATGTTTCTGTCACCTGCGGAGAGGCGACAGCAGCTGATTGTCTTATTCTCCAACACACTGCTTCGCGGGAATGACAATCAATTAGGGACACCTATGTATCCTTTATAGAATCCTTAATAAACTGGAAGCAGATAGGAATCAATTACAAAAACTCACACCTCAACCGTCTTCCATTTGCCTCCTGCGAACTTGAGGGTCACGGTAAAGCTAAATATGATCAGGTAAAATCCGAGCACCATCCAGGCAGCGTTCAGACCCAACCCGAACCCAAACACCACTATAAGCGTTCCCGGTATGAAGAACCCCCAGTTAGTTACGATTTCAGCGAGCAGAACCCAGCGGTTCATACCCGCACCCTGTAAAGCCTGACTTATCACCATCCCCGTCGCATCGAAAATCTGTATCGTTCCCAGGATCCGCAAAGGTATCTTCCCCGTTGTAATCACCGCAATATCATCGGTGAATATCCTGAATATCTGCTCCGGAATTGTCAGGAACATAATACCGATACCCCCCATTACAAGGATACCGAGCCGGGCGGATTCCCAGCCGTATTCTGCCGCCTTATCCGGTCTGCCTTCCCCTAACTTCTGTCCGATCAGCGCTGCCGCAGCAACACCGATCCCAACACCCGGCAGAAACGCCAGCGACCAGATGGTAATACACACATTGGTCGACGCCAGCTCCACCGTGCCAATCCTGGCGATGATCGCGTTAAACGCAGCGTATCCGGTCATCGAAAACAGCACCTGCAGCCCTGAAGGCATAGCCAGACGAGTTATCCCTCTGCATACGTTCATATCTATGTTCGCGATACGATAGTACCCAAACTGCTCCCGCCGGTGTGATTTTAGAGCTATCAGGATAAAGTATATCAACCCAATTACTGTGGCGAGTGTTGTGGCAAGTCCTGCTCCGGAAGCCTCCATCCGTGGGAAGCCGAACTTGCCGAAGATAAGCAGGTAGTTAAGAAAGACATTAAAGATATTGGCTACAATCACCACCCGCATGGGCAGCTTCGTCTTGCCGATCCCGTTGAAGAAGCCGCGATGCGTGCTGTTAACCAGGAACGGCAGTCCGCTGAGCAGACGGTAATAGATATAGCCACTGCCTGCCGCCACCACAGCCCGGTCATCGGAAAAAAAGCGGAACAGCTTGCTCATACCGAACGAAATGAAGAGCGTGCAGACAGCACCGGCAATCAGGGCTATCACGATTCCGTTGTCCAATACCTTTCCGGCTTCACGGTGATTACCCTCTCCAAAACGGCGCGAAGTGATGCTCTGCACGCCTATGCTTAGTCCGCCAAACGTGCCTAATACCAACCACGACAACAGACCACCCAGTCCGGTCGCAGCCAGCGCCACCGGTCCCAACCGACCAACCATCGCCGTATCAACCACGTTCATCAGCGTCTGGGAAATCATCCCCACAACGACCGGTCCGGCAAGCTTCCAGACATCGGCGGACAGATCTCTGCGCATCAACAGACGCATTTGTTATAACAACCCCGGTTGATCTACGAGGATTGTTTGAATAGATATTATCAATATTTCACTGTTGCTCATCTATAAAGTCTGTAAGTTGTTCCGAATTGGAATATGATAATATATATATGGGTGGTCGTATATCCTAACAGGCACAACCAAGAAGCCGGTCTGTAATGTAATGAAGCAAGGGATTGTGTTAAGGCAGAACTGATTGCACGTCAATTAGTACATACTGAAATCCGATTTGCAAGCAGATCGGGGCACACAAAACCAAAGACTAAAGACTATTAAACAGATCCCATCTGATAATCAACCATCGCTTGACAGTTGTATATTAAATGTCTATCTTTCAAGATGCTTGAAGCAGTACACGTGAAGGAGGCATAAACGGACGTATGGCTGGTAAAAACTATCGAAGTCTGAACAGATCAAACCGCTTAAATAATCGCTTTCTCAGACTGCTGATCGGAATCTTTCCCTTTCTGAGATGGTTTGAAAAATACGACAGGATGTGTTTCCGCGCTGATTTCATCTCAGGACTGACCGTTGCGCTCGTGCTGATCCCGCAGTCTATGGCTTATGCGCAGTTAGCTGGTCTGCCGTCATATTACGGGCTTTATGCTGCCTTTCTGCCTCCCATAGTCGCCGTCCTGTTCGGCTCCAGCCACCAGCTTGCCACCGGTCCGGTTGCTATCGTCTCGCTGATGACCGCCACCGCACTGGAGCCGCTGGCAACCGCCGGAAGCGAAGCCTTTATCGCCTATGCAATCCTGCTGGCGCTCATGGTCGGATTGTTCCAGCTTTCGCTGGGTGTGCTGAGGCTGGGGATTATTGTTAACTTCCTGTCTCACCCTGTCGTCAACGGCTTCACGAATGCCGCTGCCCTTATAATAGCCACTTCACAGCTCTCCAAGCTGTTCGGCGTAGACGTGGAGAATGCGGAACATCACTACGAGACCATAATCAATGTCTTCAAAGCCGCCATCGAATCCACTCACTTGCCCACATTGGCGCTGGCGGCACTGGCGTTTGTCATCATGTACGGTCTCAAAAAGTTAAACCCACGCATACCGAACGTCCTGGTCGCGGTTTTGGTTACTGTAATAATCTCTTGGGCAATTGGTTTTGAGCACAACTATAAAGCAGATATTGAATCTATTAAATCCGCTCAGACTCGGGAACTCATTGATGAGCTGAACAGCAGTATGACGGGCATTGACACAGCCATCGAAAAAAAGGTAACGTTGAGAAGCAGACTCAAAGAAGCAATCAAAGATAATAACGGCAGGTCGGAGGATGTTGTCCGTCTCCAGGACAATATAAATTTGTGTAAACTGGAGATGGAAATTATTGAGTTAAAGGAGAGAAGCCGTGATATTCGAACTCATCTCCGCTCGCTTCATCTTGTGGGAATAGAAGAAAACGATGCAAAGCTGAATTTCTATCTGAAAGGGGAAGTTCCTGCTGGTGTAAAGTCTGATGGTCGAAGATGGCGGATGAAGATCGGACTTAAGCCTCTTGACAAAGAAGCTTTAACCATCGTCGGCGGTGGTGCGGTAGTGGGGGTCATTCCCAGAGGGTTGCCGAGTCTGAACGTACCAAAGCTCAATTTCAAGATCATGCTCGATCTGTTCACTATGGCTATTATCATTTCCCTTCTCGGCTTCATGGAAGCGATTTCCATAGCCAAGGCAATGGCTGTGAAAACCGAACAGCGGTTGAACCCGAACCAGGAACTTATCGGACAGGGACTGGCGAATATTGTAGGATCGTTCGGTCAGAGCTATCCTGTATCCGGTTCCTTCTCCCGGTCGGCAGTCAACCTGCAAGCCGGCGCCGTGACAGGCATGTCAAGCGTGTTCAGCAGTGTCGTGGTTGTCGTTACTCTGATGTTCCTGACGCCTCTGCTTTATCACCTACCACAGTCAGTGCTGGCGGCGATTATCATGATGGCAGTTATCGGACTATTGAACATCAGGGGTTTCATACATGCTTGGGAGGCACAGAAGTATGACGGGGTCATCGCCATAATCAGTTTCGTCACAACACTGGCGTTTGCACCGCACCTGGATAAAGGCATCATGATCGGGGTTGCGCTTTCACTGGGGCACTATCTGTTCCGCAACATCAAACCGGATATTGCCTTACTTTCCAAGTACATCGACGGCACATTCCGCAATTCTGAACGGCTCGGACTGGAACGATGCAAGTATATAGCCGTTATCCGATACAATAGCTCGCTCTTCTTTGCGAATGTGAACTTCCTTGAGGAAACAGTGCTTGAGGTTGAAGCCAGCATGCCGGAACTGAAGCATATCCTGCTTGTCTGCAACGGTATGAACGAACTGGATTCTTCTGGAGAAGAGATGCTTCTGCAGATAGTTACAAGAATGCGCGAAGCGGGATATGAAATCTCTCTCACCGGTTTGAACGACCAGGTTAGAGACGTACTGAAACGCACTCACTTATATGAGAAGATCGGCAGAGAACATATCTTCGGAAACGTTGCCAACGCGGTCAGATCCATACACGCTCAGACACATAGCGAATCCGATGAAGATATATGCCCGCTGATGGTGGTATGCTTCAAAGAGGATGTCGATGAAGAGCTCGTTGAAACCAAGTTTAAAATGATGCTGGATTCCTGATCTTTATGGACGATTTCACATCCTGCGGCGCGGGACACATAGGCATCAGGATCCGTGTTCTGCCTGTCGTTACTTCGACCAATGATCTGCTGAGGATCGAGGCGGAGAACTGCCTGGCGACGGAAGGTGACATCCTGGTCGCCGAACACCAGACCGCCGGACGTGGAAGGCTTGACCGAAGCTGGGAATCCCCTCCTGGAAAGTCACTGTTGTTCTCAATGCTGTTGTACCCCAAAATTCCATCCAGCTATCTGCAACTTATGGGTCTCATGGCATCGCTCGGTGTACTGGACGGGCTTAGTGATTATCTGCAACATGATATTCAGGATCCTGAGCGATACATCCGGTCAATTCGACTGAAGTGGCCCAATGACATCATGGCTGGGAAACGCAAGCTGTGCGGAATACTATCCGATGCCGGCATTGATAAAACCGATCGCAGCTTTACCGTTGTCGGTATCGGCATCAATGTGAATCAATCACTCGTCGACTTCCCGGAGCAGTTGCGCAGCATCGCTACGTCGTTTTACATTATGACCGGTATTGAGCATAGCCGTACGCGTCTGTTTAAGGCTATCGTGGCTGCGTTGGAAGGTTATTACAAAAGGCTGATAGAAGAGGGGTCGAATTGGATCGCGCCAGACTGGCTGAAACGTGCAGGAATTAGAGGCAGAAGGATTGAAATCAAAGAGAACGGTGAATCAATCACCGGCATCTGTATCGGATTGAATGAAGACGGCGCAATGCAGCTTCAGATGTTGGATGGTCGGGTTTGGACAATTTATTGTGGAGATGTCCGTTGAATAATTTACTGCTAACTATTGACATCGGTAACAGCACGCTTGAATGTGGTCTGTACAACGGTGATAAACTAACAGCTACCTGGCGGTTGTCGAGCAGGGTAGACCGCACACCGGACGAGTGCTGGCAGTCGACGGTTTTCTTCTGTCGTGAAGCCGGGATTGATCCTTCCAGTCTAACAGCTATGGCGCTGGCTTCAGTCGTACCGGACCAAACACGCAGTTTTCTGAATATGGCTAAAGCACGGTTTGATCCTGAACCGTTGGTGATCTCGGTTGACACCTGTCCGTTTATCGAGGTTCGATACAGCGATCCACCGCAGGTTGGTGCAGACCGGTTATGCAACGCTTACGCGGGATACCATTATTACGGCGGTCCGTTGATTGTAGTGGATTTCGGCACCGCCGTCACGCTCGATGTGATCGACACTGAAGGTGCGTATCTCGGTGGAGTAATCCTACCCGGACCGCGTGCGGTGGCACAGGTTCTACACAGTCGAACAGCTCAGTTGCCGCAGGTCTCACTTAAATTTCCGGATAAACTGGTCGGCACCAGTACAGACCACGCCATACGTTCAGGATTGACATGGGGCATTGTCGACATGGTGGACGGTCTGATCGACAGAATTGCCGAAGAACTGGACAGCAAGCCGAAGGTTATCGCCACCGGCGGGCTGGTTGAACCGTTCGCTTCACGCAGTCGCAACTTTCAGAGAACCCATCTCGATCTGGTCCTCGAGGGAATAAGGTTAATCTATATCAGGTCACTTGGAGAAAAATGACTTCCGCCTGTACCATCATCGCTCTGATGCAAATATACTCGCTCATTGCTCTCACACCGGAGATCAAGGTCGTCTATCCCCGACCGATGTATGGTGACAGCATTGCATATATCGCCGGTGTCGACAGCAATTTCATCTTCGGTTCGGTTCAGCCTTCCGGTGCGAAGCTTTTCATCAATGGTTGTCCGGTACCGATCTATGAAAACGGCGCATATCTTGCCTTCCTGCCGGCTGACTGGGAAGCGAAGAGCTATGATCTGCAGGCGATTCACGATATCGACATTGCCAAATTAGTCCTGCCCTTTGACAGGTATCCAATTACAGAACCACCGGTCGATCCCGGGTTGACTTTCCCTCGGCTGGTAGAGTTGACCGGTGGAGTTGCCAGAACTGATCCCCAGGGCGCTTATTATATCTTCCCTGCGCCGGGAACGATCGTAATTGCCAAGGAATGGCGTGCCGGTTATTATAAGCTGCCGCTCGCCGAAGGTCGTTCAGTCTGGGCGTCTGAATGCTTCGTAAAGGATATAGGAACCTCAGATGATCTCCAGCCGCCGGTTATCTGGAAGGGAGCTGTCAAATCCGCCGGCAAATGGGTCGATGTCGTCCTGCCGGTGGGGCGAAAGATCCTCTATCGTGAATGGGAGCTGACCGAACCGGATAAGATCGTAATTGAACTTTACAACGTCATTTCGCACATTGACAGGATCGACCACGAAGCCGGAACCGCACCGGTTAAGGAGGTAACCTGGGATCAACCGACCGACGGCGTGGTACGGCTGGAGGTTTCGCTTTCAGAGCCGTGCTGGGGCTACAAGGTGGTCTGGGATGATGGAACCTTGACGCTGAAAGTCCGTAAACCGCCACGGCTGAAGAAAGGTGTAAAAGGATTGACAATCGCGGTCGATCCGGGTCACGGCGGTGATGATTTCGGTGCGGTCGGGCCTACGGGTTTAACGGAAAAGGAAGCTAATCTTGAAGTTGCCCTTGAACTGGCTCGAATCCTTGAAGAGAAGGGAGCGACCATAGTCCTTACCAGGTCGGATGACAGGTATGTCGGGCTGGTCGAGCGCATCACAATTGCCGAGCAAGCCGAAGCGGATTTACTTATCAGTCTGCACCATAACGCTTTGCCCGATGGGGTGAATCCGTTCGGTGATTTAGGAACCGGAACGTACTATTATCGACCTCAGAGCAGGATAATGGCGGATTTTATGCAGAAAGAACTGGTCAAACTATTGCATTTTCCCGATGAGGGTGTATACTATAACAACCTGGCGCTGGTTCGACCGACCGCGATGCCGTCTGTGCTGATTGAAGCTACTTATATCATGCGTCCGGATCATGAGATTATTATGCTGGATAAAGGTTATTCTGAGAGGCTGGCGGAAGCGGTCTATGAGGGACTGTACGGGTTTGTCAACTATATGAGAAAATCGAAGTATTAGGAATTATTCTTTATGGATATGGTTTATCTTACACATGAAGGGCTCAATAAACTAAAGAGAGAGCTCGAACACCTGGTTAAGGTTGTCCTCCCGGAGGCTACCGAACAGTTAGCCAAAGCCAGAGAGCACGGGGATCTCATGGAGAATGCCGAGTTCGACGCGGCGCGGGAAAACCTGAGTGAAATCACCCGGCGGATTTCGGAATTGCATAAGAAACTTGCCAGGGTGGAAATTATAGAAATCGGGAATATCAGTAAAGACGAGATCCGTATCTTAAGCCGGGTCACGCTGGAAAACGTGATTAACGGAACAAAGGTCGATTACACGCTTGTCGATCCTCTGCAGTCCGATCCTCAGAAAAAGCTCATTTCGGTGAAATCACCGATTGGAAAGGGATTGTTGGGTAAGAAAGTTGGTGATCTAGTTTCAATAGATGTTCCTACCGGAGAGATCAGGTTCAGAGTCCTGGCAATTGAGAGGTCAACCGGGCTTTAAACCCGGGGAATAGCCACCTCCTCGTATTACAAAATCTGAGAGTATTAACAAAATACTGAGTCCAATACGTTGTTATTAGAACTTGACCTTGTCATTCTGAACGATGTGAAGAATCTCGTTTTCGTTTCCCCGCTGTTGGAGATTCTTCACTTCGTTCAGAATGACGAAACGAGAACTATCAGATTAACGAAATGAGGACTTACATGGGATGTCAGTAATCAGTTATTAAGGGGTGTAGTTTGTAGTTGACATATGTCCGAGATATTTATTCAGGAGGACGTACTTTCTGTT
>CAYYHI010000153.1:0-8622 GCA_964471745.1 uncultured bacterium | reverse complement strand
GCGAAAGCAGCAGCGCGTCATGCTGAACGCAGTGAAGCATCTGGTTATTAGATAGAGTGTCACCCTGAACGTAGTGAAGGGTCTACATGTTAATGTATGAGATTCTTCACTTCGTTCAGAATGACAGATACATATAACTTATTGATAATTAAGAAGTAAACCTAACAGAATTAGAATAGTATGGCAATAATACTTGACGGGAAATCGCTTTCTGAGAGAATCAGAGCAAAGTTAAAGGCAAACCTGGACGAGCAAGTTAAGAGTGGTCTGCCGCGACCGTTCCTGACAACCATGCAGGTTGGTGATGACCTGCCGTCGACGGTGTACATCCGCGCCAAGCAGCGAGCCTGCGAAGAGATCGGGATCGGTTTCAGGCATTACAAACTGCCCGAAGATACAGGTATGGATGAGCTTCGTGAAGCTGTTTCGGAAGTGAATAGTGACTCGTACGTGCACGGACTGCTGGTTCAAAGTCCGCTACCGCCGCACCTGGATGAGATCATGGTTCAACGTATGGTGGTGCCTGAGAAGGACGTCGACTGCTTTCATCCTGAAAACGTCGGTTTGCTTTATATAGGTAAGCCCCGCTTCCAGCCTTGTACGGCAGCCGGAATCATTGAACTGCTGCTGGCGTATGGATATGATCCCGCCGGTAAACATGCCGTAATAATCGGTCGTTCGGTGATAGTCGGCAGACCATTGGCTGTTATGATGATGCTAAAAAACCGTGGCGGCAATGCCACCGTCACGGTCTGTCATTCCCGCACCGCGGATCTGCCTGCGGTAACCCGTCAGGCGGATATTCTCGTTCCGGCGATAGGCGTTCCGGAAATGATTAAGGGCGATTGGGTGAAAGATGGCGTGGTTGTTGTCGATGTCGGGATAAACCGCGTACCGGATGCGACCAGGAAGCGCGGTTACAGGCTGGTCGGCGATGTGGCGTTCGGTGAGGTTGAGCCGAAAGCCGAGGCTATCGCTCCGGTTCCGGGCGGCGTTGGACCGATGACCGTTGCCATTCTTGCCGGCAACGTTATGCGTTCAGCGGGATACGATGTTTAATATTAATCCAATTCACGTGTTGTTCAGTTGCGATAATCATTATTAGAAGATATATTATTGGTTTGTAGGAGAGTTGATAAGGGACGAGTACCTACTTGAGTAAAAAAGTGTATGAAAATGTTGTCATTCCCGCGCAGGCGGGAATCCAGACAACGCGAGTAATATCAAATACTTATCTGGATTCCCGCCTGCGCGGGAATGACAAATCCGGGATTTTTTAAATACCAGTTATTTACACAAATAGGTACGAGTATAACCTTAATCGACTCAAATTCAATTCGGAAACCCTAAACACGGGTGTTTCTCATGTATGGAATTATTGGAAGGACTGGTCTGATTAACCGGCTGATCGGGCTGTTTGCAGTCCTCCTGGCTTGCGTTTATATAACAGGATGCGCAGGACCGGGTGAAGAGGTTCCTGTTCTGCCGGAGGGTAAAGCGGTCGTTGATACAACTGGAGAAGGTGAACCTGAAGCAGCGATACTGATCGGCGAGGTGGTTTCCAGCTCAGGCAGATCCGTGCAGTTAACAACCGGCAGCTATCACAACGGGATCGGGAGTTTTCATCCCGATGGCGACAGAATCGTCTTTCAGTCGAATCGTGATGGTCATTGGCAGATATACGAGTTGGACCTTACGCTTGACACTGAACAGAAGCTCGTTGAAAGCGGGGCTAACGATGAACATCCAGCCTGGACATCAGACGGCGAAGCGTTGTTGTTTGTTTCCGACCGAGAAAGCGTTGGTGAAGAGTGGGAGCGCGATGTGTACTCACATAATCCTTCAACCGATCTCGTAACCCGGCTGACCGACACTCCGGCTGATGACTGGTATCCTGCTCCGATCGGCGGATCCAGCTTCGTTTTCCTGTCAGAGCGGGGAGTAGATCGCGATATACCGGTTTATTACAGGCAGAACTCAATGTACATCGGGTTTGCGGATGGAGGTGAACCGGTAAAGTTAGCCGACGCTGAACTGGATCCCAGCTCTCCGGTTCAATGGGACAGCGATCGGTTCATTATACGCCTGCCCGACGGCAGGCTGGCAGTCTGGTCATCAGAGGAAGGTGCTGTGGATATTTTAACGCCACCGCAATTGAAGTGCGGGAGTGCGTCAATTAATCAGGAGAAAGACTGGATGGTCTTCAACGCCCGTGAACAAGGGGATTACCAGCTATATATCATGGATTTGAACACACGAACGATTCAGCGTCTAAACAGTTCGGGCAGCGAGATTCGCTATCCCCAATTTTCACCTGATGGAAGCTCAATCCTTTACACTTCGGAAAGTGACGGTTATTTCCAACTGTTTCAGTTACAAATACAATAATAACCCTTGATTAAGGAGGATATAATATGTAAATTACAATCTTGTATTTTATCTAAGAGAATCTTAACTGATTACTGATATCGCGTGAAAATCTCGTTTCGTTATTTTAAAAGTTTTCGTTTCGTCATTCTGAACAAAGTGAAGAATCTCGTTTTCATTGTCCTGCTGTTGGAGATTCTTCACTTCGTTCAGAATGACAAGGTATTAGATTCAGTATTTTGTTAATACACTCTTATCCAATTCATCAGATTTTAACCGTTTTATGGATGGTGATTCGGATTTAATCCGTATTACTTGTTAACTTATTACAGCCTGCGTATGAACTGAATGCTATGTTAGTCTTAGTATTTATAATAATTGCCCTGTGTGGTTATGGCGTTTGGGAGTATACCAACCACATGCAACAACTGCGGCAAATCCCACTTCGCATCCACGTGAACGGTTCCCGCGGTAAATCTTCCGTTACACGACTCATCGCAGCCGGGCTTCGTGCCGGTGGAATCAGAACCGTCGGCAAAACCACCGGAACCCTCCCTCGAATCATTGATCCAGAAGGCAGAGAGATTGCAATAATTCGCGATCAACGTGCAAATATAATCGAACAAGTGAAAATTCTTCGCTATATAAGCAAGTATAAGCCACAAGCACTGGTTATGGAATGTATGGCTGTACTTCCTGAGTACCAGTGGATTTGCGAACGGCAGATGATAAGGTCCACTATCGGTGTGATTACCAACTGCCGGCTTGATCACATCAATGAAATGGGTAAGTACCGCGAGCAGATAACCAGATCGCTGGCTAATACGTGTCCTTCCAAAGGATTACTCTATACATCTGAGAGAACCAATCTTCACGTACTACAGGATGTTGCCGACCACAATAATACGGAGTTGCGTCGAATAGGCGGAGGAGATGTTAGCGATGAGGAGATGCGACGTTTCGGGCATATCGAACATCCGGCTAATGTAGGGCTGTCGCTTGCCGTATGTGAGCAGGCAGGAATCGATCGTAAGACAGCGCTTGAAGGTATGTATAAATCCGTTCCGGATGCCGGCGCTCTGAGGGTTGCTCTGTGTCATGAGGACGAAAAGGAGTTGATGTTCGTTAATGCGCTTGCGGCGAACGATCCCGAATCTACGCTTGAGATTTGGCACCAGATTCAAACACGTTTTGCGCCTCTTGGAACAGTTGTGATCCTGCTTAATTCCCGTGCAGACCGGCAGGACAGGAGTATTCAGCTTATCGAAATGGTAACAGGAAATATCGAGTTTGATTATATTGTATTGACTGGTGAGAAGACTCAGAAATTCAGGGCTTACCTGGTTGCCGCCCGTGTTCCCAGGGAGAAGTTAATTAGTTTGGGCTGGTCGAGACCGGAGAAGACATATCAGAAACTGTTTAACTTGATTGGAGATGTTGGAACGGTTCTTGCCGTTGGAAATGTAGGCGCCGGCGGATTGGACCTGTTCAGATATTTTTACAAGCAGAGGATATTTCCTGTAGATGTCAGTTGCCCACACTGCAATCGAGACTTGATGGACCAGTCTCACTTGATCGACGGTTTTCAGTCTATCAGAATGATTATGTCATTCAGGAACAAGCATGGTTTACTCAGGTTATCCTGCATGTTCGGGAGCTACAAGGTTGAAATGGAGTACGAGGTTCCGAAGGATGCAGTAGTACAAATGTTCTGTCCATATTGTCATACGGAGATGATCGGAGATCAAAAATGTTCTGAGTGCGGGACGACTATGGCAAAGTTGAAGGTAGCTGGGGGAGGCTACGCTTTTTTCTGCCCGCGCCGCGGTTGCAAGGGACATCATTTGGAATTACAGTAGATAGTGTTTTATATTATAAATTTGGCTTAAAACCAAACTTTCATCTGATTTGAGGTTTGTTATAAATAGAATTATCTTACAAATAATCCTGGAGCACCGACACCGAAACAGGAGGGTTCAAACTTGATTGAGATCGCGATAGGTCTCGGCGTTGCTTTCAGCCTGGTTTTCCACGAGGTCTTTGGTTTGGCTGCCGGAGGTATCGTTGTTCCCGGCTATATTGCACTGAACTTTCATGACCCTTATAAACTTGCCGGTACGTTGATTGTTGCCCTCGTTGTCTGGGCTTGTATAAAGGTTATTGGACAATTTGTCTTTATTTACGGTCGCAGACGTATGGTTCTGGCTGTACTGTTAGGATTTGTATTCGGCTATCTTTCCCGGCAGCTCTTCACCGTCGGGATCGGCGCAATTCCGTTGGAAGCAATCGGTTATATTATTCCCGGGCTGATTGCCAACTGGATGGAACGGCAGGGTGTTTATAAAACCATTACCACCGTCCTTATGGGCGGAGCGATGGTTCGTTTAATGGTAATCGTTGTAACCGGTGGACAGATAATCAGCCATGTATAGACCTACAATCAAATCAAACTGGTGGCTGGGTTTTATGGCTGTTGCCTTTATTGCCCTGTATTACTGGTCGGATATCAGTCGGGTCAACGTGCAAGCGCCGTATTACGAACATAAAGTTAAAGCGGCGCAAACGGTCGTTGAAGCAATGGATGTCCTTAAGGATTATCGTCTTCCTCATCTTGACCTCGGATCTAAAGCAGGCGGCATAACCGATCCGCTGGTTTTCACGATGTTAGGCGAAAAGGACAGTCCGATCACCACCGACGAAGGTCGGATTGAAGATAAGATAACGGCTTTGAACCCAAATTTCGCTGCTGCTGTGGTCAACATGCTAATGCAGACCGGCGTTTCAGCCGGGGACACTATAGCTGTTTTGCTGACAGGTTCGTTGCCTGGCGCCAATCTGGCAGTGTTCGCGGCAGCTAAAGCTTTAAGACTGCATCCGGTGGTGACAACCTCGGTAGGATCGTCCTGGTGGGGCGCCAATTCACCTGATTTCACCTGGCTGGACATGGAGTTGGTTCTCGAGAGAGCCGGTATTTTTAAATATCGTTCTATTGCTGCGTCCATCGGCGGCGCCGACGACCATGGCGGCTTGAGGCTCTCCAGGCAGGGTCGTGATATGATTGTCGAAGCCATCGATCGCAACAACGTTACACTAATCCAGCAGGGTAATCTCTCAAGCAATATTCAGGGCAGGCTTGAGGTCTACAGAAGAGTTGCTCCGCTGACCGATTATAAGGCGGTTATCAATGTCGGCGGCGGTATTGCGTCAATCGGTCACCGGCTTAACAGTCACTTGATACCCACAGGTGTTAACCTTCGTCTGCCCGTGAAGAATTATCCGAATCTTGGCTGTATTCACTATTTTTCCAATGCCGGGGTTCCTGTTGTTATGATAGGAGATGTCAAGGAAGTTGCAGAGGCTTATGATTTACCTGTTTCTCAACTGCCGTTGCCCGTTGTCGGTGTTGGGCGTGTTTTCGAGCATGAAAGATACAATTTAACTATAGCATCGGTTGCGCTGGTGCTGATGTTTATAATCTTAGTAGTAGTTAAGTACTTAGATCGAAAGACGTATAGGTATAGTGAACAGAAGATCGATCCTGATACGATTGTCTAAATTAATTGAGTCATGATAAAAAATACACATAAACTCCTGACAGTAGTTTGTCTTTTCCTGTGGTTCACACTCGCTAATGGAACAGACGTGTTCGCTGGTGAATGGAAACTGATTAAACCGGTCAGTGGTAAAAAGGATGTTCTGGAGATCAGCGGTAAGAAACGCAGCTATTGGCGGCTGGATAAGGATAATCCGCTTGTTGTAAAAGCCGTAGGTCCCGGTGAGCTCAAGATTTATACCAGGATGGAGTTGGCGCAGAAGAAGAATGAGGGTGTTTACAGTTTTATTACATTGATCGACGGTGAACGACAGCCCTTGACAGCGCGAGCTACAGAGTATACCAAATCGGCGGAGAATCCTAAACAGGAGAACCAGCGATTGGGGGAGAGCAGGACTATCTTATATGATATTCCCCAAGGTGAACACGAATATCGTTTTGAGGTTTCCGAGGATTCGAAAGATGTAATCTATGCCAGGTTATTGGTGTCCAACCAGCATGAAGTGGAGATTTCGTATATCGCATACCTGCCGCGTTCATTCCCGAAGGAGGTGCGAATCACAGTAAAGGAGAGGGAATACATTTATTACCGCAGCGATATAAACGAATATATTGAGCTTGAAGTCATAGGTCCAACGAGGATTAAATGTGTATCGAGACTTGAGTTCGATCATTCCATGCGCGGGAAAAAGCCTTATAGAGTCCAGGTTTCGCAGAATAGTCACATTATTCTTACGGATTTCTTCAACGCCGAGATATCTGGCACAGCAAGTTATTCTGAGAAGTCCGATAAGGTTCTCGGTAAGGGTGAAATATTCCATATCGATGTACCGGAAGGTAAGCATCGTTACCGAATTTCAACCCCTGATCCGGATATCAGCCTCATCTTCAGATTCTATCTTCCGGAAAAGGATCTCGGTAATGAAGACAAAGACAGGTCAACTGTTCACGCTTTATTGGAGGGTTTCGTGATTGATTAGCTGGTCAAAATATCACCTTCCTGTTTTATTTGTGGCATGTCTGCTGATTCGGTCACCAGCCGGAGCTGTTGATCTGAACAGCGGGAAGTTATCAGTTACACTAACCTATCGCAGTATGTACGATAACAATGTTCTTAGATATTCCGTTCGCGATCGCAATCGTTTCCTCGACGATACTGAACCATATCGATCGAGCATCCGCAGCCTTGACGATATTCGCTCCGATTTCAAGCTTTCGGCTTCCTATTCCTTCAAGCCCTGGTTTGAACGTAAAACCCGCCTATCCGCCACCGGTGACTTTGCTCAACATTTGATGAATCCGATAAAGAATTTCAGTTGGATCAGTTTAACTGTTGATCAGGAGCTCATAAAAAGTCTTTCTGTGAATGTAAATTACTTCTATGACATTGATTACTACATCCGCGTTTACAAGGACGTTCACACTGATACGAGGCAGCATTGTAGTTTCTCGATGGACCAATGGACGGGAAGAGCTAACTATAGACCCATTGAAACGTTTGAATTTGAGGGTTTTATCCGGTTCAAGAAATATGCTTATAACAAGTATTTTACCGAATATGACAGCGATTATATTGAAACCGGTGGTGAGGTGATTTATCGCAGCGGACCGTGGCGGTTGTCAGGAGGATACAACCTTGCGGACAATGATAATGTTGGTTTCAATGAGCTTTATCTATCACATGACTATTTTGACATTGAGGATAGTGAAGAAGGGCAAAGTGATTATCAGCAGGATACATACGAAGCTTCACTACGTTATGCGTTCCGTCTTGCCGGCAAGCGATCCAGGGTTCTTCTGGAAGCTTCGCTGAAAGATCGTTACTATGCAACTGAACTTGACATTCAAGATGATCCGATGCACAGCGGCAGGCGCGACGTGATGGTTTCGTTCGAGCTCTCAGGGAAGATCGATATTAATCGTGAGGTTGCAATTGAAATCGGTTCGGCGTACGCCAATCGTCGAAGCCGGTCGCCAAATTTCACTGTGCGGCAAATCAAGAATTACGACCAAACTTACGGTTGGGTTGAATTGAGTTACGAATTGTGGTAAGAACGTTTAATTGATAGTTGTTTACTTGTTTCAGAAAATAATAAATTGTATAATTTTAGGAAGGGCCCATAGCTCAATGGTAGAGCACCGGACTCATAATCCGTTGGTTCCAGGTTCGAGTCCTGGTGGGCCCACCCATTTCAGGTTGGTGGCGATGGAAGGTTTGAAACCGGCTACATTAATCCAAGACTTGATTTTTTATCTGTGGACTATCGACGGATTAAACGATCGATTGTTCCATCATTGGTGGTTTCTGTGTATTGGTGCCCATTGAACACGGTGCACCTTTTTTTGTCTGAAAGAGTTAATGATCCAGGGAGGTTAAAGTAGTGCTTGAAGAACTTGCTCTTCTTATTCGACTTCAGGAAATAGACATTGAATTAGCTAATATAGAAGCTGAAAAAGGTGATCTACCGGAACAGATTGAGAAACTGGAGGATCAGATCGATTACTTCCAATCACGTATGGGAGAGATAAAGACTGATATAGAAAACATTAGCAATGAAAGGACTGATCAGTCACTTATTGTTGAGGCGGCACGTGAGAATCTTAAGAAGTCTCAGGGTGTGATCTTTAACGTGAAAACAACACGTGAATACGATGCGATCTCCTCCGAGATAGAGCAGTCCAAGCAGATAATCGCAGAGGGC
>CAYYHI010000152.1:0-8694 GCA_964471745.1 uncultured bacterium | reverse complement strand
TTAGGTCCTTTCAAGTATGAGAGCACCCGTAAGGACGATCCGAACGATTTCATACCGCATCAGCACCGTCGTGAGTTGCGTGGCTTAAGAATTATGTCCGCCTGGTTGAACAATATAAACGCCAAGAGTGCTAATTCGATGGATACATACATCTCTGAGAACGAAAAGAGCTTCGTCAGGCATTACCTGATCGATTTCGGCACCATACTCGGCAGCGGAGGTCGCGGACCCCAGCCAATCTACCGCGGTCATGAAAATGAGATGGATCCTCATGCTTTCATTCTGCGCATCCTCACACTTGGTCTATATTCACCTGGGTGGGAGAGGGTGCCAGAGAGGGTCGAATATCCGTGCATCGGCAGGTACAATTCGCAGTACTATCATCCGCAGAAGTTCAAGATTATCTTCCCCAATCCGGCTTTCGACAACCTGACCGACCTGGACGGTTACTGGGGCGCCAAGCTGGTCATATCGTTCACCGACGAGGAGTTGCGAGCGGTTATCACCGAAGCCAAGTATCCCGATCCGGAGGCAGCCGAACAACTGCTTAAAACCGTGATCGAGCGGCGTGACATAACTGGAAGATACTGGTTTAACCGCGTAACCCCGCTCGACAGGTTCGAATTGATCACAGACGAATCCAATGAGCAGGGATTAAAATTCGTTGATCTTGCCGTCGAGACCGGACTGGAACCGTCGGGTAAAACGTTCTATCGTTACAGTTTAAGGCGCAACGGTGTGGAGATAACACCACTTTCACATCTTAGTGATAAAACCTCGATCAAGCTGCCAAATCTTGAAAAATCAATTTATAAATATATGAAACCAGATCACTTTCAGGATCAATGGGAAGTAACACTTCAACTCAGAAGAGGCAATACCGGCAAATGGAGCAAATGGGTTAAGGTTTACCTTGCCGAGAAGGGAAATCCTGAAAGATATTCTCTGATCGGACTGCGAAGAGAATGATGAAGGATGAGGGATGAAGGATGAAGAAATGAATAGTCTGTCTGAGAATGAAGTGAATACCCTTAAACTCATCATTCCAACGGAAGTTGGAATCCAGAGAAGTTGCTGACATTGCGTTAATTACTGGATTCCATCTTTCGATGGAATGATGAGATTCTGTATGCTTTTTATCATTCTCGGACAGACTGGTAAGTCCACGGAGTTGGATATAACATTGGTTCATGATCCTGAAAGGATCGAATAATTGTAGTTTTGATCTGCTTATTCAACCCCTTCGGGGTTGTGATTTGATTTGCATTGACTCCCACCGGCTGACGCAGGTGGCTATTCATGGCTTAACACCTTCGGGGTTTTTCACAGTAAATCAAATATTTAAGTTTGGTTACAATAACCCACGCGAACCAGCGGAGAATCAAAATTTAAATTGACAACCATTACCCGCACGATTCAGCTAAAAACCGTTTTAACGCTAAACCAGTACCTTGTTCTTGCCAGCCTTTTTAGCTTCGAACAGCTTGTCCAGCGCACTTTCAACGAATCCCTCCATCGAGATTGAACTATCGCCGTCGATAGCGGCAACACCGCCACTGACGGTCACCTTCAACGGTGTAGCCTGTCCGGAAAAAGAATACTGCTCACAGCTAAACCGGAAACGTTCAGCCACCTCATACGCACCCTTTGCATCGGTGTTGGGCATAATTACAACCAGTTCATCGTGAGCATAACGGCAGGGAATGTCAACATCCTTGCGAATGTTGTTGCGGAAAATGCCAGCCAATTCCTGCAATACAATGTCACCCTGAAGATGCCCGTATGTATCGTTTACTTGCTTGAAATCATCAATATCTGTAATAAATAGAGCCAGGTTGCCGCCATAACGGCTTACGCGCGCCATCTCTTCCTTCAACTTGGCGTCAAATTGACGCCGCACGTAAAGTCCGGTAAGATCATCGTACATCGACAACTGGAAAAAGCGGGTGTGCTCGAATGACATCGATATCAACGTAGTCAGGATTATCAGCGCTTGCATTTCCAACTCGTTGAGCGGTTCTGCGCTTCTCTGACTCAACACAATGAGACCGATGGCATTATTTTCTGAACCGATCAGGGGAATACCGATCCGTTTATCGCCATCCGTAGATGTAAAATTTACAGGTCTCTTGGATTCAACAACCCTCCCCAGCTCTGTTCCCTCGATGGATATAACATCAGAGGATTTAATTACCTTTCCACCGGACAGCAACCCAAGCAGTTTAGCGGTATTTTCCTCACCTTCCAGCGACAGGAACTCCACCCGGTCACTCCGTCCGAAATCAGCGAGTGTGTTTAGAGACATCTGAACCAGTATATCCAGGTTGGATTCGGACGCCAGAAGCCGCGTCGTATGGTTCAATGTCCGAAACGAAAGGTCCGCTTCTATTGATTCAGGGTCAAATGTCATGTTTTCCCTCATATTTCATAGAAATATTCTCTCAATACTCCTGAAAAAATCTCAATTGGTAAAGAAATCGAAGATATTCCCGAGCATGCTGCTGTCAGCCTTGTATATCTCGGTATATTTACACCGGGAGCATGTAACAGTCGTGAACCTCTTACTCTGGATGTCGAATATCTTGGTCAGAAATCCACCGGTGGCGCGGAATTCGTCAACATCGTATTCCGTGTTGCCGCACTTGGGACAGTGTTAGTTTTGATGTTTCATGTTTCTCCTCGAAAATGGATTACTTGCATCATAAATAAAATCACACCCCAAAAAACCTGACCACCGCATCCACACCGAACCAGCTCATGAAGCTTCCGACCAGCACACCTACCATCAGCAGTATCTTCAACGTATCCGACCCCTTCAGCGTGCCGACAAGCTGCGGCTCCTTGGATATGTAAGCCGATGCCGCGTAAAACTCCTCGCCGATCAACGTATAATCGCACGCCACCACAAAGAACGGCAACTGGTGGATGTTCGCCGTGCCCGCAATCTGGATAGCTCCCGTCGAATAACCGACCTCCGAAACGATCAACGACTCGGCGAAGAACGCACCGAGGAAAAAATGCGCCGCAGTTTGCTCGCGGTTCATAATGCCGGTAACCCCCGCCGTGAAAGCAAACTGCTCGTCCGATAGATAACGGATGTCATCCGGGTTGTAAGCGTCAGGTCTCCCGGACCTGATAAAGCCCTCCTTAACCGACTCCTCCGCCAGAGGCACCACGAACGCTCTGTTAAGCGGTACGATCAACCTCACGTCAAGCTCAGCGGTCTTGCGCGCCACTTCGGTCAGTATAACCATCGAAGCAATCGTTTGGATGTTGTCCACGTCCATGATGCCGGGGATGTAAAGCGCCGGTCGCCCCATTTCGGTGGCACGTCCCAACGCTTCGTCCATCGCCACCATCCCCGCGATCTTCCGTATAAACCGCGACTTGCCCCGCTTTGCCCGATCAATGAACCACAACACTGATCCAAAGTAAATCAAAATCAGCAGAAATACATTCGCACGCTGAAAATTGAACCAGCGCGGACTGGCGGTGATGGCTCTCGACGGACGAGATACAGACTGCCGGTCGCCGCTCCTCCATAGTACGACACGATATTTGTAATCGACGCCCGATTTCAGAGGAAATTCAGCATCAGAACTGTAACTGTCGATGAAACTGGTATCATCCGCTGACACCTCGCCGACTCTGATCCACCTGGCTGTGTCCGCTTCCCTGCGCTGGATTTCGAAGCCATCGACCTGTTCAGGCTGTCTCTGCCAGGTCACAACCAGCGTCCTGCCGTCACCATCCGCTGGGTTGGTTACTTCCGGACGGAAATCATACATTACAACAGACGGTGCATCATGCTCTGACTGCTGCTTGACTCCGAAAACCGGCGATGAGAATAACAATGCTGCTGTTTGGATATAAATAAAATATCGTAGACTGAAGTTCATACTCGGCTTTTCTTTCTCATTTTTCATCTCACCTATGCCTTCACCATCAGCTTACCAACCTCTTTCAACTTTAAATCACCGGAACTCAACTTCTCCGCTATCTCTTCAAGATACAGCATTGTCCGCCGATCATAATATCTCTCGCCACAGTTTAGACAGACAGGGATATTAACGCTTACATAGACTATATCCTCTCCGTGTGGCAACTCCTCCCTGACCTCCTTCAACTCGATTTCTTCTCCATGGCAAATAATACATTTCATTGTGTTCTCCTCTCTCTGTAATCTATCCAAATATGAGGCAATGGCTGATAGACCGTTATTATAAAAGCGATTGCTTCAGTTTCACTGTATGCACAAACGATGTGCAACGGTCTGCCTTTCTTGGTTTCCCCGAGTATAAGAGCACTCGGATATGGTATATCTTGCGGGTATTCCCTGATAACTTCACCTTTATCGATGGCTTCGAAAACTTCTGATTCGTATATACGCCCTGTCTCTTCAATCTCCATTTCTGTCCGAGCATGTCTTGTGTAATATACCGCATCGTTCTTGAAGCATGACTTCAGTTTCTGTATCCAGTTCATTATACAACAAACTCTTTGTTCAGGTGTTAAATGGTATCAAAACACACTTCCCAACCAATTCCCGAGGAAATCTACCCGTCCGATCAAGAGCGAGATACGCGCCATAACCGTGTAGCCGAACGCTGCGCCGAATGCAACCATCAGCACCCAGATACCGGCACGTGCTGTCCCCCCAAACCAGCCCTTGTGCTCCTTCGAGAAGAAGAAATAGATCAGCGCCGACAGCACACCGAAAACAATCACAATATTGGAAATCGTCCCGCCCAGACTGAAGCCGCTGTCGTTTATCACGATCAACGGTACCAGCGTTGCTTTAATCTGAGCCACAAAATCTGACTGCAGGTAGCGGGTCAGATTGGTTCCGGCTGCATATCCGATAATGAACGCCATTGGCCAGCGAGACATCCAGGACGCCTTCGGTACCAGCCTCATCAACAGCATACAACCGAGAATAAGCGGCACGATCCTCCCAAGTCTCCAGTACCACGCCTGATCATACAGACTGGTGATGACCGCTTCCGCCTCAGTAGGATTGACGGTGAACCAGGTCACTGAAGGCGGATAGAGAAAGCCGATCAGATTGGGAATAAACGTTGTCCAGACGCCCACGACCATCCAATATGCCGCCGATACACCCACAAACAGATGCTCGGCAAACTTGTAGAACGGGTTGTCCTTGTACAGGAAGCTGAAGATCATCAGCGTCAGCAACCCGCCTACCCAGAGTGTAAATGTTTGACTTATACTCATAATCCCATCGCAAGTTTTATTTGTAAATATCCCTATAGCTGGTTCATGCGGCAATCACAACGACTTGAACCAGCTGATATATCCTAATTTATTCTCCCGCCAGGGCGTCCAGCCGAGCTTACTGAGTATCTTTGCCGGAGCAGCGTTATCCCGGTGAACTGTACCCCGAATTGACTTAACAGTTCCGAGCTTGCGGGTTTCATCCTCGAATGACTTGTAAAGGGCAAAACCGACACCCATCCCGCGCGCCTCGGATGATACTGCAGCCCCCACGTATGACATCAGCGGCAGCGGTAGGTCAGGTGGTCTGGATTCCTTGGGGGAAACACCCAACAGCACCAGGAAACGCGACCAGATATTGGATATTACAATCGGGTTTATCCAAACCTTTGGACGAAAAAGCACAGACCAGAAAACCGTCCAGAACAGATTGCGATTAAGCCTTCTCTGATACCCCACGGGCGCACCAACGCCATAACCCAAAACCTTGTCCCCGTGTTTAGCCACAATGGCAACTGCATCCGGTTGGTGGCTGAACCACAGCAGGAATTGGCGAGCGTACTTCCTTCCAACCATACCTGACGGTCTATCATGATAGGCTTCCATATGCACGTCAACCACCGACTCAATGTCCACATAAGTAAGCGGTTCTACAACTACTTTCGCCGCCTGCTCCTGTGGCGCATGTACATCCTGATTATTTCCTATAGCGTGACTGATACTTACCTGCATAAATTCACTTAACCAAAAAACTCGTTGACGACCGCTTATTCTGTTCGCGAACGCTTCTCACGCCTTCGCAGCACGAAGAAGCCTATATTACCAATTATCACAAACGCAATAATCACCAGGTGCGCCACCGTTTGGGGTCCCATCAGAATCATCGCTCCGCTGCTGACGTCCTCGTACTGAGGATACTTATGCACCAGAGCTGCTTCAAACTCCGCCGCGCCCTGCATACCACCCATCAAGCCCAATAACTGTTTAGGATAATATGGATACAGCAAAGGAGCCTCAACTGCGGTCACGCCTCCCGAGACCGGAATATCACCCCGGTCTCCGGCGAACTGCACCCATTCCTTTAATCCCGGTTTACCTGATCCGATACAGAGGATAAGATCGAAATCCGGCAGTGCATCCACCCCTTTCATCATCTTAAAAGCATTTATATCCACACCGTTGGCGTCGGTTGTGTACATCCCCTTCAAATCGGTGAAGATGGCGTTAATCAGTCCCTGGTTGCCGGCTTTATAACCGAGCTGGATGTAATCCTCGCCGTAGACTGCATCCGGGAACTCCTTCGTGATCACGTTGTCGATGGTAATATTTCCCTGCGCTTCACCGGTCGCCCAGACCGCCATCATGTAAAGATTATGCCCGCGGATCATGCAATGTCGAGCCAGTCCGTCCCCCATCGGCTGGTTCTCCGGGACGGTAGCCGGTCCGTAATCGAATGACAGCAATACTTTCGAGCCGGATGGCAACTCCTCGATCTTGTCGAATATCGCCTGCACAATCGGCGAGGTTCTAACCGGAATCACCAGTTTCAGCGCCATCGGGATGATGACCGCCAGCGCGATCAATAGAAAGATAACACGGCGGTCGATTGCCTGCATTTTCTCGATAAATGTAATTTTCTCACTCATTGGTATCCTACAATTTCAAACTGCTTCAATGATATGACTTTAAGTTGCAAGTTACAAGTCGCAAGTTACAAGACTTAAGTCATTGCTTCTGTGTTCTGTCTTTGCTGAGATACTTCATCAAATCCTTCAGCATCGAAGCTATTTCCACGCATTCCTTTATTAGTTCGTCGGCCGAGTTCTTGTCGATATATCCAATAGCTTGTGCGATGTATATCTGCGTTCTCAATTCACCGCAGGAACCCTTGGCAATGGAAGCGAATCGGCTGAACTCCGCATCCGTACCCCGTTCAAATCCTTCGGCGATGTTAGAGGGTACTGAGACTGCCGCACGCCTGATTTGGTCTCGCAGTCCCCAATCCTTTCAAATTTGCCGATGGCGGTGATTTTGTAAATCTCCACAGCCAATCGACATCCGCGTTTCCACGCGTCAATATCCTCCAATCGCTTAAAGCCCATTTTTGCTAATAATGCGTGCGACTTGAGACTTATCATCTCTCATGTCCAAGATAGCTGCGTTCAATGCCCAGGATCAGTTTGAGTGAAGTGGCGATGATCCCAAGGGAGATACCAATCATGATAGCCCGCTGCCCGGCAAGATTGGGAACCGACAGGATCCATCCCGACAACGTTGGAATGTGCAGGAACTGCAACGGTTCCGGCAGCCAGAATGTCAGGTAATGCCCAAGAGGCGTTCTGCCGACCAGAATAATGAACGCGGCAACCAGCAGAATCGTAGCTTCGCGTGTCTTGGCGCGGAAAGCGCGGTACGACGCCGAGGCGACAAAGAACGCCAGCAGTGAGAACATGGTCGCGCCGAGCGGCACAAAAAACGCGTCGTAAGTGACCTTGAACCATGTACCCTGGGCGATGTAGTTACCCTTCAATCCGGGATCGCCGCCGAACTTCAGCAGTCCGATAATCAGCGTTCCCAGGAAACCGACGATGGTCACCACGCTGTATATTCGGTCACGATGTTTGCGGGTGATGCGATCGACGTGCACCTTCAGCAGGTTGCCTCCGCCGAGGATGAACGCAAACACGGCGATCACGTCGAACCAGACCGAGAACTGGTGGTCGAATTCCGGGAAAGGATTGCGTGGGATGAACAATGCCACCACCAGCGCCGTGCCGATGATGAACGTGATAAAAAGTGGAATTTCGCGGCGCATAACTCCTCAAATATTTATGTAAACCTTTTTTTCTCTTAATTTCTAATTTTAGTTTATTTTCTTTTCCTGATCTCATGCATAACATCAATACCGATATTCAACCCTAACATGATCTCCGTATCCGCCAGTCCGCTGTAGTCATCACGGTAACGGACTCCCACATCAAGTGCTGTATATCTCATGAAGAAGAACCTCATGCCGGCTATAATTTGCCAGATATGTTGAATAGATAGCGAACGCATATCCTGACTGAACTTGATCTTCGGCTTGGAACCGAACTCAAAAATCGAGTGCGTCGTCTCATTCATCTTATGTTCAACACCTCCGAAAACCTCGACAGCGGTTTCTTTCATATCACCCGGCTCACCCATGGCGCCAAAATAATTAAGATCTTTAGTCCGTAAGTCATGCAAAACCACGCCGCCATGGATGGAATAATGTGGCGACAACACTGAAGTCAGAGATAAATACAGACTGGTGAGATGGGCGTTAAATTCAACTCGCTCGAGGTTGGTAACAACCGATGCCGGACCGGTCAAATCGCCGCCCGAACCCTTTACTTTCGTCCAGTTGTTGCTGCACAGGGCAACCATTGCGTGAGGCAGTCTGGATTCAGGTTTCGGCTGGAAAACCGAAAACTTCAG
>CAYYHI010000151.1:0-8706 GCA_964471745.1 uncultured bacterium | reverse complement strand
ATGTGAGACCAGTTTGGGCATGTCTCATCTTTCCAGGATAATCGTCACAGGTCCATCGTTGACCAGTTCGACATCCATTTTCGCGCCGAACTTACCGCTCTCTACAATAACTCCTTCATTTCTGAGAAGATCGCAGAAATGATCATAGAGCTCCTCAGCTTGCTCCGGTTCTGCAGCATTAACAAACGCTGGACGACGCCCCTTCCTGACATCGGCGTACAGAGTAAACTGAGAAATCACCAGGGCGGAGCCGTCGATTTCTCTTATCGACAGGTTAAGCTTGCCGTAGATGTCGTCGAATATCCGCAGACCGGCGAGCTTGTGAGCGATCCATTCCAGCTCTGTCTCACTATCCTTACGCGAGAAACCCACCAGCGCTACTAAGCCGCGGTCGATTTTGCCAACAATCCCGTTGTTAACCCGCACCATGGCGCGGGATACTCTTTGAATTATCACTCTCATTGTTTTATCGATAAGCTAATTTGATCCTCGCCAAGGAGTTCGGTCAGCCGTTGTATCAATTCAGGAGCCGGTTGAACTCGAAACCGATCTACCTTCAAAGATTTAACGTCACCGGTTGGATAGGCAAGATCAATGTATAACGAACAGTTACCGGGATTGTCCCCGAATACTCTTCCCAATCGATCGACCAGCGGCTGCGTAACCCTGTCACTTGAAAGCTTGATATGTAATGCCTTACCCCAGGCTTCAACAGCATGTTCCAGATCGACTACCTCTTCAACCTTCAACTTTGGTTCTTCACTCTTATCCTGGCGGGATATATGACCGGACAAACCAACAAGATTATCCGAAATCAGAAAATCACTGAACTTCTCGTAGATCTGCGGGAAAACCAATCCTTCAATCGAACCGGTCAGATCTTCAACCTTCAGGATTGCCATAGGATCGCCCTTTCGTGTTTGCATGGTTCTAACTGATGAAAGCACAACACATATCCTGATCTTTAAATCATCCTTAAACCCGTCCTTATCAATGAGTTTGTGAGTAGAAAAATCCTCTGTTTCGCGTCTGAATCGTTCCAGCGGATGGCTTGAGATATAATATCCAAGCACCACCTTTTCACGCGACTGCAGTTCACCGTCGGGCAATTCATCCATATAGTGCAGTTCCGGCGGCATCAGGTTTATTACGCCGTCTTCTGTAGTATCACCGGAGCTGCCAAATAGGGTGGTCTGACCACGTATTCTTTCATCGTGAATCGCCTGTGCAAACGCAACCGCGCTCGGCAGTGATGCCAGCAGGGTAGCCCGATTGGGACCAAGTGCGTCAAACGCACCGGCATCGATAAGGCTTTCCGCCACCCTCTTGTTGATAACTCTCAGGTCCACCGAAGTCAGGAAATGATGCAACGAGCTGAACGATCCGACCTTGGAACGCGCCTGCATTATCGCTTGGACAGCCGCATCACCCACGTTCTTGATCGCGGTCATTCCGAAGCGGATTCTACTGTCCGCTGTGACAAATTTATCCTCGCTCTCATTGATATCCGGTGCAAGTATCTGAATATTATGCGCCTGACAGTTCGTCAGCAGCTTCATAACCTGTTCTGAGCTTCCTCCTCTGACAGTCAAGCAACTTGCCATGTATTCCGCAGGATAATGACGCTTGAGAAAGGCGCATTGATACGCAATTATGGCATATCCCGTTGAGTGCGCCTTCGGGAAGCCATAACGTGCGAACTTCGCTATTAACTCAAAGATTTTTCTGGCAATACCAAGTTTGATGCCATTTTCAACACAACCATCGATAAAATCTTTCTCCATGGTTTTCATCAGGTCCGCTTTTTTCTTCCCGATTGCCTTGCGGAAGATATCGGCTTTCCCAAGTGAGAATCCTGCCAGATCTGTAGCGATACTCATTACCTGTTCTTGGTAAACGATAACACCGTATGTGTTCTTCAGGATGGTCTCCAGCTTGGGATGAAGATATGAAACCTTTTTACGACCATGTTTACGATCGATGAAATCCGGGATCATCTGCATCGGTCCGGGGCGGTAAAGCGCGTTCATGGCGATTAGGTCTTCAAGACGTTCGGGCTTCAGTCTCATCAAGTTATCACGCATCCCGCCTGATTCAAACTGGAACACACCGACAGTATCTCCTTCTGAGAATAACCGGTATGTTTCAGGATCATCATACTCTTCGTTTTTCGCATAGAAATCCAGTTGAATTCCACGTTTGGCGAGTGTTTTCAGGGTTAGATCGATCTCCTGAAGGGTCTGAAGCCCCAGGAAGTCCATCTTCAACAGTCCCAGCCGGTCGATCCAGTTCATATCATACTGGGTGTAAACCTCGTTATCATCTCCCTGTTTGTATACCGGGATGAAATCAACTGTAGATCCGGGGCAGATAACCACACCTGCTGCGTGCTTGCCGGAATTTCGAACCGTGCCTTCGATAATTAGCGCATGATCTATCAATTCCTTGAAGCGGGGATCCGAATCGATCAGCCTTTTAAGGTCCGGCACTTCCGTAAGACATTTAGCGATGGTAATATCCCTGCTGCTTTCAGGTATAAGACGAGCTATCTTATCGCCGTCAGCATAGCTCATCCCCAGCGCTCTGGCTACGTCGCGCACCGCCGAACGCGCCATCATTGTTCCAAATGTAGTTATTCGGCAGACGCTGTCCTCGCCATATTTCTCTCGCACGTAGCTGATAACCTCCTCGCGGCGGTCGTCGGAGAAATCGATGTCAATATCAGGTGGAGAGACACGTTCGGGATTCAGGAATCTTTCAAAGAGCAGATTGTACTTTAATGGGTTAAGATTGGTAATACCAAGGCAGTATGAAACTAGGCAGCCGGCTGCTGAACCTCTGCCGGGACCGACGGGAATGTCATGCTCCTTAGCCCACTGTACAAAATCGGCTGTAATCAGAAAGTAGTTGGCGAAGCCGGTTTGTTCAATGACTTGAAGCTCATATTCAAGCCGTTCCCTGGCATCTTCAGTAAGGTCTTCATTGAAGCGATCCTTAAGACCCTCGCGTGCAATTTTAGCGAGATATTCATCAGCGGTCAGTTTCGGATCCGGGATAGTATACATGGGGAAATGACGCTCGCCGAGTTTTATCTCCAATGAGCACTTCTCAGCAATCTCAGCCGTTACCGAAAGAGCTTCAGGATATTCAGCAAAGAGTTCCGCCATCTCCTCGGGCGTCTTCAGGTAGAACTCTTCACCCTTGAAGCGGAAACGTTTTGGGTTATTTATATTAGTCTGCGTGCCGACACAGAGCAACACATTATGCACTGAGGCATGTTCTCTTTTCAGGTAGTGTGCGTCATTTGTTGCAACCAGTTTCAGACTGAGTTCATGCGCCAGTTCAGCCATAAGTGGAAGGACTTGTTCCTCGTCATCGATGTTATGACGTTGAATCTCCAGATAGTAGTCATCGCCAAAGAGTTTCTTATAGAATTGTGCTTCTTTGCGAGCCTTCTTCATATTGCCTGATAGGAGTATCTGTGGAATTTCACCGTTTATACAGCCGGACATGCAGATCAGACCCTCATGATATTCCGACAGTAGCTCTTTATCTATACGGGGTTTATAGTAAAATCCTGTGAGGTAGCCCTCGCTGGAAAGCTTCACCAGGTTCTGGTAACCGGTATAATCTTTCGCAAGGAGCACCAGGTGGTAACGTTGTTCGCCGCTTGGACCGGGTCGTTTCTCGAGGCGTGAATTTGGCGCGACATAGAACTCGCAGCCGATGATCGGCTTGATACCGGCAGCACGTGCTCTGCTGTAGAACTCCAGCGCTCCGAACATATTGCCATGGTCAGTCAGAGCAATCGCCGGCGCTTTCTGTTCGACAGCGGTCTGCACCAACCCTTCCAAACGGCACGCACCGTCGAGAAGGCTATAGTCGGAATGGTTATGCAGGTGGATGAACATTAGTGATTTAGAGTGCCGTCTAACACTTCGTTAATTCTCTTTTCATTAATACCAAGCTCCCGTAAAATTAGTATTAACAGTACAGAACGCACTACGTCATAACAATCGAGTAACAAATTATAATCAATATCTTTTCGAGAGTATTTATTACTATAATGAACAAAATAATTTCTTTGCTTCACGATATTACAGATTGTGTTTTTGTTATAATCAACGTGATATTCTTCACTGTTTATAATATCTTCTATATCTCGTAAACGACTCCTAAGACTTTTCTCATTACTATATTGCAGCTTACTTTGAAGCCATTTTCTGTATTCTGGAGGTGTGTTCCCAATAATATCATTTAATCTAGTACTATGTTCATCTTTTGTAGTGTCATAATTATCCATTGTAAACCTATGAAACGCTTCTAATGCCGTGATTACATTTAGAAAATCATTTTCGGAAAATATGTTATAGTGTGTTTCTCTTTTTATTTCCAAGTAATATCGATCAATAACAGGTTTCATTGTCTCACATAAGGTCAACCATTTTTTTAAAACGTCACAAAATCTACCATTTAAGGTAAATAATGAGAATATCATATCTTGACTGTTTTTTGTTAAATCGTGTTTAGATTGTAAAATTCTATGATCTAAGTACTCTAAATATTTCGATGAATCATCTGTATTTACAGTCAATCCTATCTCTTCGGTGTTAATATCTGTTCTCATTACAAATGAAAAGAACATATTTATTCTATGTATTACTTCAAGGATATCATTCCAATTCATATTTCTTGTGTTACTTATTTGAAAAAACGCTTCTTGCTTTAAACTTAACTGTTGTTTTCCAAATGGTGTGATGGGTATGTTATGACTAAGAACTAAACCTATTTCAATATCATTGTAAGTAAACGTTAACTTTTCTGCTGGTTTTTTGTATCTAATTACATATCCCTGGAAATCGCTAGAATTTTTAATACGGAAGGATTGCAAATCAGCAAATTCTGAAAGGTTTGAATATGAAATCCTTATAGAATTAATACTTATACAGTTTAAAGATGAAAAATGGAATCCAATAAATAGAGAATCAATTTGGAATTGAATCTCACAAAATTGACCTGTATCTCGATTTTGAGAAAATTGCATTTCAAGAGGAAAACAACCTATAAGAGTTAGTGCTTTTCCATCTGATGTTATCCCATTAATGGTTTGGACACTATCGTTTGGTTGAAAGCATATAAAATTCTCGTACTCTTGTCGAAATCTCCCGCCTAATTTGAGTCGAATTCTGTCGCCCTCAGTGAAAATACGTCCTTTCATTTTTGCTTCCGGGTTTTCAGGAATCCACCATTTACCCATATAGTTTATTATATCATCCATTTTATATGCATTTCCGTTCGAAATAATCAAAAGTCATTACGGTTCCAACCTATACATCATCCTTGGGAACGGGATCGCTTCGCGTATGTGTTTCAGACCGCAGATCCAGGCTACGGTTCGTTCAAGCCCCAGACCGAAGCCTGAATGCGGTACGGTTCCATAACGCCTGAGATCAAGGTACCATTCAAAGTATTTCTTGGGCAAGTCGTGTTCTTGTATTCGCTTCTCCAGCTCGTTCAGGTCATCTTCACGCTGTGATCCACCGATTATCTCGCCTATACCTTCAGGCGCAATCATGTCGACAGCCAGCGCCTTGGTTGGATCATCCGGGTCGCGTTTCATGTAGAAAGCCTTGACCTCGTGGGGCCAATGGTGGATCATCACCGGACGGTCGAAATGGCTGCCCAGTATGGTTTCGTCGTTACCGCCGAAATCACTGCCATATTGAAAATCGACGCCCTTCTGTTTCAGGATTTCTGCGGCTTCATCGTAAGTTATCCGCGGAAACGGCTTCCGGATACGCTCCAAAAGGCTGAAATCCCGCTCCAGTGTTTTCAACTCTTCGGTGCGTCGATCGAGTACCCTGGCAACTATCTCAACGATGAAATCCTCCATCAGATCCATATCGCCGTCCAGATCCATGAAGGCAACCTCCGGCTCCAACATCCAGAATTCGGTCAGATGCCGTCTTGTCTTGGACTTCTCGGCACGGAAGGTAGGTCCGAAGCAGTAAACCTTGCCGAACGCCATGCAGCCAGCTTCAGCGTAAAGCTGCCCGGACTGGGTCAGGTAGGCGGTTGCGCCGAAATAGTCTGTTGCGAACAGCGTAGACGTACCTTCGCAGGCGTTGGGCGTAAACATCGGCGTATCGAGGTTGACGTAGCCACGCGAATCGAAGTAATCACGCATAGCAACGATGACCTCCGACCGAACCCGCAGCGCCGCATGTTGGCGTTTTGACCGCAGCCACAGATGCCGTCGGTCGAGCAGGAATTCGATGCCGTGTTCTTTAGGAGTAATGGGATAGTCTTCCGATCTGCCGACCAGTTCGACGTCCGTTACGTGCAATTCATATCCACCGGGAGAGCGCGGTTCCTCGACAACCTTACCGGTCGCGATCAGAGAGCATTCCTGGGTCAGTTCACCGGATATCTGGAATGCCTCTTCCGGCACATCGTTCCTGGAAACCACCGCCTGCATCATGCCGGTTCCGTCCCGTATTATCAGGAAATGCAGCTTCCCTGACGAGCGTTTATTGTACAGCCAGCCAGCGATCTGAACCTCTTCACCGACATGGTCTTTGGCATTTTCGATGTAGATGTGTGATGTACTCAATTGATATTTACGGATCCTTGATTTTATGCTTCTTACTAATGGGTGCAGATTATAAGTGAACACAATGTAGATTCACCTTGTAGGAGGACGGGTCTCCGTACACACATTGAAACACGGGTTGAGCAGGTGGGCGGTAAAGACAATCAACCCGTGCCACACAAAACAGAAAGTACGTCCTCCTGAATAAATATCTCGGACATAAGTCAACTACAAACTGCACCCCTTACTGCCTGGGTGGCACGGGTGGCACGGGTAGCTCCGCTACCCGTGTTTCAATTAAAACAGTTCTGGAATATCCATTTTCATTGGTTCATCGTTTCCATTCATCCAAAACCTTGCACTTGACCATTGCCATTCTTCAGGTGTTTTCACCAGCTTTGCTCTTACTGGATTGTTATGTATATAATCAATAGCTTTTCTTAGTGCTTCATGTCCAAATACATTCCTGTCATAACCACCGCCCGCCTGCCAGAATCTGGATTGAGCCTTACTGCCCACCTTCACCATCAACTTGGCAGCCAACTCCGGTCTGGACTCCCGCAGGTAACGCAGCGCCCTTACGCTATAAAGCCGTTTTAGATTGTGCAGGATGTCTGATATCCTGGACTGGGATTGTGGTTGTATCAGCATGTGAATATGGCTCAGCATAATCACGAACGCCCAGAGCTTGAATTTCATACCTTCACGCGCCTCAGCAAGATGCGTGATAAACAGTTGACACAGATACTCATCCTTAAAGAGCCAGAGTCTTTTATAGCAGGAAAATGTCAGATAATGTGAGTATCCTTCCAAATCATAGCGTTGTGGCATCGGTATTCCTGCGTTCAGTTTGAAACCCGGGTAGCGGAGCTACCCGTGCCACGAGCTAAAGGTCTGTCAACTAGCGAACTTCAACTCTGCAGCTATCTTTGTTTCCTTCACCATCCTCAAATCGGATTTGAAAACTGCCGAACTGATCCTTTTCGTTTGGCTGCCAGACGAAAGACCAGGCGCCAGCTTCGCGACATCCCGCAGCAAGTGTATCCAGCACCTCCCCGTTATTGCAGAGCGTCATGCATACCGTCGTGCGTCGCCTCAACAGGTAAGCGATGCTACTGGTAAATGCATAGGGTAAGTTAATGGCGCCAAATGGGTTCGGGATACGATACCGCTCCTCAATCTGGGCTATTGCTGAATCTGAAGGAACGTGAATCAAATCCGGCGAAGCCTTCAACAGCGGCGCACCCTGGTTCCTCATTCCCGATTGCGTTACATCCCCATTATAATAGGAAATGGTGACATCGGATGAATCATAGTGCTGGTCACATCTTATCTCGAACTGCAGCAACCTACCATCCAACGAAGGTGTTATATATGGGATGCTTTTTTCCTTATGTAACATCATCACTTCATATTCGGTCGTTATTAACCCATCGTGAAGACCCACCGCGACAAGGCTGGCGCAATGATCCCAAATATTGAGCATAACGAATTGCTCGTCGGCACACGAACGGTATTCGAAGGCATTCCTAAACTGACCTGGCCACCGGAGCGACCATTCCACAATTCCCGTCGAGTCGAACTTCACTATACCAGCTGCATCGTGGCTTGGCGGTATGGCTGGATCGTGGCTTGGCTGTAAGATCTGTAAGATTTCGTGGTACCTGGGAAGTCCCGCCCCAAGCTTTCGGGGCGTTGGATCTTCCCGAAATCCACCGGAACCATAAACGACCGTTCCGCCGTCCGACGACCGGAAGGCTCCGTTTATGGTCAAATCTTCACTCAATTTCGATGAAACCACTCGGCCCTGCTCGTCCACTTTTAGCAGGTTGATACGTCTTTCTACATTACCGATTAGCGTGAAGCCACCGTCGCCCTCGGAAAGCAACCCAATGCCGTAGTTATGTTCGTCAATCGTCCATTCCGAACGGTCGATTTCTCCGCCAACCAGATCGCCAACCGCACCGGAGTCAGTTATTGACCAATAGCGCCTTTCCCATATACGGTTCCCCACGCTGTCAACGCGCAACAGGTAGTAATCGTAGCCCACCGCGCCGAAAGAGTGCGTGAATCCGAATAGTGCAAAGCCTCCGTCCTCGGTCTGGACGGCTGCG
>CAYYHI010000150.1:0-8713 GCA_964471745.1 uncultured bacterium | reverse complement strand
ATTTACGTGAGCGTTACGAGATGGGAGTAAACGGTTTTATAATCTCTCCATCGGAGCGAGCAACTATTTCCGCAGGATTGATGGAAGCTGTGGCGGATATGTTGGTTTCGGGATTTGAAACAGCTTATGATACGGATAAATTTCAGGCGCTCGTTATTTCGGGTGGGGTCGCTTCGAGCCGGTTTCTGAGACTGCGCTTCAGGCAGTTTGCTGAAAGTCGGGGGATTCCGCTGATTATCCCGCCGCCTGAACATTGTACAGACAACGGAACGATGATTGCCTATACCGGTTACCTTCGATTAAGAGCTGGATTTAGTAGTCCGCTCGATTTGCCGGTCGATCCTGCCGCAACTCTTTTTACTTCCCAGAATATCTCTTCCGGCGATATGTACGGGATCATTGAGGGGGGCTAAGAATGCTTCCCGATACATCGATCAAGCTCACTACTGCTTATCCACTCTGGCTGGTAATAATTTGTCTTATTGTTGCTGCCGGGTTTTCTCTCTGGAGTTACCGGAGAACGGTTCCACCAACGAGAAACTGGCTTCGCTGGATGTTGACGTTACTGCGCTGGGGAGCTATCAGCGGCGGAATTCTACTGCTGGCGCAGCCGGTTATGGAGATGCGCAGGTTGAAGCTGGAACCCGCGGAAGTCATCGTGCTGGTCGATAAATCAGCCAGCATGGGATTGGCGCAGGACGAATCGGATCGTATCACTCGGGTTGATCAGCTTCTGCACGATGAAGCATTCAAACGACTTGGACATTCTTTCCACTTGAGGCTATACAGTTTCACGGACAGTCTTGGACCGGCTTGGGATGATGTAGAATCGCTAATTACAGATACTCTATTGGGTCCGGGAACCGACTTGGGGCAAGCCTGGATTCGGGCAATGGATAAGCATGGCGCGGTGCCCCCTGCGGCAATCCTGATGATTTCCGACGGCGCTCACAACGAGGGAGCTGATCCGGCACGGCTGGCGCGGTTCGTTCGCACGCCGATCTGGACGGTCGGTGTGGGGTCATCGGAAGCAGTCAAGGATCTGATGATCCGCTCGGTGTCGGTCAATCCGGTTGTTTATCAGGGCAGCGAGGTTCCGGTGGAGATCGGTTACAGGGGTGTCGGAGCGGCTGGGAACTCGGTGAAGGTGATACTGAGGGACGCTGACGGTAAGAGGATTGTGGACAGAGCAGTCAGGTTCAAGGGTGATTTTTCTGAAGCGGTTCTGGATTTCAAGATACCGGTGGAGAATGCCGGCAGGCAGAGGTTCAGCGTTGAAATAGAACGACTTGCTGAAGAGTTGACCTATAACAACAACCGACGCAGTTTTTACCTGAATGTGCTTACCAACCGCATGCGGGTGCTGATTATGGCTGGTCCACCCGACCAGGGATTGGGAGATCTGGTTCGCAGATTGAAGCACGATGAGAACGTTGAATTAACGGTGCGTTCAACACGCGGCAGCGGCTTTTACGAAGGTGATTTGCCCGATGCGACATTACTGGAACGAATTGACGTGCTGATCCTGCACCATTTTCCTGTCCAGTTGAACAACCTGAAGAAATTGGAAACCTTTGCGGCTGAGGTTATCGATAAGAACCTGCCTGTCGGTTTTATAGATGGCGGGAAGGTTAGCGGGTCTCGGTTGAAACTGTTCGAACCGGTTCTTCCATTCGCACTCCATCGCGAAAGGATGAGGATTTTAAGCGGACAGGTACTACCGGTCAGACGGCACGGTGTAATTGCCGATCCGGATGCGTCGGATATTGCTTCCGGCTGGTCTGAACTGCCGCCGGTTCTGCTTACAGCAGATATGTACAAGGTAAAGACCGGCTCCACGGTGCTTGCTGAATTCGTGGACAGCGAATCAGGCGCCAGACATCCGGCGATAATTGTTACAGAGACTGGCGGAGTGAAATCAGCCGCTATAATGGTAAGGGACCTGTGGCGCTGGGGATTGGTTAATCCGGGCGATGAGGGAATTGTCGAGCCTTTGCTGAGCCGGCTGGTACGCTGGCTGGCAGTCAGAAAAATTGAGAAGCGGGTCAGGATCGCTTTTAATCGTGAGATATTCTCCAACCAGGAACAGGTGGGTTTTACGGTTACAGTTCTTGATGAAAACTACATGCCGCTGGATGGCGTGGATGTTTCGGCGGAAGTAACAAAAGGTGATGAAATAGGCGGACGGGCAACCCTGGAAGGGATCGGTCGGGGATTGTATAGAGGTTCGTTCAGGTCGTGGGGTGAAGGTGAGTATATGCTCCTTGTGAAAGCCCGGCTTGGTGAGCAGTTACTCGGTGATGACCGGGGCAAGGTCGTCGTGGAACCGTTCTCCATCGAGTTGCTGGATACTCGATTGAACGAGGAACTTCTCCGCTCAATCGGTGAGGCATCGGGGGGGGGGTATGTTCATATAAATTCAGCCGATTCGCTGTTTAACGCTTTCGATTTTCCTCGAGTTGAAAAGGAGGATGTGCGGAAGTTCCAATTGTGGGGCAAGGGCTGGCTGCTGGTGGTTATCATCGGACTGCTGGCGGTTGAATGGTTTATCCGGATCAGGACGGGGATGTTATGAGCAGTCCTGATGTAGTGGTCATCGGCGGCGGCTGGGCGGGTTTGACCGCGGCGACCAGACTATTTGATGTTGGTGTAGATGTTGTTCTGTTAGAACGATCCAGGTACTTGGGCGGCAGAGCGTATTCGTTCTGGGATGAGGACTTTGGTGAGTGGCTTGACAACGGTCCGCACGTTTTCATCGGCGCTTACTCAGCAGCCTTGGGACTGTTGGAAACCTGGGGAGCTACTGATGGGTTCAGTTTCGATGATGGTGATTCGATACCGTTTATCTATCCCGGAGGCAGGACGGTCAAACTCAAAATCGGAGGCGGAGGCGGCAAACTCGGATCAATTGCCGGATTGATGAGCTTTCGCGGGATGCCGGTCGGTGACCTGTTGAAGACTGTGCGCACCGCCAACGCCCTAATGATGATGGGCAATATCAATCCGCAGCATGAACCGACAGTTGCGGATTTTCTGTTAAACTACGGTATCAGGGAGGGTGATTGTGGTGGATTCTGGGACGCCGTAACGGTGGCTGTAATGAACGCGCCGACACGGCTGGCGGGAATGAAGCCACTGATCCGGGCGATGAAGGAAGGACTGCTGATCGGTGGAAAGGCGGCGCGCATCGGAACGATGCTTCGACCGTTCAAGCAACTTTACATCGATCCTGCATTCGAGTACTTGACAACCGGGGGAGTAGATGTAAGAACGAGCGTGGATGTCAGGGGCTTGATTGTAAATAGGGCAGGGCGGATCGCAGGTGTTGAGACGTCTGATGGCAGGATCATTTCGGATAAGGTGATATCGACTGTTCCACCGGCATCACTTCTGAAATTATTACCTGATTATTGGCGCAAGAATGATTTCTTCAGCAGATTCGAAAACTTCGAATATTCTCAGATCGCTGCGGTACATTTCACATTCGACAAATCGGTTATGAGAAGTCGCTTCGGGTTCTTTCCGGCGGCTTTCACGCATTGGGTTTTCGGTAGGGGGGAGGGTGATGACGGCGGCTGGTCGAGGGTTTCTGTTGTGATTAGCAATGCGCCGACCAGGGAGGAGATGAACAATGAGGAAATGGTTCGTTGGGTGACGACTGACCTGCAGGAACGGCTTCCTGACGTGAAGAACGCGGAAGTATTGCATTTACGTGTCGTCCGTACGATGGCTGCAACGACTCTATTAAAACCGGGATCGGAGCTGATAAGACCGCAGGCGTCGACGCCGATAAAGGGATTGTTTCTGGCGGGGGATTGGTGTGGAACGGGATTGCCGGCAACGATTGAGAGTGCGGTGCGGTCGGGGGAGGAGTCGGTAATACAGATATTTGACCAATGATGCGAGCAGGTATATTCCAACAGATATTTTCTATATTGACAATATCGATATTATTAGCTATATTTAGCAATCAAGTTATTGTTTAAATAAGGAGTATTGAAATGATTGATGTCAAGGAAGCAGCACACATAGCGATTAGCTATTTCCAGGACTTGTACAAGGATAAGTATTCTATTGTGACTTTGGAGGAGGTTGAATATCCGGTAGGCAAATCTTATTGGTTGATAACCATCGGTTATGCCAAGAGTGAGTTGTACGATCTTAAGTATAAGGAGTTAAAAATCCACTACCAGAGCGGTGAAGTTATTTCCATGAAGATAAGGACTGTTGCGTGATAGACGAATACTTTTCAAGTATTTTCTTGAAATACAAGCGTAAAGGTGTCCTGATAGATTCAAATCTACTCCTTTTGTATTTCATTGGGAAATACTCGCCTGAAATGATCTCGAAGTTTAAGCGCACTATGAAGTACACTAAGGATGATTTCTATCTAATGACTACAATCGTTGAGTATTTCAATAAGATTGTTACTATGCCGAATATTCTTACGGAGGTTAGCAATTTATCAGGCCAACTTCCCAAAGCAAGACGAATCGATTTCTATAAGGAATTCCGTGAACAGATTACAGTCCTGTTTGAACAATATATTACAAGCAGAGAGGCTTCTGAGGTCAACCATTTCACAACTTTAGGACTTACTGATTCAGTAATTCTGAAGGCTGCTAAAGGTAAGTATCTGGTGCTTACTGACGAAGTTCAACTATACAGCATACTCCTACATCAAAATATAGACGCCGTAAATATCAATCACTTACGAGCAGCACGATGGTTCAGTAAATAACGATTTATAATTATAACACATGATTCCAATCCTTAGTATGACCTTAACGGTAATTTAATCATATCTAGATTTCACTAACCGAATCAATCATTCACAAAACTTCAATCCTTTCGCATCATGCCAGCCGTGTGGATCTTCAAGATAATCAGTTACAGATTGAAATTGCTCCGAAGTCAGCAGGTCATTGTTCACTGCGACTTCGAGAGTCGATTGCAGGTTGGTCAGGGCGTGCAGTTCGATACCCTCTTTCTCCAGTGTCTGTTTGCCGCCCTGCTTGCGGTCGAATAGCACCAGAACGTCCTCGACTTCAGCACCTGCTTTGCGTAATGCATTGATAAAATGAAGCTTGCTACCTGCGTCGGTAATCAGGTCTTCGACCAGCAGGACAAGTTTATCTTCAACTTTCAACCCCCCTTCTATCAGGTTGGCGATACCGTGACCCTTCTTAGCCTTTCGCACATAGACAAATGGCAGCGACATCGACTGAGCCAGATATGCGCCGAACGGTATCCCTGCCGTTTCACCGCCTGCGATAACATCGGATAAAACCTTGGCGCGGCTGCAGATGATGCGCGCGGAAGCCGTGAACAGGTGCATGAAGACCGGATCTGAAATAACCTGCCGGCAGTTGATATAGATCGGACTGAAATTTCCCGAAGCCAGCTTGAACGGATGTTCGTGATCGACCTTGATGGCTTCATTTTCCCAGAGTAGAAGAGCTATGGTGTTGCTGATGTTGCCTTGGATCTGTTCAGTTATTTTGTTTGCCATTTTTTCTCTTCCTATTATTGATTATTGCCTCGATTGAGATCAACTCTCAACCGCATGCACGCAATCGATCACCGTTCCATCGACCCATTTAATTGCCGCTATAATCTTATCGCCTGTCTTGGGCGCTGCTGGTTTCCCGCCGCAGATATCCTCAACCTCAGATTTCAGATCATGTATGTTGACAATCGGAAGCGAAGATCCCGCCACTTGCTTCAGGAGGTCTTTCCTGCGGGGATTGATGGCGATCCCTCGCTCGGTGACTATAACATCGATCAATTCACCCGGTCCGCACAGGGTGGTTACTTCATCGACGATGACCGGAATGCGATCTCTGAAGGATGGAATCGGCAGTATCGTGCACTTGGAAAACAGGCAGTTCTGCCAGCCGCCGATGCCGTGCAGCAGTTTGCCGTCTGAATGGGTTACCACGTTGGCGTTGAAATTAACATCGACCTCTGTGGCGCCGAGAACCACCACGTCCATCATCGAAGCGAAGTTTCCCTTGCCGTGATAGTTATAACTTGTAAAGGGGGATGTGTTGACGTGTCCGGGGTTTTCGTGCATCGACCTGACGCCTTCCAGGTCGAATGTTTGACCGTCCAGGATGTAATCGGTTAATCCTTCTTCAAGCATCTTCACCAGGTACTGTGTGGATCCGCCGCGTACGAACCTTGCCTTGACGCCGCTCTCGCGCATCATCTCCGACAGGAAGATGGCGAACGAGAGGGAAGTCCCGCCCGCTCCCGCCTGGAAAGAGAAACCGTCCTTCATTATTCCGGCTTCGGCGACGAATCGTGCGGCATATTCGGCTATCAGCAGTCTGTCGGGGCTCTTGGTGATCTGCGTCGTACCGGAGACGATCTTTTCCGGATCGCCGACCTTGTTCATTGTAACCACGTAATCGACGTAATTCCCATGGATCTGCCACGGGATGCAGGGAAACGGGATTAAATTATCCGTGACGATGATGACCTTGTCGGCGTACTGCGAATCAGCCAGGGCAAAGCCCAGCAGTCCGCACGCTGAAGGTCCCTGGTCGCCGGTGGCGTTGCCGAACGGATCGGCGGTCGGCGCGGCGATAACGGCGATGTCGACATGGACTTCACCGTCTTGGATGGCTTGATAGCGACCGCCGTGTGAGCGGAGGATCGCGGTGCCGCGCATCTTGCCTTCCGAACAGTAATCGCCCAAGGGACCGTTCATCGAGCCTTCGATATGGTGCACCACGCCGCTGTCAAGATGTTTGATTATCGGCGCATGGCAGGGGAAGGAAGCCGAAGGGAACCAGCGTAGATCCTTGACGCCCATATCAGCGGCGGCGTCGAAAATCTGGTTGGCAACCAGGTCACCGTTGCGGAAATGGTGATGGGTGCTGATGGTCATTCCGTCCTTCAGCCCGCATTTTTCGAGCGCGGTCTTCAGGTCTTTAACCACCTTGTTACCGTCACTGGGGTAGTCCGCACAACTGGCGATCGGCGGAGCGGCTTTACGCCCCCTGGGTTTATATTTGCCTATCCCACGGTAGGGAGGGTGTTTCTCGCCGTTGATGATCGTCGGAACAAGGCGACCGGCGGCGTTTTTGATTAGTTCCGACATCTATGAAGCTCCGTATTGATAGTAATCAAGTGATCAAGTAATCAAGTATCAAGTCAAATGCTCCACATCATCGAGGTCTCTATGTCGTCCAGCGGCTTTTTTATTTGTTATCAAATCGTTGAAACCGATAACATTAACCTGGATCCCCTCAATTTCGAACACATCACGCTTATCAAAGCATTCATCGAAGTTGACACCCGAAAGGGTTGTGAATAATTCAATTCTGTCCGGCGGATAACCCATGCGAATAATTCTCTTAATTTTTTGAAACAGTTCCGGTTCTATCTCAGGCAGATCGAATCCAAATTCCTCCAAAACATTCACTAACCTTTCAGCATTATCTGTTGCTGAGGATACCCATATATCCAAGTCGCCGGTATAACGTGGATATCCATGAATTCCAACGGCGAATCCACCTACAACCAGATACTTAACCTGGTGGGAATTCAGCAACTTCAAAAAATCTTTGAAGTCTTCGCTGAAGCGGATCGCCATGAATCATGCTCCTCAGATATTCCATGTATTCCAAGCGCTCCTCGACGGTTTTGGAGCGCCAGTATTCGCGGTCGTCACTCTCGCCGAGCTTAATTACGCTGAAATGTTCGCGGCTTACGTGGTGTGTGTTTTCTTTTTTAATATTATCTTCCTATTTTGACAAATGGTTATGCATGTTTGTGATACTTCATTCCCGCGAACGCGGGAATCCAGTGTTAGGGCTTCTGGCAGACTAGGGCATCTGACTGCGTCGGTGCGGGATTAGTTATTATAATAATTATTCAAGTAAATCCCTATTTTGCTAAAAACTTCCAAAATTCAATGATTGAAGAACTATATTCATACAGTAGTTCTGGAGTTACATAAACACTCTCACCAGCTAGAGGCTGAAAAACCGGTATATAATATTGTTGTTTAGTTCCGATTGATCTGTATTCACTAGGGTTAGGGTTACTAAATAAATCAGGTCTGAGTTTCTTTAACTCTTTACAAGATCGACCATCCGCATGCTTAATGGTATTCGCAATATGTTTCAATTCCGAGATTTTTCTCCAAGGATTGATCCTTGTGACATCAACTCCTTTCTTTCTTAACCTTTTTTCGAGGTCTTGCATTGACAAAAAGTTGTTAAGAACCTTTCTGTCTTCACTTTTTAATTCGTCACAATTATCAATTAGGACATCAACTGTTCGCTCTTCATTGTAGTTCAATAACTCTTTTCTGTACATTCTCAACATTTGTTGTTCATATAGATGATATAAACCTATAGCAAATAGGTTTATAATACCCTGTTTTAAGTCCATCATTTCTATGATGTAAGATATACCAGTATCCCGTGCATTCTCAGAAATACTCGCAGGATCTGAATCCTCACTTAATGATCCCATCATTCTCTTCATGTATTCTTCTACTTTTGTCTCAGCTTCTTCCTCCACTATATTCTCATCCATTGAGGGCAGTAGTTTATTCGATATCCAGTTTTGATATGCCTTTATTTGAGGAATATATAGTTCCTTTATGACATCTCGCCAAATACCATTTATAGTATTCATAGCGTTATCTAACCGTAACCTTTATCTCTTTTGCTTTATCCCAATTATATCCTGATGG
>CAYYHI010000149.1:0-8816 GCA_964471745.1 uncultured bacterium | reverse complement strand
CGCGTCAGCCTGGTTCATCTGGCAAACCATTTATGCCACAAACAAGGGATCGGCGCCAGTGGTAATCCTGCACCTGAGGAACTTCATCCTGGTACTTTACCATCGTTGGGATTAGAGGATAAGGATTTAGATGATGTCTGGGAGATGACCGGTATCGACGCTGAAGCGATGGGGCATATTCTATAGGAGTCTTTAGTCTTTAGTCTTTAGTCTTAATGTATTAGGGTATAAAATCCCAGTATTCCTCCTTCTCACAGAGAGTAAAGAATTCCTCCTCAGTCATTCTATCCTTAACCAGATCTCTCATATTTTCCGCTGAAGCTTTCCACCTTATATACTGGTCGGCGTCAGTTGTCAGGCGAACATGGAATATCAGCGTACTCTGAAGATAGTCGGTTACGTCATCCCGCCGGAAGTACTCGACGCATTTGGAAATCAGATCCCTCACAGCCTTGCGGGCGCCGTTCACATCCATCTGATCAACGCGCAAGCTTATCGTGGTGTTGAACGTCTGGTCGACATTCACATTCCTGCGTGGTGTATCCAAAGCATGGGAAACATAATCCTTCAGATCTCTGGGTATGAGCCTATTGCCACCACCGCAGCTTACCAGAAAGCTCAATCCAAGAAGGGAAATCAAGGAAATTGAGAAAAGCTTTAAGAAGAACGCTGATTTGGTGATGTTGTGATCCATAATATTCACTCTGTTATGTGGTCAGACAAGAGTTGTCCGACCTCCCCTCTTGTATTCAGTTACGGGGAGCTTAGACACTCTTGTCTGAGCATAACCAACTAACGGCAGACAGGAATGTCCACCCTCCCCTCTTGTATTCAGTTACGGGGAGCTTAGACACTCTTGTCTGAGCATAACCAACTAACGGCAGACAGGAATGTCCACCCTCCCCGTTACGATTACCTTTCCACAATCACCATTCCAGCCGGTCCGTCGCCGACGGTGTAAGTTTCAACCCTGACGCCACCGAAGATTTTATCAACAGTACCAGCGTTGAAGCAGGCGACATAGACGGAATTATCCGAAGCTGCAACCACCCTCATCGCACCCGTAGAAACCATTATCGGATTGCCGGGTCCGTTCAGTATCTGACCGGTGACCGCGTTGTAGCGAAACACCCTGCCCGGGTCTTCACCCCAACCGCCGGCAGCGATGTAGGCAATACCTTCAGAATTGATGGCAATATCACCGGGTGTGCCGCCTATGTAAATATAGTTTGTAACTCCATCGATAAGCGGGTCGATCACTTGAATCTCGCCGGGGATGTCACCGTAGTTACCGGTGCAGACAACGTGGATTTTTCCCGTTGGATCCAACGCCATGAATTGCGGATTCTTGCCCTCACCGATCTCGATCTTTATTCTCTCCATGTTATTGGTAGTATCGATTATTGATACTGACCCCATGCCATAAGTGAGACTGTCATAATTAACACCGGTGTTGCAGACATAGACCTTACCGCCAACCGCCAGAACGCCAGCCGGTGCCATACCAACATCACTGCGAATCCTTGATGATAACGCATCCAGATCGAAAACCGTGATGTCGTCCGTCATCCCGTTGCTTATATAGAGGAATCCATTAGCAGCAAGCGAACCATACTGCGGATTGCGGTTCTGGTTGATACCGAGGTCGATCGGACTGACCACCTGAAACATCTCACCTGAATAGGACAGGCTTATGACATTCATGTTGTTTGATTCAGAGTTTATAACGTGAAGCCTGCCGTTGGCGAAAATGATGTCATTGGCGACATTCCCGACGCCGATAACGTCACGTTCGACCACGCCGCCTGCATACAGGTCAATCATCGATAACGTTACCGCGTTCTGGTTGGCGACGACCAGGACGTGCTGACCAGCTCCGGCTGAATAGTCAATCATCACGTTCACGGTGTCTGATACAGTGGACAAGCTGTCCTGGTTCCAGGCTACGGCGTAGAGCCGGTGTTCCGAACTGTCCGGATAGACACGCGTATTCCACGAATACTGATAGGGCGCGGCAATTGTTTCGTAAACCAGCGCGCCGTCGATGTAGAGCAGAACCTGCGTCACGGCGATTTCGTCCTCAGCCCGGATCTCCACCATCACCGTATCGGTAACCGATTGACCGTCGTTTGGATAAACGATACTGCACGCCGGAGGCGTCGGACCAGAGGATGCAGGATCGTCGCTACACCCGCTGAAAACGAGCAGTCCCAGCACTAAGATCGGGAACAGTATTGATGTTTTAAGGATCGTCTTCATTGAAACTCCTTGATATTGTAAAAATGTATGGCTGACTGAATGAAGCCAGGGAAATTCGGTTGTTATCGCCTGAAAAACAATGTCTTATTTACTACCTGCTAAATTGGAGCTAATTTGGGTAAGGCTGAATAATAAATCAAACCATTGGGATTTCTAATCCTTTATTTCTCCAGTATTTATCGTGGCGTCAAGTGTCCTCACCTGACGCTTGAAACATCACTCTACCGCCACGTGAGGACACGTGGCAGCACGTTTATCGCTGGATTAGGGAAATTATTGAGATTTTTTAGTATCATTTATCCTTCATTTTTCCTCTATTGCCTTCTTGAGCTGTGTGGTATCTATCATAAAACCCTCAAGACCTATAATCTTGCCACCCATTTTAATAGGTGTGGCGGAAAAGATGTGATAACCGACAGATCCATCTTTACAACGCCGCGTGAATTCAACGGATGTAATCGATTCACCCCTTAAAAGCCTCTTAAGATATTCTTTGGCTTTATCCAGGTCCTCCTCGACCTGCGTTAACGAGAAATGTTGTCCGATCACCTCATCGATTGCAGTGAAACCGTGCATGCGCAGCCAGGCGTAATTTACATGTTCATATAATCCATTTCTGTCTATATAAAAGTATCCTGCCTGTGCGTTTTCGATGATCCCACGCAACCGCGCTTCGCTTTCACGCAGGGAATCATGCGTTCTTTTACGTTCGGTAATATCCGTTACAATTGCGATAGCGCCGGCGAAATCCTTTTCCTCGGATGTAACCGGCGAGATCTTCAAATCCACCTGAATCGGTCTTCCATCCTTTCGACTGAACTCAAAGTCCTGCTGTTCAATAATCCCGCGTTTGCGGCGTTCCATATTGTACTTGCATCTCTCCGCTCCAGCTTCATCCATATATGAAAATAGACTCTTTCCCAGCATTTCATTCGTCGAATATCCTAAAATACCAACCATGATCGAATTGACGAATATGATATTGTAATCTTCATCGATTACCCAGATCCCTTCCTGAATATTCTCAATCAACTGACGATATTTCTTTTCACTCTCTCTGAGCGCTTCCTCCGCACGCTTGCGCTCGGTGATGTCCTTCATAACCAACTGAACAGCTTCCTTGTTCTCGAAAACAATCTCCTTAGCTGATACACTGACATCGATTATACGATCATCCTTATGCCTCGCTTTAATCTCATAATATGAAGGTGTACGCTTACCTGAAAGCCAGTCTTTCAAACTCCGAGTGATTTTCATAACATCTTCTGTAGACAATATAGCCTGCAGATCCTGTCCAATAAGCTCTTCCCTTGAATATCCTAATATATCAGCGCTTGCGCTGTTTATCCAGAAAAATTTCCCATCCACAATAACCGTCACAACATCAGCGGTCTCATCAGCAAGGTATCTGAATTTCCTTTCACTTTCGCGCAGTTTCCTTTCCATCCGATGCTTATAAATAGCAATCTCGATGCTTGTATGTAAATTCAGCTCTTCGAATGGCTTAATAATAAAACCGAATGGTTCGGACATCTTGGCACGCATCAGGGTTTCGTCATCGGAATAGGCGGTGAGATATACGACGGGAATATCAAAGAGCGTGCGGATCTGGACAGCAGCCTCAATTCCGTCAATATCGCCTTTCAATCCGATGTCCATAAGCACGAGATCAGGACGCATCTTTGCAGTCATATCAACTGCTTGTTGACCGGTATAGGCAATCGCCGGAACTGTGTATCCTGAGCTTTCCAGTCTTGTTTTTATCTCAGCGGCTACAAGTCCTTCATCTTCAACAATCAGAATCTTAGCTTTTATCATTTAATCACCCCTTCTTTGACTACTGAGGTTTACTAAACCTGATCTTGAACGCAGTCCCAACTGTTCGATCAAGCTCAATATCGCCGTTTAACTGTTCAGTTAAGCTTATTACTATTCGCATGCCAAGTGATTCAGTATTCCTGAAGTCCAGATCAACAGGAAAACCTATGCCGTTATCACTGACAGTCATCGTGACTGTATTATTCTCTGCGTGAATGTCTATGATTATTTTATGCCTGGTTTCGCCCGGCTTGAGAAGCTCCCAATCTTCCGGAAAGGCGTGCTTCAGCGAATTCGAAACAAGTTCATTAAAGATTAAACCACATGGTATGGCTGTATCCAGGTTGAATAAAACATCCTCAACATTAATATCAAGGTTCACCGCATTCGGATCGACACAATAAGAATTTAGCAAGTGCGCCGCTAGACTACGAATATAACCATAAAAGTCTATCCTCGCAAGATCACTCGACTGGTACAGCTTTTCATGTATAAGCGCCATTGATTTAACACGGTTCTGGCTCTCCTTGAGAATATTAAGCGTCTGTTTGTCCTTGATATATCTTGATTGAAGATACAGCATGCTGGAGATGATCTGCAGGTTGTTCTTAACGCGATGGTGTATCTCCTTCAGTAAAATCTCTTTCTCTCTTAGTGAAGCCTTTATTCGGTCTTCAACGCGCCTGCGTTCCGTTATATCCTCGCCTGAACTTAAAAGGTGGGTAATCCTACCCTCTTCATCCCGCAGTACAGTGTTATGCCAGGCTATCATCCGTTCTTCACCGCTCTTCGTCAGCACTGGGTTTTCAGAATATTTAACAACCGGTATATCTCCGGCAAACAATTGAATAGAAACATCTTTCACGCTCTTTATATAGCTTTTCGACAGGAAATTATCGTACCAATTCTTATTGATTATCTCCTTCTCCTTGTAGCCCAAAACTTCACAACCGGTCTTGTTTATCAGCGTAACCCTCTGATCAGCCGCAATAATTACAATAATTACCCTTGCAATATCAAGATAATTCTGCGCCTTGTCCCTCTCCCTGCGCAACTCATCTTCAGCCTGCTTACGTAAAGTTACATCACGATATATTCCAACATGCGCATAGATCTGATCTTTTTTATCGTATAATGGTGAAATCCTGGATTCAATGTGGAGACTGCTTCCATCCTTTCTTTTGTTGATCAGCTCTCCCGTCCAGATTTTACCTGAAGAAACAGTCCTGTTAATATCATTCTGGATCTCTTCCGCCAAAGGAAGCGCATTCAAGATTATCGGATCTTTACCTTTCAATTCCTCCTCACTGTAACCATACAAATCCACAACAGCCTGGTTTACGTAAGTGATTTTATATTCCGTATCCGTTACCATGATGGCATCCGAAACCTGTTGGGTGATCGAGCTGAGAAACAACAGCTCTTCTTCGTTATGCCTCTGCTGAGTAATATCACGCGTAATCGCGCCTACTAACAGCTCATTATCCGTATGAATTGGAAATATAGTCGATTGGATTAGGCGTCTTGAACCGTCCGGACGCTTTATTTCATGTTCCGCCAACCGTTTCATCCAGGGCGATGTCTCCAGTTTGAAAAGAGAAACCATCATTGAACGAACCTGCTGATAACGTGCAGGTGGTTGCCTCTTTTCAGGATCAGCCTGATACTGAACATCCCAGACCAGTTTACCCAATACATCTTCTCGTGCCAATCCGGTGATTCTTTCCTGACCGTGGTTCCATTCAATAATAACACCCTTTTCATCAGTCAGAATGATCCCTTCGTATGATTGCTCGATGATGCTGCGGTACTTCTCTTCACTTCTCTGTAGCGCGTCTACAACCTGCCTAAGTTCAGTTATGTCACGCCCACTGAAAAGGATACAAGGTTCATTCAAGAATTCAATTACTGTTCCCGAGAGCGACAAGTAACGAACCATTCCATCCTTCCGTCGAAAGAAAAGCTCATAATCTCTAATCTCGTTATTCTTAACCAGGTCCTCGATCATATTATCAAGATTGGATTCATCTACCCATAGATCTATTTCTGAAGCTGTCTTACCGATTACATCATAGTAATCATAACCGGTTATGTGCAGGAATGCCTCGTTTACTTCGATATAAGTATGATCCTCCAGTCGAATGATAGATATAGCCTCCATCCCTAAACGAAAGGCATTAGAGAACAACTCGCGGCTCTCCTTCAGTGCCCTTTCAGCCTTGTTACGCTCGGTGACGTCGTGACCGATGGCAATCAAGCCTACAACTTTGCCGTCGTTATCCTTAAGGGATTTGTTGTTCCATTCTATTTCCGCTTCGCGGCTGTCTTTGGTTATAATCGGTGCGAAGCTGTCGAAAGCCCGATCTCTCCGTAATGAGTTTAAGAATAATTTTCGCAAATGTTCGTGATAACTATCTGATATGAAAGTTGTAAACCAATCTTCACCTGAAACTTCCTGGAGTTTATAACCCGAAAGCTCCTCCATATACGGATTAAACCAGACAATCCTGCCTTCTGTGTTGAGGACTAGTACGATTACCTGAGCTGTTTCCACCAGCTTCTCAGCAAAATCCTTCTTCTGCTGCAAGTCGCTTTTTTCCCGCTTGAGCTCAGATAGTTCGAGGCGCAACTCTTCGTTCTCGCGTTCAAGTTCCTTTATTCGCTCGATAGCATTCATCTCGAGCTCTTTATAGGAGTCTGGCACGCCTTCAGGCATATAATCGGTCCTCTTCTGTTAATTTCACATTTATTGGAAAGTAAACTTAGGATCGGCGGTTCAAGCGGATCTTCAAATATTAGTAAGGTCTTCGGAACGTGCTAAGAGGTTAGATTACTGACGGGGGCTCGATCAAAGTATGAATAATCAGCTTGAAAGTCGGATTGAGTGAAATAAATGGACTCCCTGAGACCACTTGCTTATCACCCGTATCTCTGTGGGCGATAATGGATTCGAACCATCGACCTCCTGCTTGTAAGGCAGGCGCTCTCGACCAGCTGAGCTAATCGCCCTTATTTCGTATCGCACCGGATTAAGGACTTAGAAGTACTTCCAACCCAATATCAACGTTTGCCGGACTTAACCGGTTTGCCTGGTAGTTTGGACTTAACAGATGTCCCAGGTTCTGATGATCTATTTAACTTATCACGATAGAAAATAGCCAAAGGGAAAACGACTAGATATCCGAGTAAAAGCACCAAAGGCGCAACGCTTCGTGATAATGGATTGTCCCACGGACCAATCGACATCAACGTGAATCCAATCACCAGCACAATAAGACCAGCCAGGAACAGAATTAGGTTTTTCCTTCCTAGGTCGATACGCGGCAGAAGCCTGTTGTTTCGGGATACTTTTCCTTTCATAGTAGTATAATATACAGCGTGAACTGTAAAAAGAAAAGCATTTGAATAACGATATTGTATATTCTAACTTGTCTTGCGAGATGTTCGTAGTTATATATAAGGACATTTAACATGGGATTACATCTATGAGCCATGGGGTTGACGTAAATCTCTTCTATCTGACCTTTATCGCTTATTTAGTTGGTCTTGTTGCATTCAGTCTGTTCGCAGCCTTTCAGCGTAACATTCTTCATCGCACTGGTGCGGGATTTATGCTGATCGGCGCTGCCGGACATACAGCAGCTTTTTTCATTCGATGGAAGCTCGCTGGTCATATACCTCTGTCCAATATGTACGAATATCTATCTCTTATGAGCTTGATGGCTGTAATTATGCTGCTGTTCTTCTATGTGAAATATAATCTCCCGATCATCGGATCATTCATCTCACCGGTGGTCTTTATGCTGATGGTTGCCGCTGCTCTGTTGCCGAAGAACGTTAACCAGTCCCTAATGCCTGCGCTTCAGAGCGTCTGGTTGTATATCCACGTCTCACTCGCCGCTTTGGGCGCTGGTTGTTTCGTCATATCCTTCGCTTCGAGCTCAATGTATCTAATTAAACAATATAATCCCATAAATAACAAAGATCAAAATCAAAAGAAACAAATCCGTGCCGTGTTCATCTGTCTATTGGTCATGCCATTGGTATTAACTATAATGGCATATATCACAGGTCTGATTCCACCGGCGCCACTATCGAAAATCAACATAGCCGGATTTCAAACAAACTCAGGTAGCCTCTTCATCCTTCTCGGTCTTGGTTTTATGGCAGGTTTGATAATGATAACCATTATCAAGCCCAAAGGAATAAATGGTAATACATCCAGCTTTGGCGGGTGGCTTTTCATAACTGTAACCATCAGTATCCTGTTGGGCGGATTGGTCGAGGGTTTATTTCTGAAAGCCGGATGGCTGAAGTTAACGCACTCATTACCACAAACTGGTTCCGGGAATGGTGTGAAATCCGCTTGGTTGTTCTTTGAATTCATTGGATTTGTATATTTGGCAGCGCTTCTGTTTTCGATCATTCTTTCCCCATTGATGCTCGAAGTCAGTAAGGGATTCTCGAACTCCAGATTACTCGACCTGAAAAAGTTGGACGAAGTCAGTTACAGGTCTGTATCGATGGGATATCCTTTATATACTGTTGGCGCACTGTTTGCTGGGGCAATTTGGGCTGAGCAGGCTTGGGGATCGTTCTGGAGCTGGGATCCGAAGGAGGTTGGAGCCTTGATTGTCTGGCTCTTCTATTCGGGCTATCTACATGCCAGGTTGCAGAGGGGTTGGCGAGGTTCCCGAGCAGCCATTCTTGTTGTATCCGGATTCCTGATGGTTCTCATT
>CAYYHI010000148.1:0-8833 GCA_964471745.1 uncultured bacterium | reverse complement strand
CCTCCTGAATAAATATCTCGGACATATGTCAACTACAAACTGCACCCCTTAATAGTGTACTTCTTTTTTTGGTAGCATGGTGCTACTTTTGTAAATAGTTTGTCATTCCCTTGAAAAAGAGAATCCAGAATAAATTGAAATCAAAGATTCTGGATTACGATTTCTTGTGTCTTGAATATGGCTGATTCCATATACTTAGGTATAGTTCCCTGACGCCATTTCATGTCCTTCAGTCTCGCAGGGTGAAATGTTGTAAGAACTATCAATGACTCACGTTTGAATATCTCACACTCACCACGACCGGAGGGATGGTTAAAGGTTTCAGCGGGATCCCCAAGTTTTAATAAACGTTTTACGGTTGTAGAGGGATGCTCTCCTTGGGTGATTATTAGATCTGGACTTAAAATCTTCATCTCCCTTTCAAGGTGGTTTGCGCAGTTTTGAATCATCGTGCTGGTTGTATCGGTTTTCATCTTTTCAGTATATTTACTGCATTTAACAGCATTGGTTAGTGCAAACTGATGCGAGTAAACAGTTGGTTCCTTGTCATCTACAAGTTCCTTCATGATAAGCGACACGCCACCCATATGAGGGTTTTCGCGTCTTTCTGTTGCTAACCTGAATCGCTCCTGCGTTTCCTTAAACTCTTCTTTAACTTGGCCACCATAACCCCCTCGATCCATCGCGATAACTAAAATCTTAACCTGCTTTCCCTGTATCTTCGCCTTTCCATAATCAACTCCTATATACGCCCAGTTACCTGTAAGTAATTTTCCATCTTCCTTTATGCTCCTCTGGCAACTTGAAAGGTGCGCACAGCCGAACGAAGTCGTTGGAATATCGATCTTCAGTTGTGAGTATAATTTCGTGATCTGAATTCGAGGATTTGTGTCTTGGGAATCAGAATCCATCTTTTACTACTGATTTATATTTTTTACCTATAACCAAACTGCTCCTAACATTACCCCCTAAACATACTTGAGTGTCTGGTGATTTCGACGACTGTTGTATTGCTTTTTTTCAACCGTTGCTGCAAGTTGTCAGGTTCATGGTTTTAACATCTTCATGATGTGTTTCGCCAAGCTGTCCTTGATTTCTGTGTGTCGCGGGACGGGTTGTGAAACTTTTGTCACTGGATTCTGGAACCAGTCGTGTCTCTTACCGTGACGTATCAATACACATCCTATCTCTTCGATGTTTTTGACGAGTTCCCTGCGCTTCATTCCACTACCAGTTCCCCAACACGACGCACATGAGGAATTCTTCCGCTGTTGATCTCCTCGTAGATGTCTCGTAGATTCTCCTGGAGCTCTTCAAGCGTTTCTCCCTGTGTTCTGTAGTCCGGATACTCATCGAGCCAGCCGATCCACATGTCCTCTTCCTGATAGTAAACGAATTTCCTCTTTTCCATACTACAAACTCCTGACAATTAGTCCTTCACCGTTTCAACAACTTCTCATATCCCGAATGAGAACCTATCCAAAACCAGATTAGGTCTTCGTCCTGTTGAATCCCTATAGCACGATAATTTTTCGTTATCCTCACTGAGAATATTGGTCGGTTTGCGTGTACTCGCTTGAAATGCAGACTTGGGTGAAAAGGATCATCCATAAATAGCTTAAACGCTTCTTTTGCCTGCTTTCTAATCGTTTCCGGTAACGCGTTGTAACATTTCCAGAAGCGGTCTGTTGTCTTGGAATTCACAATTGACTGATATCCAGGGCTTTCGTTTTTCCCTGCCTTTGTTCCTCAATGGCTTCATCAGCCAACTGATCCAGCACACTCTCTGAATCCGCAAATAAATTATCCCACTTTCTCTCCGTCTCCAGTTCATTTAGAAGCCATTTAGCCAGGGCATTCTGTTCAACCTTCGGCAGTTTGGAAGCTTCTGTGAAGGCTTTCTCCAGTAGTTTTGTCATTTTTCCCCTCCTGTTCTTTTGTTCACGCTGGGTTTCAAGCGCATCGTAACCTGACGAATATTTAAATCTTAATCTGGATACCCGTTTCCGCGAGTATGACATGGTGTTGGTCAATCCTTTATATCCTGTTAATCGCAGTATAATATTCTATTTTTCAAAGAGTTTAAGATACTCACCATATCCTTCCTTCTCCAAGTCCTCCTTTGGGATGAAGCGAAGGGCAGCGGAGTTTATACAGTAGCGAAGTCCTGTTGGTTGTGGTCCATCGTCAAACAGATGACCGAGGTGAGAATCAGCGCCTTTACTCCTTACCTCCGTTCTCTCCATAAGCATTTTTCTGTCTACAGCCTCCGTAATGTTTTCCGGTTCAAGCGGTTTGGTGAAACTGGGCCAACCTGATCCAGAATCAAATTTGTCAAGTGAACTGAAGAGCGGTTCTCCTGAAACAATATCCACGTAAATACCTTCCCGCTTGTTATTCCAATATTCATTGTCAAATGCCTTTTCCGTACAACTTTCCTGGGTAACCTCATATTGTAACGGTGTTAACTTACTCCTCAGCTCATCTTTTGTAGCCTTCTTGAAAGTCCTTTCATTATCCTCAGTTTTGTCGTGCATTTCATCACCCCATATCTTCGTCAGGTACTTATCGCGACCGGAACCTTTCCGATATGAATTATACTGTATCGGACATTTCACATAGTAATCCTGATGGTAATCCTCCGCCTTATAGAATTCGGTGGCTTCGATTATTTCCGTAGCAATCGGCTTATCGTATATTCCGGATTTAGCCAATTTCTCTTTTGACAGCTCTGCCAGACGTTTCTGCTCTTCATCATGATAGAAAATTGCAGTTCTATATTGCGAACCTCTGTCATTAAATTGACCACCGCGATCTGTTGGATCGATCTGTTTCCAGAATATATCGAGAAGTTTCGAGTAACTTATTTTTTCAGGATCATACTTGATTTGAATCGCTTCAAAATGACCTGTAGATCCTGACGATATTTCCTGGTATGTTGGATTTTCCTTTAGCCCGCCGGTATACCCGGATGTAGTCTCTATTACACCTTCCAGTTTATCGAAAGGATGTTCCATACACCAGAAACAACCGCCGGCGAAGGTCGCTGTTTTTTGATTTATTTCTGCCATTGAACTTGATAGAAAAAGACTTACAGAAACGATTATTAAGTTTTGAATGTTGAATTTTGAAAACTGAATTATTTTAATCATAGGGATTCTGATGTTGTTTTTACGATTTTGGTCAGTATGTTGATTATGTCCTTTATCTCATCCATATACTTTCTAACCGGAATATCAACCAGATCGCTTCTGTGAAGCAGTTTCAACCAGTATTCTGTCTCTCGAGCTTCTTTCGATGCTATGGACATTTTCGATAGGAAGTCCTTTTTACTCTGTGCTGCTTCGGCTTCGGTGACGTTTGCGCCAATGCTTGTTCCGCTCCTCAGAAGCTGCCTTGAGATCACATACTCCTTTTCCTGCTGAAGAAGTTTATAAAGCTTGATCACATCCAATGCAAACTCAAAACTCTTATCCTGGATCAAATTTTCCTTTCTTCCAGAATCACTCATCATTCAACACTCAACATTCAAAATTTAACATTTTAGAAATAAATCGGCTCCTGATACTCTCCATAAACATCCTTCAGCGTCTGCGTTATTTCCCCAACCGTGGCATACGCTTTAACCGCTTCAATTACCGCAGGCATCAGGTTCAGGTTATCCTGCGCATCCTGTTTAATCCTGTCGAGACATCTTTCAACTTCGATGGAGTTCCGTTCGTTCTTAACCTTCTGTAATCTGTCAATCTGTTTCTTTGCGTTTTCTTCATTATACGGGTGAAACTCAACTGTCTTTGCTTCCTCTTCCTTGCGATAGACATTGACGCCTACCTTCTGGATTTCTCCCTTCTGGATCGCCAACTCCCGCTGGTATGCCTGCCGGGAAATAGCCTCCTGGATCGTACCAGATGAAATGGCTTTCACAATCCCACCCTTGGCGTCAACCTCAGCCATCTCTCCTTTTATCGCTTCCTCCATCTGATTTGACAGGGTCTCGATGTAATAAGATCCTCCCAACGGATCGACCGTATCGCAAATGCCCATCTCGTGAATCAGTATCTGCATGGTGCGAAGTGAAATCTCAGCCGCTTTCTCCGTCGGAATTGTAAATGCTTCATCGTAGGAACAGAGCGCCATGGTTTGCGTACCGGAGAGAGCGCTAATCAGGGCGTAGTAGGCGCTGCGGATTATATTATTTTCAGGTTGTTCCTTGGTCAATCCACCGCCACCGCCGCCGGCGATCATACGCAGCCAACTGGACTTGTCATTCTGAGCGTTGTACTGTTCCTTTACTATCTTCGCCCAGAGCCTGCGCCCGCCGCGGAACTTGGCAATCTGTTCGAAGAAATTGCCATGAATATCAAAATTAAACGAAAGACGTGATGCAAACTCGTCGATGTCCAACCCTCGTTTCAGAGTTTCATCGGTGTATGCTTTTGCAATGCAGAACGCATACGCCATCTCCTGGACGGGATTTGCACCGGACTCCCGTATGTGATACCCACAAACGCTCACCGGACTGTATTTGGGAACCTCTTTTGCGCAGTATTCAATAATATCGACAACCATTTTTACCGATGGATCCACCGGAAAGATCCACGTTCCCCTGCCGATGAATTCCTTTAAAATATCGTTCTGAGCCGTTCCCCTCAAATTATTAATGTCAAAGCTGAAATTTTCAGCCATCGCCAGATACATGCCAACCAGGATTATGGCTGAACCATTAATCGTCAACGATACCGTTATTTTATCAAGGTCAATTCCCTTGAAGACCTCCTCAAAATCAGCCAGTGTATCCACCGACATTCCGACGCGTCCCACTTCACCGATTGCCCGCGAATCATCCGAATCAAGACCGGTCTGGGTGGGCAGATCAAACGCCACGTTCAAGCCAGTCTGTCCCTCTTTAATCAAGTATAAAAAACGATCATGAGTCTCGGTGGGAGTGGCAAAACCGGCATATTGGCGAATTGTAAAAGGACGTTTGCGATACATCAATTTATGAATTCCCCGCGTAAACGGGTACTCACCAGGTTTGCCAATATCCGCCTGTGATCCTGTACGCTCGACATCATCCTGCGTGTATAGGGGATTTACTTCTATACCCGATTCGAGGATTACGCTTGTTTTTTCATTCATTTTACATCCGCTAACATATTGCAGTAATCAATCACTTCCTCAATCGTCGTCCCGGTTGGAAAAGCGGCTGTTGCTCCCCTCTCTTTGATTGCTTCAATATCATTATCGGGGATATTTCCGCCCACGATCCAGGGAATGGTCAGGTCTTTTCTCTGCATCTCGGCGTTCATCTGTTCGCACAGCACCAAATGTGTGCCGGACAGAATGGAAAGTCCGATCAGGTCGACGTTATTATCGACAGCCTTGCGGACGATCTCTTCAATCGACTTGCGCAAACCGGTATAAACCAAGTCAAAACCGGCATCGACCAGCGCATGTCCCAGCACTTTGACGCCGACATCGTGTCCGTCGAGTCCGGGTTTGGCAAGGAGGATTTTTAACTTCTTAGCAGTCATAGAATTACCAAATCTAAATGGTTTAATGTATTGTTATATTGTTCTCATTGTTTCATTGCCTCAATGTTTCATTGTTAAAACACGGCTAACAAGTCTTCTCGTATTCGTGATAGCGGGACGCCCTCGTCCCGCTGTGAAAAGTCTGTCATTTAAAGCTGAGACGAGGGTGTTCCCCGCTCCACAAACGAATCCCAAGGCGCGCTTTGGGTAAAAGTCCCTATTAGCCATATAATAAATATCATTCTGATGTCAAGAACAATTCAACAATTTAGCAATGCAACAATGAAGCAATGAATTTATAATCCCAACTCTCTGGCTATATTTATCTTCAAGATTTCATTCGTCCCGCCGCCAAAAAGTGTGAATCGCGCATCCCGCCAGTATCTTTGTATAGGATACTCCATTGCATAACCGTAGGATGCTAAAATGCGCGAAGCATTATCGCAGATTGAATCGGCACATTCGGAGGCATAGAGCTTTACGATGGCTGATTCTTTATGGCGGGGCAGATTCCGGTCGCATAACCAGGCGGTATAAAAGAGCATCTGTTTGGAGGTTTCTAACATCACTGCCATATCGGCGGCTTTCATTCTTATTGCCTGGAATTTTCCGATCGGTTTTCCGAATTGAACTCTGGTTTTCGCATATTCAATCGCATCCTCGTAAGCCGCGGTCGCCACACCAACAGCCAGGGCGGCGGTCATAATTCTGATCTCTGCCAGAATCTCAATCAGTCCCCTTGTCCCCCCTCCAATTTCACCAAGCAGATAGTTTTTCGGGAGCTCCACCTCATCAAAGGAAACCTCACTGTTCACAGAGCCGCATGTTCCGAGCTTTTCGATGTTTTTACCAACCTGGACACCTTCAAAGCTCGCAGGCACCAAGAAGATGGATAGTTTTTCATGATTATCGGTGCGGGAAAATACGGTAAAGAAGTCCGCAAAGGGCGCTGAAGTGACCCATGTTTTCTGTCCACTCAATACAAAGTGGTCGTCATAGACTTTGGTCATAGTCTTGATAGCCATCAGATCACTGCCCGCATCCGGCTCGGTCATACATATTGTCCCTATCTTGTTGCCATCCAGCGCTTCCTTGAAATAGCTCTCCCTGATTTCCTCATCGCCATCCCGAAAGAGAAAATAGGTAGCCATTAGCGACTGCATCATGCACGCTGCCGCCAAAGACATGGAACCCCGCGCCAGTTCGACCATTGCCAGGCAATAGGAGATAATATCCGAACCGCTGCCGCCGGCATCTTCGGTGTATCTCATCCCAAAGAAGCCCAATTCACCGACTTTTTTAAACAATTCGTGAGGAAATTCCTTCTTCCTGTCGATTTCCTCAGCCGCCGGTTTGACCTTTTCGTCAACAAACTTTTTGAACGTCTGTTGAATTGCTTTTTGAATGTCGTTTAGTTCGAAGTCCATGGTGTTGACTGTCCGCTTTGTTGATTAATAATTCTTTAACACAAAGGCACTAAGACACAAAGGTGTTTTCTGATTTTCTTTGTGGCTTTGTGTCTTGGTGGTTTTCAATCAGATTATTTTTTACTCGTTTTTATCCGCTTCTTTTCAGTTTCTATCTGCTTCACGGCTTTGTCAAAATCACTATCCAGTTTGTCCATAAGTTTAACGCGTTCGACATTGAATTTCTCATATTCCGTCTCTGCCATCCCTTTTGCCATCTCATGAGAAATCTCTCCGGCATGTTCCAGTATATTTCGTTCGTTCAGTTGCAGAAAACCGTTCAGTTTGTCGATCCAGTCCTTCATGTGCATGGCGATGCGGCGCATAGCCTGTCCTTCGGCAAATACGAGATACTGTTCGACGAGGTTATTCAAAGCTCTAAGTTCATTTTCGCTTAAATAGTTCTTGGCGATGGTAACGTCTCCCTTCCGTACCTTTTCACCGCGCCAGCTTGTTAATCCCATATTCGGTTTGGATGCGTCAGCGCGTTCATAGATTATCTCAGCCGCGGTTTTTCCGGTGATTGCCCAGTGCAATTTATTCTGAACGGTTTTGAAAAATGTAATACTGATCTTACTTGTAGGATCATAGTCGATGCTGGTAGCATAAATATCAGTAATCTTCTGGTAAAAACGGTGCTCGGAGGTGCGTATGTCCTGAATACGCCGCAGCAGTTCGTCGAAATAATCAAACGGCTGATCCGGATTCTTCAGCCTCTCATCATCAAGCACAAATCCCTTGACGATGAACTCCCGCAGTCTCTGCGTCGCCCATTGCCGGAACCTGGTTGCCACGTGGGATTTGATACGGTAGCCGACTGAGATTATCATATCAAGATTGTAATGCTTTACCGTTCTGCTTATCTGCCGGTTTCCTTCAGTTTGAACTGTCAAGTATTCCTTGACAGTTGAATCCGGTGACAGCTCGCCTTCATCGTAAATGTTGCTGATATGAAGACTTATGTTCTGTTTCGTCGTCTGGTAAAGTTTTACAAGCCCTGCCTGCGGCAGCCAGACAGTTTCATCTTCAAGATGGACTTCGATCTTGGTATCGTCATCCCCGGTCTGGTAGATGAGGATATTGGATTTATTTCCGGATGATAGTTTGTCAGTCATACCAAGTCTTTATATTGATTTTCTACTTCGATTATACTTCCCGAAATTCTTTACCACCAAGGCACAAAGACACTAAGTTTCTATATTTATACACTCTGTGGCTTTGTGTCTTGGTGGTTATTCTTAACAGAATCCCGGCTATACTCTACAAACCTATGTTCCTTTTATGTCCTTTATAACAACCTGAATCTGGGAAACCTCTCTTCACAATGTTGCTGAATTTCTCAGAAAAACCGTAACCTGACAAATCATCAACTGGTATCATTCTTACATTAAAAATTGGATTTTCATCGTATTTATTCGAGGGCAAACGCAACTCCCCTGCAATTTTCTCTACTAAAAAAGTTATATGCAGGATGGGTGGTTCTTCTTCAGGATAATCACAAATATAAAGAAGCTTGATAATTGAGGTTTTTAATCCCGTTTCCTCCTTCAGTTCCCTGACAAGAGCTTGTTCCAGGGTTTCGCCAGTTTTCACTTTTCCGCCAGGCAGACTCCAATTTCTACCGGACTTAAGCCTTTGTTTAACTAATAATATCTCACTATTTTCAAGAAGAATTCCTGTTACTCTAACTTGTATGGATTTACCGTTATCTTTCAAGACACTCTCATTTGGAATTTATAATTCTATCTGGACTCCCGCTTTCCAGTGTGTCCGAGAATACCAAATTGTCTCGGGATTCATCATTCCAACGAAAGTTAGAATCCAGAGAAGTTG
>CAYYHI010000147.1:0-8848 GCA_964471745.1 uncultured bacterium | reverse complement strand
CCATCGCCGCCAGACCAACTGGCTCAGCAAGCCGCTGTCGTTCTACGAGGTCCACTTGGGCAGTTGGAGGCGTCCCGGTGACGACCCGTGCCGCTGGCTCAGCTACCGCGAGCTGGCCCACCAGTTGGTCGACTACGTCAAGGAGATGGGCTATACGCACCTCGAGTTGCTGCCGGTGGCCGAACACCCGTTCTCCGGTAGTTGGGGCTACCAGACGGTGAGCTATTTCGCCGCCACCAGCCGTTACGGGACGCCGCAGGATTTCATGTACCTTATCGATTGCCTGCATCAAGCCGGAATCGGCGTTATTTTAGATTGGGTTCCTTCGCACTTTCCCTCCGATGAGTACGGTCTTGCCTACTTCGACGGCTCGCACCTCTTCGAGCATTCCGACCCACAGAAAGGAATTCATCCCGATTGGAATAGCTATATCTTCAATTACGGGCGGAGCGAAGTTCAGAGCTTCCTGATTTCCAGCGCCATGTTCTGGCTGTCAAAGTATCACGCGGACGGCATCAGGATCGATGCGGTCGCCTCGATGCTCTATCTGGATTATTCGCGTAAAAAGGGGGAGTGGATACCCAACAAGTACGGTGGTCGTGAGAACCTGGAAGCCATCTCGTTCCTGCGTCGGCTGAATAGGGAGATCTACCAGCGGTTCCCTGACGTTCAGACATTTGCTGAGGAATCGACGTCCTGGCCCATGGTCTCACGTCCGGTCGATGTAGGTGGTCTTGGATTCGGATTGAAGTGGGATATGGGGTGGATGCATGACACCTTACAATACATGCAGAAGGATCCCATGTATCGCAAATACCATCATGACGATCTTACCTTCCGTATGATTTACGCCTTTCACGAGAATTTCACGCTGCCGTTGTCTCACGATGAGGTCGTACACGAGAAGGCTTCACTGCTTGGTAAAATGCCCGGCGATGACTGGCAGAAGTTCGCCAATCTGCGTCTGCTCTTGTCCTACATGTACTCCCAGCCCGGGAAAAAGCTGCTGTTCATGGGTGTGGAGTTCGGTCAATGGAGCGAATGGAATCACGAATCCAGCCTGGAATGGCATCTCACTCAATACGACCGTCATTCCGGTATTCAGAAGTTGGTGGAGGACCTTAACCGCTTGTACTGCACCGAACCGGCGCTTCACGAACAGGATACCGAGCCTGCCGGTTTTGAGTGGATAGACGGCAGCGATGCGTCTCAGAGCTGTCTCAGCTATCTGCGGAAGGATCGGTCGGGCGATATGATACTGATTGGGCTAAATTTCACTCCGATTCCGCGACAAAATTACCGATTGGGAGTCCCGGGAAAAGGGGTATGGCGGGAGCTGTTGAGCAGTGATGCAAACGAGTACGGCGGTGGCGGTAATGGCAATCCGAACGATATCGAAGCTTTGCCGATGCCCTTTCACGGACACGATTACTCAATCAGTATAACGCTTCCACCTTTGGGTGCAACCTTTTTAAAGTTTGAAAGTGTAAAAGTGTGAAAGCTTATAAGGATAACTCATCGATGTACCAAGAATTTTGAATTTTGTATTTTTAACGATACAGCATATAACAATGTAGCAATATAACAATACAACAATACAACAATACAACAATATAACAACACACCCAAAAGCCCAATAAATGAATCGCTACGTTTGCATACACGGACATTTCTACCAGCCACCCCGTGAGAATCCCTGGCTCGAGGAGATTGAACTGCAGGACGAGGTTTATCCATTTCATGACTGGAACGAGCGCATAAGTGACGAATGCTACTCCCCGAACGCCACCTCACGCGTCCTGGATGAACAGGGGAAGATTGCCCGTATCATCAACAATTACAGCCGAATTAGTTTCAACTTCGGACCAACTTTACTCTCGTGGCTGGAGAAAAAAGCTCCGGACACATATCAAGCTGTTATCGATGCTGACAGGGAGAGCCGGGAGCGTTTCTCAGGTCACGGCTCCGCTGTCGCCCAGGTATACAACCACATGATTCTTCCGCTAAGCAGTGAACGCGACAAGGAAACTCAGGTTCTTTGGGGCATTCGGGACTTCGAACACCGCTTTGCTCGATATCCCGAGGGTATGTGGTTACCGGAGACCGCGGTGGATATCCAAAGCCTTGAAGTTCTGGCGAAATTCGGCGTCAAATTCACCATACTGGCGCCTTACCAGGCAAAGCAGGTTCGCAGAATCGGAAGCTCATCCTGGGAAAACGTCTCCGGAGCGGGAATCGACACTTCGATGGTTTACACATGCGGGCTTCCGTCCGGTAATAGTATCGCGTTGTTCTTCTACAACGGTTCGATAGCGCAAGCGGTGGCATTTAAAGACATCCTAAGAAGCGGAGCTGACTTTGCCAATCGACTTCTAAGCGTCTTCACAGATGAGCATGATAAACCCCAACTCAGCCACATCGCCACTGACGGTGAGAGCTATGGACACCATCACCGCTTCGGTGATATGGCATTGGCGTTTGCGTTATCTCATATCGAAGACAACAGTCTGGCGCGAATTACGAACTACGCTGAATTTCTCGAATTGAATCCACCAACCCACGAGGTCGAAATCATTGAAAACACATCGTGGAGCTGTTCTCACGACTTGAAACGCTGGCGGATGAATTGCGGCTGCAATTCAGGCAAGCATCCGGAATGGAACCAGAAGTGGCGGGCGCCTCTGCGTGCGAGCTTCGACTGGCTGAGAAAGGAGCTCGACCCGATCTACGAAAACAAAGGTTACGAACTATTCGAGGATCCGTGGCAGGCGCGGAATGAATATATCGACGTGATCCTCGACCGATCTCGTGATAACGTGGAGAAGTTCCTGGGTAAGCACAGCAAGGGCGACCGTTCGATAAACAACGATATCCTGCGACTGAAGCTCCTCGAGATGCAGCGGAACGCGATGCTCATGTACACAAGCTGCGGCTGGTTCTTCGATGAACTCTCGGAAATCCAGACTGTACAGGTGATCCGTTACGCAGGGCGTGTGGTGCAGCTTGCCCAGGAGGTTTCTGGAACGAACTACGAGCGGCAGTTTATGAGAAGGCTGGAGAAGTCCCGGAGTAATCGGGCGGAGTATGGAAATGGTCGCCTGATCTATGAAAAGAATGTCAAGCCGGCGATGCTGGACCTCACGCATGTGGGCGCTCACTACGCGGTGAGTTCGCTCTTCGAGGATTATCCCGCAGACGCTTCAATATACTGTTATAAGGTTAAGCGAGAAGCTCAGAATACCCTCAGGTCCGGTCGGACGAAGCTCAGCGTTGGAAGGGCGGTTATAAGCTCTGACATCAGTTGGGAATCATCTGATATCAGCTATGCTTCTCTTCTCCTGGGGGATCATAATGTTGTCGGTGGCGTAAGGATGTTTGAAGGACCGGAATCATACGAGAAAATGGAACAGGAAATAACTCAAGTATATTTACATGGAAGTATGACAGAAGTCATCAGGCTGTTGGACAAGCGTTTTCCTGCTACAACATTCTCGCTGCATTCTCTATTTAGGGACGAGCAGCGTAAGTTCTTAAACGAAATCCTGAAGGAGACTTTGGAGGATGCTGAGTCGGCTTACCGGAATGTCTATGAACGGAATGCGCCGGTGATCAGATTTCTCATCGACCTCAACATGCCCGTTCCCGATGCGCTGCAGATGGCTGCGGAACGGGCGCTGAACCACGATCTGCAGACGGCTTTCAGTGCAAAGATATTTGACGAGGATCGTATTGAACGTCTTATTGAAGAGGCGAGTAATCTAAGCATCACACTGGATGACACCACTTTGGGATATACATTACAGGATGCTCTTGACAGGATGGCACAGGGATTCGTCGTGGACAATCTGGACATCAACAAACTACGGAATCTGACCGCCGCGGTTGGTTTGGTTCAGGCTCTCGATTTCGATATCAGCCTCTGGAAGATACAGAACGGTTATTACCGACTGCAGCGAACTCTTCTGCCGATGATGCGCCGCAGAGCCATGGAGTATGACGATTTTGCCCTCAAATGGATCGAATCCTTTCTCGACTTGGGATCGAAACTTGGCATGGTTGTGGATTAGTTTATCAAATTATGGTGATTGCGCAAGGTTCTACGCAATATTCATTCATTTTTCGTGGCAGCGGGACGCCCTCGTCCCGCTGCGAAAAGTCTGTAAACAAAGGCGGGGACGAGGGCGTCCCCGCTCCACAAATGGATAACTTGAATCCGAAGAGAACCGATAAAGAAAACACACTTATGAATAAAACCGATACAACTTCACCCTCCAACTTCATCCGAAACATTATCGAAGAGGATATCAGGAACAACAAGAACGAAGGTCGGGTGCATACACGATTCCCACCGGAGCCGAACGGCTATCTGCATATCGGACACGCCAAGGCAATCTGCATCGATTTCGGTCTCGCCGAGGAATATAATGGTCTGTGTAACCTGCGCTTCGACGATACCAATCCTGTCAAAGAGGATGTTGAATATACCGAGTCGATCATGGAAGACATCCGCTGGCTGGGATTCGACTGGGGTGACCGGCTGTATTACGCTTCCGACTATTTCGAGCAACTGTACGATTTCGCCGTTCGACTTATGAAGAAGGACAGAGCCTACGTCTGTGATTTAAGCGCCGATGAGATCCGCCAGACGCGCGGCACATTGAAGGAACCGGGGGTTAACAGTCCATTTCGCGATAGGACGGTTGAAGATAACCTGGACCTGTTCGAGCGCATGCGCGCCGGTGAATTTCCAGATGGATCGAGGGTTCTGCGGGCAAAGATGGATATGTCATCGGGCAACCTGAACATGCGCGACCCGGTAATGTACCGCATCCTCCACGCCGCGCATCACCGGACGAGCGACAAGTGGTGCATCTACCCGACATATGATTTCACCCATGGGCAGTCGGATTCCATCGAGGGCATCACGCACTCCCTCTGCTCACTGGAGTTCGAAGACCACCGCCCATTATATAACTGGTATATAAAGGAATTGGACATATTCCCCTCGCGACAAATCGAATTCGCCCGGCTCAATCTTAGCTACACCGTTCTTAGTAAACGCAAGCTCCGAGAGTTAGTTGAGGGTGGGTATGTCAACGGCTGGAATGATCCACGGATGCCGACACTTTCGGGACTGCGCCGCCGTGGTTACACGCCGGAATCGATCCGCGACTTTGAAGAACGGGTCGGTGTTGCCAAGCGGAACAGCGTGGTTGACATCGCGCTGCTGGAACACTGCCTGCGTGAGGATCTAAACAGGCGCGCGCCCCGTTTTATGGCTGTGTTGTATCCTCTCAAGGTGGTGATTGACAATTATCCGGAAGATCAGGTCGAGGAGATGGAAGCAGTCAACAATCCGGAGGATCCGTCAGCCGGAACGCGCATGGTTCCGTTCTCGCGGGTGTTGTACATCGAGCGCGAGGACTTTATGGAAGATCCGCCGAAGAAGTTCTACCGCCTGGCGCCGGGTCGTGAGGTTCGGCTGCGGTATGCCTATTTCGTCAAGTGCGTGGACGTGGTCAAAGACGAGCGTGGCGATGTGGTCGAGTTGCACTGCACGTATGATCCCGCATCGCGCGGCGGCAATTCTCCCGATGGACGGAAAGTCAAGGCAACGTTGCACTGGATTTCAGCGGAGCACGCGATCGACGCCGAGGTGAGGCTTTTCGATCATCTATTTGCGAAAGAGGATCCGAGCGAGGTAGAAGAAGGCAGAGACTGGAAGGACGGTATAAACCCGAATTCGCTCGAAGTCTTGACATCGTGCAAGTTAGAACCGAACCTCAAGGATGTCGAACCGGGCTTCCGCTGCCAGTTCGAGCGGCAGGGCTATTTCTGCGTCGATCCCGATTCCACCGTTGATAATCTCGTGTTTAACCGAACCGTAACCCTGCGGGATACCTGGGCGAGGATACAGAAGGCGGCAGGGTAAATATCGGTTCTGAAATCAACAGAATATTTCAAAACGGTCGCGAGAAATAGCTGTGGTTGTATGAAATTTCATCCGGAGGAACAAACAGGTTTAACGATGGAATCCCGGAAGCCTTTGAGTAATATGGATCGACTGCCTCCGCTTCTTCACTCAGCTCTTCAGCGCCAGTATTATCGCCCAAACCTCGTTTAACCCTGGATAACAGTCCCAATGCATATGCTTTCAGCGGTGGAATTGGTTCGGAGTTCAGGTACTTTTTAATTGCTGCTTCAGCCAACGGTAGAGCTGTATCCTTGACAGTTTTATCTCGCCAGAAAGCCATAATATGATACCTTGCTAAATCGAGAAACAGGATGCTTTTCTGAGGATTAATCCTGACCGCTTCTTCAAAGCGCTTGACGGCTTCATCAACTTCGTCCTTACGAAGATGCGCTTTCCCCAATTCTTCAAGAGCATCGGCATTGCCTTCATTATTCTCCACGGCTTTCTGCCAATGACCAACCCTGTCAACCTCTTCCGGCAGCAGCATTTCACGGGCTTTGGCGCCAAAGACTTCGTCCATTTCTTCCAGTTGCTTCGCATACCCTTCAGCCTTTGCACTGTCGCCGCCCTTATCATTCGGAATCCAGCTATAGATCTCGACCAGGTGCAGCATGGCTTCGTGATAATCAGGTTTTAACTTCAGCACAGATTCATAGACTCCACATGCTTTGGCAACCTTTTCCTTTACATCCGGTCGATTCCACATTAGAGACCCGTATGCCTGCATAAAAGATGCATTTCCTGCAAAGAAAGCATATATCACGTTATCCGGATCATGTTCCATTGCCTTTTCAATAGCCTGCCACGCTTCCTCCATCCTGTCCGCCAAATTCCTCGGATTTCCCAATGCCATGTGGTGCAGAGTTCTTGCGAGCTCGTAATGGTCTACGGCATTAGCAGAATCTTCTGATATTGCCTGCTCGAGAAGCGCCTTGGCTGAATCAGCCCGCCCATGCATCCTTAATTCATAAGCTTTCTGTGCAGTTTTGTCCAACTCCTGTCCTACACAAGACAAAAATCCAAGAGACACAATAGCGACACAGAGTGATATCAGCAGAAATCGCTCTTTTGAAATGCTTTTACTAACCATTTGGTTACCTCCTAAATTGTATGAAATAGATTAATGAATCAGTTCCTGTTGAAAAACTCATTGATTTGTCATTCCCGCGCAGGCGGGAATCCAGATAAGTATTTGATATTACGTAGATTGCCTGGATTCCCGCCTGCGCGGGAATGACAGCAACTTACTTATGTCCTTTTACTCAAGTAGGTACTAGATGATAGCCCTAAGCTTCATTTATCTCTCTGCTTCAATCCCGAGTGGCGAGCCTGATAAGGCGATAGCGGGCAGTACTTTCCGTAGCAGTACTTGTTGTGTTTTAGCTCCTTACAGACGAAAACCGTCTCTGCTCGAAGTTCAATCGGCAGGAATTCGCATGATAATTCAGCCGATTTCTTCAGGGCAATCCAGCAATCTCGCTGACAGCAGCGTGCAGCGTCATACCTGCCGATTTCCGCCGAAACCGCGCGTGTGATTATGTTTACTTTCTGTCGTCCTTTTCCTTCGTAGGGGCTTGCACCGAGGAGCAGACTGAAAGCAACCCCCACACCGAGCGCGGCACCATAAGCGCCAAAATATGCGCACGATTTTTCTCTTATCATCTTGCCACGTTCGATGCCAAGCTTGATGGTATCATCAGAGACTTCGCCGCCGAGGTTGCGGTAGGTTGCCAGGATTATGGCGGGCACCATTGAATGATGTTCGGGTCCATGATAATCAATCGATGGGTGAGCGCGTATCTGCAGCATGAGCGCGATCATGTCGGTCTCATCAGTCGCAAGACAGACACTCTCGATATGGGCAATACCTTCAGGGGAGGGTTCTAAAATACCAGCGTTTTCCAATGGTTGATTCAATTAATTCAGTTCACCTCCTCCGCCTCAGCGGTATCCACATTGGCACCTCCCGCATGTATTGCGCATACTCATCCCCAAACCGCTCAAGCAACAGTCTCTCTTCATAGCGGGAGATCAAATGCAGGAACCCGATCCCAACAATCCACACAACTGCAGCCGCCAGTGATATACTCAGCATCAGAAGTCCAAGATATAGAAGTATCTCGCTTAGATAGATGGGATGACGCACAATATTGAACACGCTCTTCCTGATCACACCGGGCTTCTCTCTCTCCTCGCCAAATACGATTGACAGACCTTTCCTCGCCAGATAACCCGATATAACCAACAGAGCGATCCCTAAAGGTGCCCTGACTCCAACTGCTATGTACTGGTTCAGGAAGGTGGTGTATTTAAGGAAGAATGAATCAGCTATCCAAATAATACCAAATAGGCATGCCAGCACCAACTGACCGGCATCACCAACCGTATGCTCTCCGGTAAGATCGTCACGATGTTTTGGTTTTTTATCTGGATGCTGGTGGTTCATACATTTTTCTTTCATGATACTTTTTTAGATTTCCCCTGAAATCCGAGCTACCTCTCTGTCTTCCCCTTTTTTCTCTCTTCTTCCCTTTCCCACTCACAGGGACTGTTCTTGTGAACAAGACGCTGCAGCTTTTCGCAGTACAGGGCTGTGAATGTCATGCAGGACCTGGCGCCGTCGGTCAGCTTGTCGGGCCAACGTGCGTGCTCACAACTGTTATCGCAGAACTTCACACTTTCGCACTTTCTTCACCGTACTGAATCATTACCCCCAACGAAGCTTCCCTGGCGACCAGCTTCAGCTCCTCGAATAGTTCCGCATAGAGGTTGTCGCCGGGAGAAAGTTGGATCGACCGCTTGCCTGAAATCGCTTCAATCCGCCCGAACACCAGGTGCATCGCTATATGTAACCCGGAATCACTGTCGATGACT
>CAYYHI010000146.1:0-8993 GCA_964471745.1 uncultured bacterium | reverse complement strand
AAATTTAGTAAAAACCAAGGGAGGAAACAATGAATGTTTTTGATTATGCCATGCAGATGGAGAAGGATGGTGAAGCGTATTATCGTGAGATAGCTGACTCAACAAGCAATACTGGATTAAAAGCTGTCTTAAAATATCTGGCTGATGAAGAAGTCAAGCACTACAATATTTTTAAAAGGATGAAAGAGGGAAAGGGTTATTCCCTGCCTCCTTCGAACTTGCTGGTGGATGTTCAGAACATCTTCAGAGAAATGAAGGCTGAAGGCGATAATTACGATTTTGATGCAAGACAGGTTGAATACTATAAAAAGGCGCTTGACATAGAGAGAAAAAGCGAGGCATTCTACCGTGAGAAAGCAGGTGAGACAAAGGCTGTTCACGAACGTAAACTGCTGAACGCGATCGCAGACGAGGAAAAGAGACATGGGATTATTCTGGAAGGAATCATCGATTTCGTCCGGGAGCCTGAAACCTGGCTTGAGAATGCTGAATGGGGGAAAATGGGTTTTATAGGCTTTGAAAATTAGCTTCTGCATTTAATGGTCACCAAGGCAACCTGTACCACTCCCCTTCGCCCGGAGATTAACCTGCTTGTTTACGGACAGACAGGAGTGAGATCTTTGAATTGTTCAATCTTTATTTCGTTTTGTCATTCCAACGCAGCAATCTGTCTGAGAATGTGAAAAACGCACCGAACTTCATCATTCCATCGAAAGATGGAATCCATTAACTCCCGCAATATTAGCAACTCCTCTGGATTCCAAATCAAGTTTGGAATGACAAACTTGGAATTTTCGAATAAATCAAAGGATTCAGGAGTGTCTACCCGTCCCGGATTGGATCCTACTTCACAAACGCCACCTTGGCAAGCCCGCGCTGCGACCCATAGACAACTTCAAGCAGATATATTCCATTCGAGAGATCGCGTCCGCTGAAACTGAGCCGATGTGTCCCCGCTGAAAACGGACTGGAAACTGTCTGAACCGCTCGACCGCTTATATCATAGAGTGTATACCGCAGAAATGAGGTCTCCGGTACGCTGACATCGACCTGGAAACGGTCGTTAAACGGATTCGGGTATGGATTGCCAAGCGCGAAACTCTCCGGTGTAGCTGCAATATCTCCGGGTATGGACATCGGTTTTGGGAAGCTTAAATCCTTGATAATCCAAGAGTCTTCAGATACTTCAAACGATGTCGAGCGTGTCTCGGCTCTGTTGCGTCGGGCAATCAGGTAGATGCGGTCGCCCGGTTGGACATGCGATTCACCTCTTCCGACCGTGAGCGGCAGGTGAAAATGTCCGCCTGCCGATCCATCATCGGTTATAAAGTGCTGCACTACAATCTGCGGATCAGGTTGCATCTGACCGTCATCGTCGGGACGCAGCTCCTCCCTGATTACATCCACCGTGAAGCCGCCGCTGCAGATTTCGCCTCCTGCTTGACATACCGGCAAACCATTTAGATTGCTTACCACTAAAGGATGAGGCGGATTCTCGAATATAGTTGCTCGATTTCCTTCGCTGTCCAAAGCCGGATCAGTTACTTTGACAGGTTTTTTCATGTATGTAAAGTTGGCGTTGGTCGGTGTATCGTCTGACTGCTGGTCTTCGCGGTTCAGGTAGGCAATGTAAGCCTGGTCCGGGTAAATAGAATCAAATTCATTGGCGAGCCACTCACCGTCCGCAGAAGCGTGTGCCAGTTCGAACTGCGCCGACTGTCTGTTCCACGAAATCAACAGGTCGTTGTGCTTTTCAGGCGGCAGGTTCTGAAGGTTCTGCACCTTGCCGTAGGTGGGTGAGTAGAAATCCCAGCCAGCGTTAAGCCTTGACCAGCGGAACTTGCGGTAACGCTCAGGGTGACCGGTTATCACGAGCTGTTGGGGGTCGTCGGTATCCTTAAGGTTGATCCAGTAAGCCACGCCTCGATCAAGCAGGTACAGATCCCCCACCCAAGCTGCGGTTTCGGGATTGTATCGCACCCATCGATAGCTTCCGTGCCCTCTGTCCCAGGTGGTTATCTCAACCGATCCGAGCCGGCTGCCGATTACATCACGCGGCGTCGGCAAATCAGGCAGCACGGGGAAGGCTACGAGATTGAAGCCCGGGTTAAGCTCGAGGGTCCAGAAGCCGACCACATCGCGCTGTGGTTCAGCGTCTGCAAAATACGAAGCGGTTAAAAGAAAAGCGACGGTTAGCAGTAGCATTCTCGATAGCGGTAGTTTCATCATATATCCGGATTTAATTGGCGGCATTCGGCAAGTTACGAAACAGAGCGACTGCTCCTGTCTCAATTCTTGCTCTTACTTTAGAAGATACGCAAGTTTTCGAGGAATTTCAAGTGCAAATACGAAGTTGGGAAATATTTAAACGTCAGTTGGACCGATTATCTTGGTTTTCTGCTTCTCCGGACTTTACCAATGCGTAACGAAATCCGATAGGACCGACAACCTGATTGATTGCCACAACTGCCAGGACAAGGGTACGGACATTGTCACCCCAGCCCGGAAACGATACGGCTACCAGACTTGCCATGCCAAGCGCAACACCTGCCTGCGGAAGATAACCGAGCCAGGTCAGCCCCCGCGTACGCGGGGGAGTCTGTCTGAATTCCTCGCCGCTGATCCAAAAACCCACTGAGGTGCCAAGCCAGATGCCCAGGGCTCTTAGTCCCGCCCATAAAACTGCCGCCAGACCGATTTCGAGCAGAAGCGGAAGGTTCACCCCCGCACCCGCCAGTGCGAAAAATATGATGTAGATCGGAGGTGAGATTCTCTCCAAGCCTTTTATCAGTCTCGGTCCCTGACTTGAGTAGTTTTCGATGATGAAACCGATAACTATCGCCGTGAGCAACAATTCCAAAGATGTGATATGTATTAACTGGATCAGCACAACGCTCATGACCAGGATAGCGATCTCGACCTGTCGCCCGATATATTTCAAATACAGTACCATCAACCAGCCAGCCAGAATCCCGATAAGCAGCGAACCTGCAACCAGCAATGGAAGCGGCGGGTGAGCTTGACGAAATACTCCGGTAACCGTTCCACCCATGACGCCATGTGCCAGTGTCATTCCCAACGTGAACAAAATAATAACAAATACGTCCTTGGCAACCGTTACGGACATAACCAGATTGGTTAAGCGCCCCCTGGCTTTCATCTCGGTAATGACTGCAACCGCGACCGATGGCGAGTTGGCTGATGTCATAACACCCAGGATAAGAGCGATGATAATAATCTGTCGGGAATCCAGGCACTCGGAAAACCGGATGAACCAACCACCGGCTAACAGCAAAGCTGCCGTGGAAATAAGCAGCACTATCAGGGTTTGCATAACCAACACCGCGCTGATGGCTTTCAAATGCAGGCGCAGATCTCCCAACCTTAGCTCGCCTCCCGCGGTCAAAGCGATCAATACCAGAGCGATTTCCTCGACCGGTTTGAGGCGATTCATCAAACCCTGATCAAGTATCCCAACCAGGTATGGTCCGACCAGCAAGCCGATCAACATGTAACCTGTCACCTGCGGCAGACCGATTCCGGCGAAACACCGCCCCGCGATGTATCCTCCGAGTATCACAAAGCCCAGCGCGGCTAAGGCGGATGAATCGCCGACGGCTTCAAGGCTTTCGGTTCTTATCACCGGCAGGCGGGACATCAGCCAGACCAATACGAGGAGCATTGCGACAATGACACGCTTCACGATTGCTCCACCGGAGCAAGTACACGCTTTGCGAGCATAACGCCCAACGGGTTGAGTATCACCAGCGCCCAGACAGTCACATCCAAAACGAGCTGAACCAGTGGGAACCGATCGGGAAATAAGGCGAAGTTGACGACCATGGCGACAGTCAATCCTCCGGGTGAGACCAGCGCCAATGCCAGTCGTCCACCCCAACCCTGTATATCGACCAGCGGTTTACTCAGTTCGAAAGCCCACCATTTCGCGGCGAAGCGGGTCGCAATCAAAATCAGAGCTAATATGAGTGCAGTTATATTGGATGGATCCCAGAGAGCGCCGGCGAGGATCAGAAACAACAGATACAACGGATGCTCGGCGCCGGCTAAGATTGGGTATAGATCTCTCAGGCGCGGTTTGCTGTTGGCAATGACTATACCGCTCAGAAGTGTGACGTAAATTACAGGAATGCCAAGCGCATAGGCGACGCCGGCGGCGAGTAGAACCGATCCGATCAGAACAACAAGGGTTTGACCACGCTCCTTTCTGCCACGCAGCAAACTGGTTATCAAACTTCCCAGAACCAGCCCGGTTAATGATCCACCGATGAACCGCAGAACTGCATCGGAAACGCCGCCACCGGCAAAGAGAAAGAAGAGCGCTGAGAAGAGCATTAACCCGGGCGCATCATCGAGCACGGATATGAAAAACAGCCTTCTGACCAGTGGTGTGCGAATCTTTAGGAGATTGTATATTATACCGACAGTCCACGAACTGGAGAGCGAAGCTGCTGCAGCTAAAATTAATACAACGGGCATTAAGTTCTCGCTGGAATCCTTCAGGCAAACCGACAGACACAACCAACCTACAAGGGAAACTGCAGCTATCGTAAGAAGCGATTTCAGCCACATCAGCCACCAATCGATGGCGGGTAGACGCCTTAGAATGCGCCGGTCGAATTGGATCCCGAACAGCAGCCCGATCCAGCCGAGTTCAATATGAACGAACGGAAACAGATCCTGAAAGAAGTCCTTTGGCAGGTGTACAACAGTGCCGGAGCCGAGGATTGCACCCAACAGCAGGAATTCCACGCCGCCTGTATAAAAGCCGAAACGCCCCCGCCGGCTGAATAGATATGTTCCACCCAAATATGCACAGGTTACGAGAAGTGCCAGTATAAGCAGGGGATTCATTTAACTGCGGTGATCCAGGGATCGCTTTCGACAGGCGCTTCCAAAGTAGTTACAACCTCCACCAAAGGATGTAGCAGTTTATCCACGCTATCCAAGTCTTTAGGACGATCACCAATCGGCATAATGTCCCACAGCTTCCCTGCAAACCTTCCACCGTTGTGGCTTGGTAACACCTTGCTGAAGCCGGCTCCCTTCAACCACTTTACCAATGTACGCCCTGATGGATGTCTGGTCGTGCAGATACAACTGCTCTGTAAATTTCTACGCAACTCCTGAAGAACTTCGATACTCAAGCCAGAAGCGGACTGCTCCCTGCCGAAATGATGAAACACGCCTGTTATTTCCGACTCTGACAGATTGAAAGTAAGCCGATATTGTCTGACAAATTCTCTATCTATATACCGATCGTAGATTATCACGTGTGTCACATCCTCAGCAGATGATACAATCCACATATCTTGCTCCTGACCACCTTTATAGCGGTTCAGCGCCTCGTAGGAAATTCTCAGCTTTCCACCGATTTTCATTATTCTGCAGAATTCGCTTAGTGTCGCTTGAGGATCGGGTGTTTGCTCAACTGATGAAGCCGCTGTTATGCCGTCAAAGTAACCATCGTCAAAGGGGAGCGGGTTGCCTGACGGTACGTGATGAAACGATGCATTCAGAATCCCGAGCCGCTCTGCATTCTCGCCACAGACACGGACGCGTAACTGTGATCCGTCGACGCCTATAACCTTATCACAAAACGGCGCAATTATAAGTGAGGGCCACCCATCGCCGGGACCGAAATCAAGCACGGTGCTATTACCGGCAACCTGTGAAAAATCTAATATCTGCGCACGATCTATGAAATGTGTTCGGTCTGCGGCATTGAACGGCTGGTAGATTATGGGAAGGCTTTTACCGGACTGTGAAATAAGGTGATCATAAATAAAATCTACTGAATCGCATTCGCTTGGTTCGACCTGCTTTTCTATCCAGTGGATTATATCTAATGCCAACTTTTCCCCTTAGATGTGTGACAATCTGGTGTTCAATAATGTCAAGTAATTGACTTATGTTTCGCAGTTGGTTTCCTCTTGTCATTCCCGCGAAGCAGTGTGTCCGAGAATGAAGTGATTATCCTTGAACTCATCATTCCATCGGAAGATGGAATCCAGTAACTCACGCAATATCAGCAATTTCTCTGGATTCCAACTTTCGTTGGAATGATGAATCCCGAGACAATTTAGTATTCTCAGACACACTGGAAAGCAGGAATCCAGTATTTACAAGTATTTATAGATTCCTTTCCGGATACCTGCTTCCGCAGGTATGACACATGGGGGACTTCTTCAACAGGAACTAATTTATTGTCATTGCGAACCGACCGCTTGGGGGGGATTGCTTCGCTTCGCTCGCAATGACGCTCGCTGCTGTCACCTCTCCGCAGGTGACAGCAACACCATGATAGGGTTATAATTAGTCTGTCACCTGCGGAGAGGTGATAGCGTCTTTGGATCATTCTCGGACATACTGTTTCACTGGAATGATGATGAATTGACTTTTTCAACAAACGAATAATAATAACAAGCAACCGGAACCATGCGATTCCGGTTGCTCGTCAATCTTTCTGTTTATCGAATTTAAAGAATGGATTACCTCTGAATATCTATTAAATGCAAATTGTTAGGATTACGCAGTAAAAGCGGTTGTCCAAGGCTGTGTCTCACAGGTCCCGTACCGATCCTGTCATTATTATCGACGGTATGTCGCACGGTGACTTCATCCATCCAGGCGTCGTCTATGCTAACACCGGTGATAGAAGTCCACCGCAGATGATTGATTGGATTACCGAAAACCATCCCATAATCCGAGTAGATAACCTCATCGTTGATTGTCACTGAGAAGGTGTTGGCGTCAGCATCGTAGTTGAAGACAATGTGGAACCACTCATTCGTAATATAAATATATTCAACTAACGCCCAAGCGTTTCCGTTGTTGGTCTGGATTAACGAATCCGGGCGGAACCAGCAGACACATTCGATCCCGGTGTTCCATGTATCAGTTGAATACACATCGAAACCCCAATAACCACCTTCGGACAACTTTACCCAGAAATCTATGGAACCAGCGATGACGTCGACGTGTTCCAACCAAACAGCACATTCACCGTTGTTTTCCGGATCGTGGAAGTTGAGGCTTTTCTCACCCTCATGCCGTTCTCCACTGGTTATATGCGCGTAAGATGGATTCACGTGCTCATATTCCCACGGATCACCGGGCGGCTGATCGACTTCGTGTTCCTCAAAGTAGTCCCGGAAAACGATTGATGAAATTCCCAGTGCGATATCAGACCAGTCTGACTCGTACTCGCGAACGAACGATTTAACCCGATACCAGTAATGGTGTTCATCCGGATCAAGATCCGTATGGATGAAGTATGTCTCGTCGGTATCAGCGATCTGTTCAAATTCACCCTCCGGATCATCCCGACTTTCGAGGATAAAGTGATCAATATGATAGGGTCCAGGATTCCAACTGACCTGCATATCGGTTGCACTGGTCGCCTGAGCGCGCACATTCGTTGGAGGATCGAGTGTTGGCGTCTGAACCTCAACCATGTTTGAGGGCTCACTGCAACCACCGTCATTAACAGCCCGCACTTGATACCCATAATAATGATTGTTGGGAACGAGACCCGTATCGATGTACGTATAGTAACGACGTGGAGCCGTTCCGGCCGAATCGAAGGCGCCATCCGGACTGTCCCGGCGTTCAATCAGAAAGTAGGATTCATCGTCAGTATCGAATACCCACGTAAGCTCTATTTCTGTCAATTCAACCGGTTCAGCTGTGAGTTCAAATGGAGTTCCCGGTGGGGGAATTGGTGTTATAACCGTCAACTCGTTAGAATAGCGAGATTCACCGGCTTCGTTGAAGGCGGTTACAAGATAGAAATACGTAGTTGAATGCGCAACATCGTAATCCATGAAAGTCGTGATGTTGGTTCCTATTTGAGCAACGGTTGCCCAGCCGGTAGCCCTCATACGCCTGTAGACTCTGAAACCGGTCTCATTATCGGAATTGTCGTCCCATCTAATCTCGACGCTCATGGTGTCAGCGCCCACAGAGACCAGGTTTGTCGGCGCATTGGGCGGTCCGAGGGGTGTATTGACCTCGATGACGTTGGAATAGTCCGAGACACCGATGTAGTTAAATGCGTAAACGCGGTAGTAGTAAGTCGTAAGCGGTACAACACTAGCATCAACGCAGGAATCCACTTCCGCGGCGGTTAAAACGACCTCGATCCAGTCCCCCTCAAGTGAATAACTCCGCTCGATCTTAAAACCGACTTCATTGTCAGATGTAATATCCCATTTAAGCTTCACATATCCATAGCGAATAACTGTAGTGCGTAAGCTTTCGGGTGCAGTTGGCGGTCCCTCTGAGGTGGTTACCCGCAGAATGGCGGACACGGGGGAGTTACCATGTTCGTTGTTTGCGTAAACCCGGTAGTAGTAGTCTGTTAATGGTTCAAGCTCCGTATCAAAGTAGGTCGGTTGATCAACCTCGGTTGTATCTATGACTCTGTAGTTCTGGAAGCGTTCGCGACTGCGTTCGAGTACGAAGCCCTCCTCGTCGTCAGAATTGTCTGACCAGCTCAGAACCACAATGGAGTATGAGATTGAGTCAGCGACTATATCGGATGGTGCATCTGGTGAAAGGATAGAGGTCGAAACTCCAGCCTCGTTAGACCAAAATGACACATTATTACCCGCAGATGCAGCGCGCACACGGTATGTATAGATCGTGTTGACTGCCAATCCTGCGTCGGAATAAGTTTCCATATTGGCTGGCGGATTGGCAAACGCCTGGTATTGCTCACCTTCTTTCTTACGCTGAAGCTCGTACCTTCCCTCAGCGGAAGAGACGTCAGTCCAGGACAGGTTGACAGTGGTTGGAATACCTTCGTCCTGTACCGCAGTCAGATTGGTCGGCGCCTTTGGCATCGTGGTAGCCGCTGCTTGGTCGGAAGGATCCGACTCACCCTCATCGAGGATGGTAATTGCACGGTACGAGTAAGTAGTGGCTTCGTCCAGCCCGGTATCATTATAGACAACAATGTCGGCGTTCACCTG
>CAYYHI010000145.1:0-9015 GCA_964471745.1 uncultured bacterium | reverse complement strand
TTTCACCGTACAGGCTTCCGATCCCGACAATGACGATCTGACCATTGAAGCCTCATCCGACGACCTTCCCGAGGGCTGGACCTTTACAGATCGTGGTGATGGACGAGGTCGTTTTGACTGGACACCGGGTTATGATGATGCGGGGGACTATCTTCTGACAGTCACGGTCTCGGACAGTGAGTTTGAGGTTGTTGAAGATGTGGTTATAACGGTCGTTGACGTAAATCGAACGCCTGTATGGGATGACATACCAGACAGCAGGAGCGTGAGCGAGAATGAACTGCTTGAATTTACAGTGGAAGGTTCCGATCCCGACGGCGATGACTTGACCATAGTGTATACATCAGACGATCTGCCGGATGCGGTTGAATTTAATGACATCGGCGACGGTACGGCAGTTTTCTCCTGGCGACCGGCGTTCGACGCAGCCGGAGCCTACACGGCTGTCTTCACGCTATCCGATGGAGATATCGAAGTCGAGGAGGATGTTATCATCACCGTGGGTGAGGTTAACCGCCCTCCGAACTGGGATGACGTACCTGCGAGTGTTGAAACCGATGAGAACCAAGAGCTTGTATTTACAGTCAGCGGATCGGACCCGGATGGTGATGATCTGACAATTGAATACAGTTCTGAGGATATTCCCGAGGCTGCGGAGTTCTCAGACAATGGCGATGGCAGCGGAACCTTTACCTGGACGCCGAATTACGATGATGCCAGTGAATATACCGCATCCTTTACCATTTCTGATGACGAATTCAGCGTCGAGGCAGATGTTGCCGTAATTGTAAACAACGTCAACCGCCCACCGCAGTGGGGGAACGTTCCGGAGAGCGTGGCGGTCGATGAAACCGAACTGCTCGAATTCACCGTTGAAGGCAGTGATCCGGACGGAGATGATCTGACCATCGAGGCATCGTCCGAAAATCTGCCCGACGGCTGGGAGTTCATCGGCAACGGTCACGGCACGTTCAGTTGGCAACCGGGCTATGACGACGCCGGTGAATACAACGTCACGTTCACGCTCTCCGACGGTGTCCTCACCGTTGATACTACTGTTATTATAACGGTAAACGACGTCAACCGTCTTCCTGTATGGGATAACGTGCCTGAGACTATGGAGGTGCATGAAGTTGAGGAGCTTTTATTTACAGTGCAGGCTTCTGACCCCGATGGCGACGATCTTGAAATGGATGCATCTTCCGCTGATTTGCCGGATGGATGGGAGTTTGTCGATAACGGTGACGGCAGCGGCAGTTTCAACTGGACACCAGGTTACGACGACGACGGTGAATACAGCCTCGTTCTAAGGGTGAATGACGGCAGGGGCGATACACAGGCGGTGGTAACGATAACAGTTAATAACGTGAACAGAGAACCGGTTTGGGATAATATCGCCAAAAGCCACGATGTTAATGAAGCCGAAGAGCTTTCGTTCACTGTTGAAGGGTGGGATCCGGATGTTGAAGATGATGTATCGCTAAGGTTGTCTTCGGATAACCTGCCGGAGGGATGGCAGTTTACTGACCACGGTGATGGTACGGGAACTTTCACCTGGACGCCCGATTATAACGACGCCGGTGAGTACCGGGCTGACTTCACGATATCCGATGGTGAGTTTGATGTTATTGAAGAGGTCACGATTACTGTAAATCATGTTAATCGTGCGCCTTACTGGGTCGATGTTCCTGAGAACGCGGCAGGGGATGAGGGCGATGAACTCCGGATTATTGTGCGGTCTATTGATCCTGACGAGGACGACATTACCCTGGAAGCTGCGTCCGATAATCTGCCGGGCGGATGGGAATTCCGCGACAACGGCGACGGCAGCGGCAGGTTCGAGTGGACGCCAGGCTACGAAGATGCCGGGCAGTACGGTTTAACCGTTATGGTCTCCGATGGGGAGTTCGAGGTCGAGGAAGTTATCGAGCTTACCATCAATCAGGTTAACCTGCCACCGATGTGGATCGACGCACCTGAAAGGATTGAGTCACCTGAAAACGAGGGAATCATAGTCAGGATGGAAGCGGATGACCCGGATAATGACGATCTAATCCTTGAGGCATCTTCCGAAGACCTGCCGGAAGGCTGGCAGTTTACGGATCACGGGGATGACCGCGGCACCTTCAGGTGGACGCCGAACTTCGACGCCGCGGGTGAATATAACGTTACGTTTACAGTTACCGACGGCGAGTATGAAGTTCAAGCCGATCTGGTTATTATCGTGAATCACGTAAATCGTGCGCCTGTGTGGGATGATGTACCTCAGACCGTACACGGTCACGAGGGTGAATTAATGGAGTATGCTGTCGCGGGCTTCGATCCGGATATTGTAGATGATCTGACGATTGAATATTCGTCGGACGACCTGCCGGATGCGGTCGAGTTTACGGACAACGGCGACGGTTCAGGGCTGTTTACCTGGACACCCGGACGGGACGATACCGGTGCCTACCTGGCAATATTTACGCTTTCCGATGGTGAATTCGAGGTTATCGAGGATGTGGTCATCATCACAGTTGGGGACGTGAACCAACCCCCGACCTGGGATGATATACCTGAAAGTGAGCGAGTAAGCGAGGGAGCGAGGCTCGAGTTCAGTGTTGAGGGTTCTGATCCGGAAGGGGACGAACTAACCCTTTCATACAGCTCAGAGGATATACCCGAAGATGCCCAGTTCACCGATAACGGAGACGGAACGGGCGTGTTTACCTGGACGCCGACGTACGACAATGAAGGCGAGTACACAGCCACGTTTACGATCTCCGATGAAGAGTTTGATAACTCGATAGATGTAAGGATCAGCGTCATCAACGTTAATAGACAACCGGCTTGGGATGACGTGCCGGGAAGCCGCGAAGTCGACGAAGGCGGGGCGTTGGAGTTTACCGTACGCGGTTCCGATCCGGATAATGATGATCTGATGGTGGTTTACAGCAGCGAGGATATTCCCAACCAGGCGGAGTTTACCGATAACGGCGACGGAAGTGGAACTTTTATTTGGGAAACTGACTATACCGACGCCGGTTGGTATACAGCGGTTTTCACACTCTCGGATGGCGATTTGAGTGTCGAAACAGAGGTTGTGATAACAGTCAACAACATCAACCGCCAACCGCAGTTTGTCAACCTTCCTGAGCATGAAGGGGTTGTCGAGCAGGGTGGTCTGGTGATTGTCGCTCAGGCTGTTGACTCCGACGTTGGAGATGAACTTACGCTACAAGCATCCTCTGATGATCTCCCCGATGGCTGGCAATTCACCGACAACGGTGGCGGCAACGGGATTTTCGATTGGACGCCCGGTTACGATGACGCCGGGCAGTACAGGCTAACAATCACTGTTTCCGACGGGGAGGTCGATGTAGCGGATGAAGTGATAATTACGGTGAACAACGTCAACCGTTCGCCTGCCTGGGATGATATTCCTGAATATATCGAGGGGGATGAGGGTAACCTGCTTGAATTCACGATCGAGGGTTCCGATCCCGATAACGACGACCTTATCATCACTATAACTACCGATAACCTGCCCGACGGCTGGAGCTTTACAAATAACGGCGACGGCACGGGTGAATTTTCCTGGATGCCGGGGCAGGATGACACCGGTCTCTACTCGGCTACCTTCACACTTTCCGATGGCGACGTAGATGTAGTCTGGGAGGTTGTCATCGGTATCGGCGACTACAATCACCCGCCGGTCTGGATTGATGTTCCTGAAAGTGAGCGAGTAAACGAGGGAGCAAGGCTCGAGTTCACCGTATCAGCTTCAGATCCGGAGGAGGATGACCTGACAATCGAAGCCTCGTCGGGCGACCTACCGGATGGATGGACCTTTACCGACAACTTCGATACCCCCACCGCAACCTTTAACTGGACACCAACTTATGATGATGCGGGTGAGTATACACTGACGGTTACAGTGTCAGATGGCGAATACAACCTTCAAGCCGATATTGTCGTCGTAGTAAACAACGTGAACCGCATGCCTCTATGGGATAACTTACCCTACAGCGTTCATGTCGAAGAGAGTGAACTTTTAAGATTTACAGTGGAGGGCTCAGATCCTGATGGCGACGACCTGACTATGGATGCGTTCTCAGAAGACATACCGGAGGGATGCCAGTTTACGGACAACGGCGACGGTTCAGGGTATTTCTCCTGGAGACCGGGGGATGGCGACACCGGTACATACACCGCTGCCTTTACTGTTTCCGATTATGAATTCGACGTGGTGGAAGAGGTTATTGTTACAGTGGGCGATGTTAACCGTCCGCCGTGCTGGGATGACTGCCCACATAGTGTGGAAATTGACGAGGGCGAGCAACTGGAGCTAATAGTACGCGGTTCAGACCCGAATGGTGATGATTTGACGATCTCTTACAGCTCTGTAAATCTGCCAGAGGTTGGAGCGGAGTTCACCGACAACGGCGATGGTACGAGTGTTTTGAGTTGGATCCCCGGTTATGAGGATGCAGATGAGTACTCTGCTGCGTTTATCATCTCCGATGGTGAGTATGACATCGACGCAACTGTTGAGATCACTGTGAACGACGTCAACAGGGCGCCTGTGGTCGTGAACCCGATTGACGATATCGAGATAGAGGAAGATTCCGGTGAAATCGAGGTTGCCGACCTCGACGAAGTCTTCGAAGACCCGGAAGGTGATTCGTTAAACTTCAGAATAGTAACAGGAATCGACGATCTGAATCTGCACATCAATCCTGTAACCCACATATTGACACTCGAACCGACACCTGACTACTGCGGTGAATCTGAAGTGGTCGTTGAAGCGGACGATGGTCAGGAAGCAAGACAGATGATGATCAGGGCAAACTTCGAGGAGCCGGATGGACAACAGGATGGTCAATACCGACTCCAGCGCACAAGCAATCTTCTGCACTCCGACAAAGTTGTCAACCGCGCAATACCGCGCCGTGATGGAACAGGCAACGATGAATTTACAGTCCATGTCTCTCCAATAAACGATTCCCCGCTAATCCTCAATGAGCAATACCAGCCGCAGGAAGACACCATAGATGTACAGGTTGATGAAGGTATAATGTTCATTCTAATGCTGTTCGCCGAGGATGTAGAAGATGATGGCTCTGGTCTTAACTGGCAAATGGTCGATGAAGGTGATTTGCCTGAAGGATGGCATTTCACCGATAATCATGACGGTTCCGCCGGGCTCGTCTGGCAGCCGGATTTCGATGCAGCCAGGGAAGATCCATACGTTACTGTCTTCCGTGTTACCGACTCGGACGGGGGAGAAGATGAGTTGACAGTCAATATCACCGCCCGCAACGTAAACCGCGCTCCTGTCTGGGACAGTCCTGATCCGGACGTCGTAATATCCGGTCACTTTGGTGAGGAATTGGCGTTTAATGTTGGCGGTCATGATCCCGATGATGACCAGGTATCGTTTGAGATAACCGATCGTGACGGTTTGCCGGTGGATGTTGAACTTCACAACAATGGCAACGGCACGGCACGATTTATCTGGCAGACGACCTTTGATGACGCCGGCGAATATAATCCGACTTTCACCATATCGGATGGCAACCTGTCGGACGATGTCGAACTGACCATCGTAATAGAGTGCTACAACCGTCAACCGGAAGTCGTTAACCCCATCGACGACGTAGAACTGGACGAGGACTCCGGTGAGATGCGTGTAGTTGATCTTGATGATGTATTTGAGGATCCGGACGGTGACGAACTTACCTTCTCAGTCTATCAAGGCATCGAAGAGCTGAACCTGCACATCGACGATGAAACACATATCCTGACCCTCGAACCCGCACCCAACTACTACGGCGTATCAGAGGTTGTGATCGAGGCTGATGACGGCAATGCTCCAGCCAGAATTTTAATCCAAACGCTTAGGAAATACGAAGAGCAAATACCGAATATCGAATTTAAGGCTTCGGATTTCGTGTTTCGTGCTTCGGATTTGTATGAAGATATTCCTGTTGAATTAGCCTGTGAATTTGCAGTAGAGGACATATTTATGGTAACCGTCAACCCGGTAAATGATCCGCCGGTGTTATCGGAAATCGGCAGTCAAGAGGTCGATGAAGGCGCTGAACTGCTGCTTCGCCTCTCCTCAACTGATGTTGACGGTAGAGATATCCTGACCTATTCGGTTACCAATCCTCCGACGGGTGCAATGCTCGTGGGTTCATGGTTCATCTGGGAGCCGGACTTCGACCAGGCTGGTGAACATGAAGTCACATTTATCGTTACCGATAACGGCGCTCCACGACTGTCGGATGAGGAGACTGTTATTATCACAGTCGGCAACATCAACCAACCGCCGGTGCTGAATCATATCGGGAACGTCGCTGTGGACGAGGAAGAGGAATTGATCATCAATATCTCAGCAGAGGATCCCGACGGAGATAACCTCGTCTTCAGTGCGGAAAATCTGCCAGATGGCGCAGAGTTCGAGGATCGTGAATTCCGTTGGATTCCGGACGAAGCTGGTAACTACCAGGTCACATTCCGAGTAACCGACGACGGCGATCCGGAGAGATTTGACGAAGAGTCCATCGTGATATCGGTCGGTGATGTAAATCAGCCGCCGGTGTTGGTGGAAATCGGCGATCGGGCTGTCGAGGTGGACGAAGAGCTGGTCATTATTCTGTCTGCTGATGATCCTGACGGCGACGACCTGACATTCTCTGCAGATAATCTGCCTGAGGGCGCCGAGTTCGACGGTGCCAGGTTCAGTTGGACGCCGGACGAAGAGGCTGACTTCAGGGTTACTTTCCGTGTAACCGACAACGGTGAACCGGAGCTATCAGATGAAGAAACCGTTACCATCACAGCTTTCGTCGGCAACCATCCGCCGGAAGTGGCGCAGCCAATTGACGATATTGAGATCGACGAAGATTCGGATGAGCTCGAAGTCGCTGACCTGGATGATGTCTTCGAAGACCCGGACGGTGACTGGTTGTCCTTCAGGATCATTGAAGGTATCGATGAGCTTAATCCGCACATCGACAGGATAACTCACATTCTGACACTCGAACCGGCTCCGGATTACAACGGTGAGTCGGATGTCGTGATCGAAGCCGATGATGGTCAGGATGCAGTCAGGATTTCAATTGCAGCGCGGTTTGGTCAACTGAACGGTTGTAACTTGGATAGTTACCTGGATTACCGCGGGATTAGGATGACCCAGCACGGAAACGATCCCGAGCCCCGCCGCGATCTTACAGTGGAAGACGACTTCCTTGTTACAGTTAACCCGGTCAACGACGCACCGGTCTGGGAAGAGTATCCCGAAGAGACAATTGAGGCTGGAGTTCGTGAAGAGATCCGGTTTGATCTCTTTGCCGATGATGTTGATGAGGATGACGATCTTACCATCGAGATCGCTGAAAGAGGCGGTCTGCCCGATGCTGCTGAACTCGAGGATAACGGCGACAATGCCGCAGTTTTCACCTGGACGACAACTCTGGACGATGAAGGTGAATATACACCGATCTTTTCAGTGTCCGACGGTGAGGTTACGGTCGAACTGGAATTGACTATTATCGTGCACAACGTGATGGAGCTGAGCATTCATTTCAATGAAGGCTGGAACATGATTTCGATAAACGTAACGCCCGGTCGGTATTACTACGACGAACGCGAGGACGGCGGTCCAGATGTCAGACGGATGATCGAGCGTCTGGTAAATGATGATGGGGAGCAGCTCCTTATGATAATGAAAGACCAGGAAGGTGACTTCTGTGCGCCGGAATGGCGTTACTATGGAATACGTTTCTGGGATCTGCAGCAGGCTTATTACTTCAAGGTATCCGCAGCGTGGGATGCTCGTTGGGTCGGTGTGCCTATAGCAGCAGACACCCCGGTTGATATGCAAGCCGGTTGGGGATTGATACCCTATTACCCGATTTATGAGCTTCCAGCGGACGGAGCGAGCGATTTCTATGCTTTCACGTCGATAGTCGATGATGTTGAGCGGATCAAGAACGGTTATGGTGAATTCATGTCGCCGGAATTCGGTTTCTCGGACATGAGACCGTGTATACCGGGGATGGGTTTCCAGGTTTATGCTTACCGGGATGTTACGCTGCAATACCCTGAACCTTACGACCAGGCGGCTCTGCTGACAGTCGGGCGCAAGCTCGAGAGTCACTGGAAAACGCCGGTTTCGACTGGCGAGAACATGAGTGTTCTAATCACGGCGTTTGAGGGATTGGACGTTGCTGACGGCGATCAGGTTGCAGCATTCAGTTCATCAGGTGAGCTCGTCGGTGTGGGGACAATCAACAATCAACACTCCTGTGGTCTGGCGGTCTGGGGGGATGATAGCTACACTGACGAAATCGACGGCTTGCGGAAAGGCGAGCGGTTCACACTCCGAATATGGGATGCCGATCGGAAGGCTGATGTAAGTCTAACGCCGACGATATATCAACGTGGCAGCAGCCTAACTTATATGAAGGACGGTTTCGTAGTTCTGAATCTGGCAGCTGAAAGGGCTGTTCCGGTTGAATTTGAACTATCGCAGAACTATCCGAATCCATTTAATTCAACGACACTGTTGACGTTCACGCTTCCACAGGCAGCGGAGGTCAAGCTGACGGTGCGTGACATGACGGGACGTCTCGTGGATGTGATCGTATCCGGACAGCTTTCAGCGGGACGTCATTCGTATAGCTGGGTTACGCATGACCAGTCGACGGGAATATATGTGTTCACGCTGGAAGCGAATGGAGCGAAGCTGCAGGCAAGAGGTACATTGATTAGATAGTAATTCACATCCGTTTATGTGTGTGGCACGTGGTAGCTCCGCTACCCGTGTTTCAATTCATTCAGGCTTAGATTGGGGGTAAACCAACAAAAGCACCCCCTCCTCGATCCCCTTCTGCTTCGGCAGGAGGGGATGTTTGTTTTAACCGGGTTATTGTTATTATGTTTGGGACTAACTAAATTTACTATAACACGGCTAATAAGTCTTCTCGTATTCGTGGTAGCGGGACGCCCTCGTCCCGCTGTGAA
>CAYYHI010000144.1:0-9055 GCA_964471745.1 uncultured bacterium | reverse complement strand
TCAGTTAAGACTCTCGTAAGATTTTTGACAAGAGATTTTCATTTCAGAGAGGTACATAGTTGTTTACCGGTTTAATGACGGGCGTTTCGGGTATCCGCGGCATAGTCGGCGAAGGGATGACGCCGGAAGTAGCCCTACTCTGGTCCAGTGGTTTCGCCACGTGGACAAATGGCGGCAGGATCGTCGTTGGAAGGGATTCAAGACCTTCCGGTGTTATGTTGAACCTGGCTGTTAAGTCCGGGCTGGCTGCAGCAGGCTGCGATGTGGATGATATCGGCGTTGTTCCAACGCCGGAAGCCGCACTGGCGGTTGAAAGGCGGGGCGCTGCGGGAGGAATAATTATTACCGCCAGCCACAATCCTCAGGAATGGAATGCGCTCAAGTTTGTCAGACGCGACGGTCGAATGTTGACAATGCCTGATTTTATTGAGCTGGAACGTATTGTTACGGAAGGTCCGCTGCGCAGTGTACGCTGGGATCGACTGGGAATGATTCAGGATTGGGACGGCGCTGACTATATGTATCTCAGCGCTGTAACGGGTCTTGGATGTCTTGATCTGGATAGCCTCAAGGGCAAGCGGTTAAAGGTTGCAATAGATTGTGTTAACAGCGCTGGAAGTAAAATCTATCCTGCGCTGTTGGAAGCGTTGGGCTGCCAGGTGATCGCTATTAATTCTGACGGCTCCGGGATTTTTTCGCGCCCACCTGAGCCAAATCCCGAGAACCTGGGTGACCTTTGCCAGACGGTTACAAATGAGCGCTGTTCGGTTGGATTTGCCGTAGATCCGGATGGTGACAGGCTTGCAGCGGTCGATGAAAAAGGCGTTCCGCTTGGAGAGGAGCTTACGCTTGCAGTGGCTGTAAAATCAGTTCTCGAAAAGAATCCGGGTACGGTGGTTGTGAACAGCCTCACATCTCAGGTTATGGACGATGTGGCTCAGAGTTTCGGTGTAGAGTGCTATCGGACACGGGTTGGTGAAGCAAATGTTGCCACGGGGATGAAGGAGATGCAAGCTGTGGTCGGCGGGGAAGGAAATGGAGGGATAATCCTGCCTGAACTCCACTTGGTACGTGATGCCGGCGTGGGGATGGCTCTCATTCTGAATCTCTTATCAGATACGAAAAAAGGATTGCATGAAATCTGGCGGGCGCTGCCCGAATATAAGATGATGAAGATAGCCTACCCTCTTCGGCAGTCGGATGTTGATGAGATAGTACAGGATGTTGCTGGTTGCTATGACCATGACCAACTCTCGCGCATTGATGGTCTCAGGGTTGCCTTTGACGACGGATGGGTTCAGATCAGACCTTCAAATACTGAACCTGTCCTCAGGGTTTATTCTGAAGCAAAGAGCGAAGCGAGAGCTAAGGATTTGTTAAATCAGATGCTTTCCAACATTAACAGGAGTGTTGGTGAGACCAGAATCGAAGAGCAGTAATTGAGTCAATCCTTCGGATTAGAATCCCAATTTAAACCTCAGCAATTGTTTTAAATATGGCTAAAGAACTATCTGTCAGTCAGATACTTGATGCTGTGAATTCAGGAGCTGGTGTAAAAACACTTTCTCCGATAATGAAGTGCGTCGCTGGTGCTGTTTCAGAAACTAAAGACGGCGACAAGTTGCTGGTAGAAGCGATTCGTTATGATGTAGCATTATCGCTTAACCTGCTGCGTGCTGCCAATCGACCGGGACACTATGAAGAGCATGCTGTGGATATTGAATCCGCCGTAGACAGGATCGGATTGAAAACTGTGCGGAATCTGGCGATTTCCACTGAATTCGTTGATGTGGAATCCTGCTTGGAGGAGAAGGAGACCGAGTATAAAATGCTGCAGTGGATCTGGGAGAGATCACTTTTTATTGCCACCAGCGCGAAGCAATTAGTTGAGAACCTTGGGAACAGGAATAAAGATCACTTCCATACTCTGGGGCTGTTGCTTGATATAGGAGTTCATTTTCTACTCAACAACTTTACTGAGCAGTACTTACCGGTATTGGAACGATGGCGGGACTCCGGTGAACCATTGGTAGAGCATGAACACGACCTGTTGGGTATCGACCATACAATAGTCGGACAACATCTGGCTCATACCTGGAATTTGGGACCGGTTTTCGAGAATGCTATCAGGTGTCATCACTCAACTGAGAGCCAGGAACTGGATGAATTTCATTCAGCAGTTATACAGATGTCCAACCAGGTCGGCAGTGTATTCTTTATGACACCCAGCACCAGCATGTTTGAGAGTATCTATAATTTCGGTGTCGGGAAATTCTGGCGGGATAAGGATGAACTGTCCAACCTGCTTCAACGCGTTGCGCTCGAAGCTGATAAGGCGGCTTTCCTGGTTTCTACTGGCACATCCACTGTATCATCGATTGATCTCCTGCGTTTTATAAACACTGAGCTCAGCCGAGCGACGCTATCTTATGACGAAATGGTCAGTGAGCTCGAGTCAGCCATGCGGAAAGCGGAGATGTTAACGCAGAAGTTGGAAGAAGCAAACAAACAGTTAAGGGCGGCAGCTAATATCGATCCTCTAACCAAGATTTACAATCGCCGTTATTTCGAGGAATTTCTGAACTGGAATTTTCAAAGAGCCAAACGTTACAAATCAACGCTTGGCTGCCTGATGATTGATATTGACTTCTTTAAGAAGTTCAACGACAGCTATGGTCATCTGACAGGTGACCGTATCCTTCAGGGTGTATCGGAACTTCTGAGAAAGAGTCTACGTGTAACTGATATCCTGTCTCGTTTCGGCGGAGAGGAATTTACTGTTCTATTGCCGGAAACCAATCCGGGCGCTGTGCTGTTTACCGCGAGGAAACTGCATAGAATAATCGAGGAAGCATCCTTTGATGTTGAAGGGCAAAAACTTAAGGTAACGATAAGCATCGGACATCATTATTACAGCGGCGCTGACGGCAAGGATATTGAGGTTCCCAATGACCTTGTCAGGCTGGCTGATGCCAATGTTTACGAAGCAAAGAGGAATGGACGAAATCAGGTTTGGCCTCAGGAAATTCTCTAATCCGACGATAAGTGTGCTGCCACGTGTCCTCACGTGGCAGTAGAGTGATTTCAAGCGTCATGTGGGGACACATGACGCCACGATAAATCTAACTCTTCAAAAAAGAGGAGAAAATGGGTCGTAATCTCGTACAGAAAATCTTAGAGGAACATCTAATTGAAGGGCAATACCGAACCGGTGAAGAGGTCGGAATACGAATCGACCAGACTCTCACACAGGACGCCACCGGAACGATGGCATTTCTGCAGTTCGAAGCAATTGGCATCGATAGGGTTCGTACAAAGAGGTCTGTCAGTTATGTAGATCACAATATGTTACAGACCAGCTTTGAGAATCCCGACGATCACCGCTACCTCCAGAGCGTAGCGACTAAGTTCGGTGCATATTTCTCAAGACCCGGCAACGGGATCTGTCACCAGGTTCATCTGGAGCGCTTTGCAGTACCGGGTGAAACCCTGACCGGTTCAGACAGCCATACACCGACCGCCGGCGGCATGGGGATGATTGCAATCGGAGCCGGTGGATTGGATGTCGCTGTAGCCATGGGTGGCGGAGCTTATTACCTTGGTGTGCCCAAGGTTATGAAAGTCAATCTCACCGGCAGGTTGAACCCATGGGTTGCGGCGAAAGACATCATACTCGAAATGTTACGACGCCTGACTGTGAAAGGCGGCGTCGGTTGGATAATCGAATACGGTGGTCCCGGCGTTGAGAACCTGACTGTGCCTGAGCGCTCAACCATCACCAACATGGGCGCTGAATTGGGCGCTACTACTTCGGTTTTTCCGTCGGATGAGCAGACCCGTCGTTTCCTGGAAGCACAAGATCGAGCAGAAGACTGGCGCGAGCTTAAGCCCGATGAGGACGCCCGCTATGAAGAGACGATGGAGATAAACCTTTCTGACTTGGAACCGTTAATTGCCCAACCTTCCATGCCGGATAGGGTTGTGCCGGTTCGCGAGATCGAGGGGCTCAAAGTGAACCAGGTGTGTATCGGTTCCTGCACGAACTCATCATATATGGATCTTACCAGAGTCGCGAAGATATTTAAGGGCAGGACGATTCATCCGGGACTGAGCATGACCCTTAGCCCGGGTTCAAAACAGGTCTTCGAGATGATTTCGCGAGAGGGATCGCTTTCCGATTTGATAGCTGCCGGCGCGCGGATCCTTGAATCCGGCTGCGGTCCGTGCATAGGAATGGGTCAGGCTCCGCCGACCGGAGGTGTTACTGTCAGGACTTTCAACCGTAACTTTGCCGGTCGATCCGGCACTAAAGGTGACAAGTCGTACCTCTGCAGTCCGGAAGTTGCCGCAGCGGCTGCGTTATACGGAAAAATAACGGATCCGCGCAAATTGGGAGATTATCCTGTTGTAAGTCTGCCGGAGAGGTTCATTGTAAATGACAATATGGTGGTAGTTCCTCCCGAGGATGGAAGTGATGTAGAGATCATCCGTGGACCCAATATCAAACCTGTCCCGAAGAAGGAACCTTTGCCGGATATGTTCGAAGGTGAGCTTCTTTTAAAGGTGGCTGATGATATTACCACCGATCATATCATGCCTGCCGGAGCCAAGATACTGCCGCTTCGTTCCAACATTCCGGCAATTTCGGAGCATGTATTTACAGCAGTAGACAAAACATTCCCGTCGCGTGCCAAGGCTGCGGGCGGTGGATTCATAGTTGGCGGTCTGAATTACGGACAGGGTTCTTCACGCGAACATGCCGCTCTGGCGCCGATGTACCTCGGCATTAAAGCTGTAATTGTTAAGAGCTTTGCACGGATTCACTACGCAAACCTGGTGAACTTTGGTATCGTCCCGCTCGAGTTTGCTGATCCAACGGACTATGATAACCTCAATCAGGGTGATAAGCTGAAACTATCCGACTTGCACGAAGGTCTGAACAAAGGTGAAATCTATCTCGAAGATATAACCACTAATGTAAGAATAAAGCTGGTCAGCAGGCTGTCCGAAAGACAGACGAGGATTATCAAGGCTGGTGGTTTGCTGGCTTTCACACGGGAAAGTAGTTAGAGGCGTTTTTTCACTCAGTAGGTGGCACACTCCTGTGCCGCACCCTGCCCGACAGGAGTGTCGGACCTACCGTTGCCCGACAGGAGTGTCGGAACTACCATTACAAGAGAGGAATTTAAATGCAAAAAGTGACCTGCATCATTTGGTCTATCTGTTTATTAGTATTAATTAATAGTTGCGGCAAGGGTGAGAAGCTGCCGGAATATAAACTACCGGAATCTATCGAACATGCTAAACCGGGGAAAGTTGGCAATATAACACCCAAGGCTTTTATTGACAGCCTGAAGTTCGGTGTCAAGATGGATATCTATTACCTGGATGATATTAATCCAGAAACCGCTCAATCTGTCGTGGATATTCCCGGTATGATTCATTTACAGTTGAGTGAGATGTTTTTCATTTCTGAAACACTATCTGTTGAAGAGCCGATTTATCTTATCTGCTTGTATGGCGACGATTCCAAGAGAATGGCTGAGAAGCTGCGGTATGACGGTATCAGCTCGTATTACTTAGATGGGGGAAGTTATCGATTATGGCAGGAGATGCAGAAGAATGACTGGAAACTGCCGGGAACTACAAACTCTAGGATGCAGAAGCGTTAGAACCGGTGGGTTTGTACGCGCGCTTGCTGTATTATGTCTATTAATTCAATTCTTTATTTTAACTGCGAATACTGAGGCAGGCAACCGGGATACTATACCTCACTGGATTTATTTTGCTGACAAGGGACTTGATACCGAATCTGACCTCAATACAGCTTCAAATGCAGCAATATCCGATCTTACTGACAGGGCACGAGGGCGCAGACAACGCGCTGGAAAGCTTTCCCTGGTTGATTTTAATGATTTAAGAGTAAACCCTCATTACATTGCTGTAATAGCAGAAATAGTCGGCAACCCGCCTCGTACAATAAGCCGCTGGTTGAACGCGGTCAGTGTTAATCTACATCCATCACTACAAGATAGCTTGGAACAACTTGCCTTTGTTTCTCATATCGAACCGGTAAGGTCGTTTGTTCGTTATCTACCTGAAATACGTCCTCTCCCGGAAGATGATAATACGATTCCACCTCGTAGGGATGACCATCGGTTCGAGTATGGGACCAGCATCCGGCAGAACGCATTTATTAACGCCCCGGAACTTCACGATCACGAATTGACAGGACAGGATGTCCTGGTCGGTCTCACTGACACCGGTTTCAACAATCTTGATCACAACTGTTTCGAGGCGCTTGATGTTGTTGCAGCGTGGGATTTTGTAAACAACGATGATGATGTTGCCGATGGTGATGACATCGGTCACGGCAGCCACGGAACCTATACCCTTTCGATAATAGCGGGTTTCGATCAGGGATTGTTGATTGGCATTGCACCGGATGCAAGCTATGTTCTTGCCAAGACAGAGAGCTCCGAATGGGAGCGCGAGGTTGAAGAGGACTATTGGATAGCTGCCGTTGAGTGGATGGATTCACTTGGCGTTGATATTGTATCGGCTTCACTTAGCTACTTCGACTGGTACGATTTCGAGAACAAGGACGGCAACACCGCACCGATAACCATAGCGGCTGACAGGGCTGTCGAAGTTGGTATGATCGTTGTGGCTTCCATGGGTAACACAGGTCGTGCCGGTCATCCAGGGAACAAGATGGGGGCGCCGGCGGACGGTGACAGTGTTTTTTCCATAGGCGCTACCAACATGGACAGCACCAGGGCGGCGTTTTCATCCTATGGCCCGACCTGGGATGGACGCATCAAGCCGGATTTCACTACTACAGGCGTATCTGTTAAGTTTGCATCAGATCGTCACGATGATACATACGGCATAGGCGTTGGTACATCCTTCTCGGCTCCAGCGATATCCGGGTTGTGCGCATTGCTGCTGCAGGCAGATCCACAGTTAACCCCGATGATGCTGCGGGATATCTTGCGAGAAGTCTCCCATAACAGCGAGAGTCCTGATACAGCTTTGGGGTGGGGTATCCCGGATGGTCTGGCGGCTCTTAACGAGATTAACCGTCTACAAAGGGGACTGGTTATTACTCTGGCACGTGGATGGAACATCATCTCTCATAATCTGTTTCTCGATAATAACCCAAGCATACCTGAAGCGTTCAGACATGTAGTAGAAAGGAATAACCTTTTTCTGGTCGAGGATGGTTTAGGTAGATTTTACTCACCCTCTTTCCGGTTTAACAATATTCCTGATTGGGATCCGCATCAGGGTTACAAGGTGCGGGTGTTTAATTCCGATTCACTTATATTCGAGGGTCAAACAAACAAACGTTCAGAACCAATTCCGCTTGTGCAAGGCTGGCAGATAGTCGCCTACCTTCCGGATTTTCCTCTGTCTGCTGAGGAGGCTTTCACATCGCTCGTCGGAGAAGGTTCTTTAATCATAGCCCGGGATGAAGGGGGTTTTTTCTATCTGCCTGAACATGGTTTCAATAACATGCCCGCCTTGGTACCTGGAAGAGGCTATCAACTCAGGCTACGCTGGCAATGCGATCTTTTATATCCGCACATTCAGGGGGAGTCAACCGGTTATTGGTTGCACGCACAACCGGTCATATTTCCCCTGCCTGAACCCGGCTCTGATTGTATGTGCATATTGCTGACAACCGGCAACACTGTTCTTGACGACGATGAGATCGGCTTCTTCGATTCCGACGATCGGTTGATCGGTTCCGGTGTATTCGAGGATGGGAAATGCGGCGTCGCACTATGGGGTGAAATACGGGGAGAATTTCCGGTTGCCAGAATTTACAGGAAACTGACACAGGATCTTGTGAAACCTGAGATCGAATGGATTACGGGACCAAATGAATTCAGACCGGGAGAATTCGCGGTTCTACGGGTCGATCTGGAAGAGATGACTGCTGAGACCGGCTGTTCAATCCTGGATTATTCAGTAGATCCCAATCCGTTTAATAACAGGTTATTAGTCTGCTATTCATCTGTTGGTAAAGGTGAAGTTGAGGTAACCGTTTACGATCTCCTGGGACGGATTATAACCTCGCAAATCGATCGATCTTCAGTAAATGGGAGACTTGTGTTTGATACATCTAAGTGGTCAAGTGGAAGTTATATCATTCAGTTGATGTTGGGTAGTGATACAAGGCAGTCAGTTGTCAGGCTTGTGAAGTGATTACCTTGTATCTATCTGATTGATATTACCTTTAGGATTGCTTTACTTTATTAGCAATCTTGATTTTTACCGGTTTGCCTCCCCAATGTTCGTATGCTGCCTTTTGTTGGGCTTGGATCCCATTCATTATCTTGTCGGTTATCAACCGCCATGTTTTAGGATTGTTTTCCATTTTCAGCTCTTGATTGAAGTATAGCGGCTGACCGATGGCAATCCTGATTTCCTTCCCGATATTGGGTATTCCGGCGCCTATTGGTAATACAGTTTCCAGACCCTGGTGATAGAGAGGAACAACGGGCGCCCCTGACTCATATACAATCTTCCCGATGCCCTCCTTGGGCTTGCCGATTTTCCCGGTACGAGTCCTCGTACCTTCAGGATAAATGTGAAGAACTCCACCTCGTTTGACTGCGGAAATCAGGCGGTTAACACCCTCCTGGTTTACGCCGCGTCCCCGGATAACCGGTATGTTTTTCAAGTTACGCATGAACCAGGAAATGAATGAATGTTTATAGAAGTTATGTTCTTCCGGTGCGTGGAACGGTATGAAGCGATAGCCGAGAAAGCCCTTGGGGAAAAAGATCAGGGGATCGATGAACAAGTCATCGAGAAGTGACAGATGATTGGACATAAGTATCCAGGGTGGCTTTAGACCGGTTATATTTGCTCTGCCGATTATTCGGGTGCGGTTCAGCAGGTTCATGAAAACCTGTATTAATGGAACAATCGTAAGGCAAATCATTGAATAGCATAAAGCGCGATCAATAAAATCAGGATTTTCACTGGGGAAGTTTTTCCCGGTGCCGATGTTGTTCATGTTTCCTGGGAGTTCGTTTGTAGC
>CAYYHI010000143.1:0-9061 GCA_964471745.1 uncultured bacterium | reverse complement strand
AAAGCTGTACCAAGTGGCGCAGTCAACGTCAGCAGTGGGAGTCTACTAAAGGAAGCAGCAGCCGTATTCAAGGATAGGCTCGATCTGGTTTCCGGTGAGGGGAACGTAATCGAGAAACTGAATGCCGAACGCGGTCCAATGAAGGTTTCGCCGGAGTTATACGGCTTGTTGTTAAGAGTATCGGATCTAAATGAAATGACCGGCGACGAATGGAACCCATTCTTGGGCAGAGTTCGCAAGCTGTGGGGGCTTGGCGGTTCAACACCTGCCCACCCACATCCCGACAGCCTCTATAATGCGGTAATGGCAGCTTCACGCACTCGAATTATTCTATCCGAAGATAATCAGGTTGCTCTCGAAGGTGATGGTGCGATCTATCTTGGTCGAGCTGTTCTGGGATTGGCAATCAACGAAGCGGCGCAACTGCTGATCGACAACGGCGTCAGAGCAGCGGTTGTATCGGCTGGGGGAGCTTATCGCCAGTGGGGTAAACCAACCGCGGATGATTTCTGGGGGGTGACCATAGACCGGCTTGCTAATGACAGCACTCATTTTCGCGTCGAGAGCGACGACGGCGGTTTGTGTAGTATTTATTTGAGTGATTATCAGAACGAGAATGGTATAATTAACGAAATCATATATCCTTACGACGGACAAACACGCGAAGGGATGTTGAACCTAACCATCTGGGCGCCGGACGCGCTCCAAGCTTGTGTTTTCGCTGAGGTGATGTATTCCATGCCAAGACAACAGATGCTGCGCTGGAGTGAAGGCTTCAAATCGGTCGGGATATTCTTTGTTCAGTCTGGTGATAATGGGTTCTTTGCTGAAAGCAATCCCCGGATGTCACCCTGGGTGTCCAGTTATTTGCCGTGAAGGAATATAACGTGACAGACAAGCGCATACTTGTCATCCGCCTCAGTTCTCTCGGTGATGTTGTCCTGACCACTCTGCTGCTGAGGTGTCTGCGTGCGCGGTATCGACAGGCAACCATCGACATGCTGACCAAAGAGCAGTATCTGCCGATACTCGACGAGATTTACTTCCTGGACAACAGGCTGGGATACCCGGAGACGACGACCGCCAGACGGAAGTTGAAAAGAAGCCTGGCGCAAAAAGGGTACGACACAGTTATCGACCTGCAGAACAATATCATCAGCCGCTCGATTGTCTCCGCGGTGAATCCTGAGCATGTTTACAAGTACACGCGCGCCCGTTTTAATCGTTGGCTGCGGATACATTTCCCCGGATTGCGAAAGAGATTAAAGACGGCACCGTCGATTGCGGAGGGTTACCTGGCGACTGCAGCTCCAATGTGGGTAAAGGATGATAGAAGCGGATTGGAGTTAAGGGTCAATCCCAAATCCGCTCAAACGATGCGAGAGTCACTGCGCTCCTACCATGCGAAAGCCGGTCTTCCTTTCGATATGACGCCGCTTGCAGTAGCAGCCGGTGCACGTCATAAGACTGAAACCGTGAATGATCGATCTGCTCAAACGATGCGGGAGCTGATGCACGCCTATCAAAAAGAAACCGGTCTTCATTTTAACATGGAGCCCTTTATAATTGCTCCCGGCGCACGGCATAATACGAAGGCTTGGCTGCCGGATCACTGGGTTGAATTTATGAAATCAGCTTATGCGGAGGGATACCTGTCTCAGGTTCTAATCGGCAGCGCGGATGAAGACAAATTGCTGGAAACGATAAGGTCTCAGCTCGATTTCCCGGTGTTGAAAACCGGGAGTGATATCGACCTGAAGGAGCTGATCGCATTGATATCGTTGGGTTGTGCGCTGGTGTCGAACGACAGCGGTCCGATGCACATTGCTGCCGCGGTGAGAACGCCTGTGGTTGCGATCTTCGGTTCGACGGTTCCCGAATTCGGATTTGCGCCGTTTCGCTGTTCGAGTGAAATCGTACAGGTCGACGGACTGGCTTGCCGACCGTGTCATCCTCACGGCAGAAAGAGATGTCCCCGCAAGCATTTTCGTTGTATGGAATACGTAAGTCCGGAAATGGTACTGACGGCGCTAAAGCGTATTGCAAAAGTAGAGCAGGTAGCCGAGACCTCAAAGGTCAAGGGATGACAAGCGCAACAGGAACAGCCGGTACAGGTTTGCACTTCAGCCGTTCAGCCATTCAGGGAGGTTTCTGGTACAAAGCATACGACGTGGTTTACGCAATCGCAGTTTTAATGGCGCGATTGATTGCACTTTTTAACCGGAAGCTTTCGCGGGCTCTCAAGGGTAAACAGGGCGGTGTCGGCGGTTGGCAGATCGGCGCAGTTGACGAGCGTAAGTGTGTCCTTTTACATGTCGCGTCCTATGGTGAGTTCGAGGGTATAATTCCACTGATCGAACGTTTGCAGAATACGGGGAAATTCCGGATTGCGGTATCGTATTCTTCGCCGTCGGCGGAAAAGACGGTGAACGCATTGCCGGGTATCTGGGCGAGGGGTTACCTGCCGTACGATTTCCTGCACCGGCAGCTCAGGTTTCTGGCGCGGATTGCTCCTGCGGCAGTCCTGATCTCAAAGCACGATTTTTGGCCCAACATGCTCAGAGCAGCCAAGGCGTTAGCGATACCGGCGATCCTGATAAATGCCAACTTTCATCCGGGTTCGCGCCGAACGCTACCGATAGTGCGCTCTTTTCATAGAACCTTTATGAAGAATTTGACCGCTATCTGGACGGTTTCCAAAGCTGATGCCGAACGCATCGAACCGCTGTTGTCGGTCAGGACGAAGTTGCTCGCGGTGGGTGATACGCGCTACGACCGGGTCAGGCAGCGCGCCGACGCCGGTCGGGAAAGGTTCAGCGAATTGAAGGAGGCGCTTAAGCCCGGACCGGTGTTTATCGCCGGCAGTTCGTGGCAGCCGGGCGAGAAGATCTGCTGGGCTGCATTTGCGTCGATTGTGCGCGACCGACCCGATGCAAAGCTGATCGTCGTACCGCATGAGCCGACAGTGGAAGCGCTTGAAAGGAACCGAGCCGCGGCATCTGCCTATGATCTGAACCTGCGGTTGTTTTCCGAGTGGTCCGACGGTCGGATCGAAGAACAGGTTTTACTTGTCGACATGGTGGGCGTGCTGGCGGACCTTTACGCTGTCGGTTGGGCGGCGTACGTGGGCGGCGGTTTCGGCAGGGGCGTACACAGCGTCATCGAACCGGCGGCGCACGGTCTGCCGGTGGCGTTCGGACCTAATCATCACGTCTCTCACGAAGCCGGTCTGCTGTTGGAAGCCGGCGGCGGCTTTGTTGTAAAAGCAGCGGACGAACTCGAGAAGCTGTGGCGGGGATGGCTTGACGATCCGGACAGTTACCGGAGAGCTTCGATCGCTGCCGGCGGCGTGGTGAAGTCACGCGAGGGTGCATCGGACAGGTTGATAGAACTTCTCACGCCATATATTGGCAATGTTGAATGTTGAATTTTGGATTTTGAATTCAAAATTCAACATTCAACATTCAACATTTTTTTATGTTAAGAAGTGGCGCTGCTTCAACTGAAAGATGTATCTTATACTTATCCGGATTCGCCGAAGCCTGCTCTGGATAATATAACCTTCGATCTGGAGACCGGTCAGCATGTTGTGCTGTTGGGCGCGAACGGCAGCGGCAAGAGCACGCTGGCTCGTATCGCTGCCGGTTTGTTGATGCCTGCTTCCGGTGAAGTTGTCATGACCGGATTTGAAGGTCAAGCCGGCTGGAACGGCGTCGGACTGTTGTTCCAGAATCCCGATGAACAGTTGCTTACGTATTCGGTCGAGGCGGAGCTTGCCTGGGGACTGGAGAACCTGGGACTGCTGCAGAATGAGATGCGCAGGCGGATCGGTGAGGCGCTTGAGTTGTTCGAGCTGTCGGACAAAGCAAACAGTTCCCCCGACACTTTGAGCGACGGTTGGAAACAGGTCACGGCTCTGGCGTCGCTGGCGGTGATGCGACCGGCGTTCCTGATTCTGGACGAGGCGACAGCTTTCCTCGATCCTTACTGGACGGCGAAAATCAAGGGGATGGTTCGGGGATTGATTGAGGTGTCGTGCTTGTTGTGGATTACTGCCGATGGCGCCGATGCGGTGAGAGCCGACCGCGTGCTGGGGCTTGTGGATGGACGACTGGTTGTAGACGGTCATCCGCGGGAGGTTCTGCAGCCGGAACGGCTTGAAGCGTTAGGCATCGAACCTGTGCCGGATTGGGTAGGGGATGGGGAAGTATGAAAGTGAAAAAGTGTGAAAGTGTGAAAGTGTAGCAGGGATTCATTGTCATTCCCGCTTTCCAGTCTGTCCGAGAATGTTAAATTGTCTCGGGATTCATCATTCCTCGGAAAATAGCCTTCCCAATTCACTCCCCCCCGCTCTGCGGGGGGGAATAAAAGGGGGGGGTGAAGGCGCTGTTTTCATGTTCCGTTGTGCAGCCTGCTGCATGAATATTCCAACGAAAGTTGGAATCCAGAGAAGTTGCTGATATTGAGTGAATTACTGGATTCCATCTTCCGATGGAATGATGAAGAATCCGTGATAATCTCAGTTAACGGACAGACTGGATCACGGGAATGGCAATCATCAAGGGACATCACAGATAAACTCACAGGAGAGGAAAAGATGAAAATTCAGAAGTTGTTATTACCAGTATTGGTTGTGGTCATGGCGTCAGTCTGGTTTACGACTGGATGCGATACGAAAGACACGAAGTTACCGACCGATCCGGGCAACCAGAACCAGAGCCCGCCTATGCCGCCGTATGATCTGATAGCGATAGCCGTCTCACCTACGGAGATTCAACTGACCTGGAAGGATCAGTCGGATAATGAAACCGGATTTGAGATATTCGAAAGTATCAATAATGATACGAGTTACGTTCGTATCGATCCAGTGGTGGAGCGGGACGTCGAAACGGTGGTTCTAACCGGCAAGTTACGGGAGAATGATTATTACTACAAGATTAGAGCCTACAACGGATTTGGTCCTTCCAGCTTCTCGAATGAAACAGATGTAAGGGGCGGTGCGAAGATACTTGAAATAGATGCCGGCGAGGGAGCCGTTCTTAGCGTGGCGTTCAGTCCTCATGGAAACTATATTGTCGCCGGTTGCAGCGACTACCGGATACGCCGGTATAATGCATACACCGGTGACCTGCTGCAGACTCTCGAAGTGCACCAACATCACGTCAATTCAGTCGCCTACAGCCCTGATAGTCTTCGTATAGCCTCAGCCTCGGATGACGGTACAGTAAAAGTATGGAACACGAAGCCGGATCAGCACCTTGAATACACCTTCCAGGAAGACGCAATGGGTGTCGATGAGGTTGAGTTCAGTCCTGATAATCGCTATCTGGCTTCCGGAGGTTACAACGTCTGTATCTGGGACCTGGAAGACGGAAGTCTTGTCAGTAAATTCGGTTACAATGATACCACGGGCGGTATCATCAGTTTCGCTTATCACCCGAACGGGCGTTACATCTTTGCTAGTGGTCGAGATAAGATTGAAATCTGGGACCTGGAAATGCCCGAATCGTTTATGTATCGCCAGCGAACTGTCGGCGCGAGATCGCTGAAGGTCAGTTCGGACGGTATGTTCCTTACAGGCGCTTATGTCGATGACGTCTGGATATGGGAAATCGTCGGCGAGGGCGACGATATGCGGGTTTAATCGCTCGCTGTGCTTACCTCACGTGACGGAGGACATACCGAAGCGGTATACACTGTGGACTTCAGCCCGGACGGGTTGTATATCGCTTCCGGTTCGCGCGATAACACTACAAAGGTGTGGGATGCAGTTAATTTCACATTGTTGGGCACACTTCGCGAGCACGATCCCGCGGTTTACTGTCTCGACTTCAGCCCCGATGGATTTCGCCTGGCGACAGGCGGAGGTGACACGAAGATCAAGATCTGGAGTATGTATTTCTGATTTCTTCTGCCTGTTCAGGTAACGATGCCTTGAGTTCAGAAAGAATAATCGCCGATCACGTAAGCTACCGCTATCCAGGCGCTGAAGGCTTGGCGCTTGAGGACGTAAGCTGTTCTTTGTACAGGGGCGAAGTGGTCGGGCTTGTGGGATTATCGGCGTCAGGGAAGTCCACCTTCAGCCGGCTGTTGAAGGGTCTGACAGAGCCGACGGCAGGGAGGTTTCTGCTGGAGGATGGTGAAGGGAAATCCACCCGACTTAACTCCGTTGAGAGATTAAAGCTTGTCGGCTGGACGGACCCGCATCCCGAGCGGCAGATATTTGGGGCGACGGTCGAGGAGGAGACGGCATACGGTCCGGCGAACCGGGGGCTTGCTGGTGAAGAGCTTGCGAAACGTGTGAACTGGGCGCTGAGGATGGTCGGCTTCGAACCGGCTGAATACCTGACACATGACCCTCGAAGGCTGTCGGGCGGTGAAAAGCGGCGGTTGGCTTTGGCGGGTGTGATTGCTATGAGAACACCTTATTACATATTCGATGAGCCGACTGCCGGTCTGGATTACAATGGACGGCGTTTTTTCTTTTCAACGGTCGAAAAACTAACCGATGATGGTTGCAGTGTCGTCTGGATCACGCATAACATTCGCCTTCTCGGGGGAGCAGTCAACAGGCTGTGGGGGATGGAAGCCGGTCGATTGGTTCTGGACATGAAGGCGGAAGACGTTGATTGGGCACGTCTTGCTCAGATTATGGAAGCGGGGGAATCAGTTGGAAAGTTGGAAAGTGTGAAAGTTGACGTGTGGCACGGGTAACTTGTTACCCGTGTTTCAAAACCTTCGGCGTGTGGTATGTGTAACTTGTTATACCAAGTTGCATTCATAAGGACACTAATGATGAAGCAAAAATCGGTGGGACGGACATTCTTGTCTGTCTGATTTTATTAGAGATAGACTTGTAGGATGGTTCTCTGACAGACAAGAATGTCCGTCCCACTGAATGCAACTTAGTATTACCCGTGTTTCAAAACCTGACAAGACTTGTGCAATAATAAATCCCAAGCTATCAACAGAGATTAAGTTTGCTGCCACGTGTCCTCACGTGGCGGCAGAGTGATTTTCAAGTGTCATGTGGGGACACATGACACCACGATAAATGACTTTATGCGTGTATTTGTTCAGAATGAATAGTTTAACTTAACTTTCACACTTTTACACTTTCACACTTTCTAACTCACAGGAAAATAAATGATAATCCTGGTATTAAACAGCGGTTCGAGTTCAGTAAAATACCGCCTCTTCAACGTTACCGGTGAGCAATGCCTGGCATGGGGCATTGTCGAAAGGATCGGCGCTTCGGGCGCGGTACTCAAGCATAACCGCCACGACGGTAAAGGCGTAAAGCTTGGCGGCGACATCCTCGATCATTCCCGGGCGATAGAGTTCATCCTCGCGATTCTGCTCTCCCCTAATCATGGGGTAATCAAGAATCGTTCTGAGATCGATGCGGTCGGTCACCGCGTCGTCCACGGCGGCGAGCGGTTCATCGGTTCGGTCCTGATCGACGAAGAAGTAATGACTCAGCTATACGATTGCATCGAGCTGGCGCCGCTGCACAATCCTCATAATATCAAGGGCATAAACGCATGCCGCAAGCTGCTGGAGGATGTACCGCAGGTGGCGGTGTTTGACACAGCCTTCCATACGAAGATGCCCGATTATGCATATCTTTACGGACTTCCATTTACGATTTACAAGCGGTATGCGGTCAGGCGCTACGGCTTTCATGGGACGTCGCACCGATACGTGGCTGACCGGGCGGCAAGGATGATCGGGAAGCCTTTGGAAGAGCTGAACCTGGTTACCTGTCATCTCGGCAACGGTTGCAGCGCGGCGGCGGTCAGGAAAGGAATATCCGTCGACACAACGATGGGATTCACACCCACTGAGGGCTTGTTGATGGGAACCCGCTGCGGGGATGTCGATCCGGCGGCTCTGCTATATGTCATGGGTCGTGAAGAGATCGATATAAGCGCTGCTAATTCTATGATTAACAAGCACTCAGGTTTGCTGGGGATTTCCGGTGTTTCCAACGACATGCGTGAAATTGAGGAGGAGACAGCCAAGGGCAATGAGCGTGCGAAACTGGCGTTGAACGTCTTCTGCTATCGGATGAAAAAGTATATCGGCGCTTATGCCGCAGCGATGGGCGGGCTCGACGGAGTTGTCTTCACCGGCGGCATCGGTGAGAACTCATCCGAAGTGCGCAAGCGTACGTTGGACGGACTCGGCTTTCTCGGCATCGAACTCGACCCGGAACTCAACGCCTCGAACAGTTCTGATGAGCGCTTCATCGATAAGGGCAATCCCGTGCGGGTGATGGTTATTCCTACAAATGAAGAGCTTGTGATAGCGAGGGATACGCTGGAGTTAGTGATCAAGTGAGCAAGTGATCAAGTTGGGGAACGCCGACTTTAGTCGTCGACCTCATGGGAAACCTGTCCAGCAAGCGGGATAGACCAGACAACACAGAATAAGGGAAGTATACTAATACGGACAGAACTTAAATCCAAAGAGAAGATAGCCCTAATGAGCAGGATGCATTGGTTTGTGCTGGTGTGGCCAATATTTCTTTTTAGTGTATGCTTTCTGATTACAATAAGCCAGCTCGTAGCTGGTGAAAACGTTGGAATTCTTACTCTATTTACCCTCGTTCTATTGCTCGTGTTATTAAGGGGTGCAGTTTGTAGTTGACATATGTCCGAGATATTTATTCAGGAGGACGTACTTTCTGTTTTGTGTGGCACGGGTTGATTGTCTTTACCGCCCACCTGCTCAACCCGTGTTTCAATGTGTGTACGGAGACCCGTCCTCCTACAAGGTGAATCTACATTGTGTTCACTATAATCTGCACCCCGTAATAATATGGAGAATTTTAAAACGGAAGTACAACATCTGGATAGTTACTGATTTAAGAGTGATCAGTGAGTACGGTATTCTTTCAAGTAACGCTAAAGAGAGTCCGATTGATAAGGTGAATAACGTCTCATTTCACCAGTCTCTAACTGGGAGAATTTTTTGCTACGGCAACGTAAGGATTCAAACAGCTGCAGAAACGGATGACTGAAATCCTATTTTAACAATCAGTCTTAACAACCACAAC
>CAYYHI010000142.1:0-9083 GCA_964471745.1 uncultured bacterium | reverse complement strand
TGCCTTTGCCCATCCAGGTACTGTCGAAAAGATTTCTGTTGATATTAATAGCGCAATTCAAAACACGATCATCGTATCCAAGAATGAATGGAAGTATGTAGCCGATTTAAATACAGATTTTGATACGAGTTTGCCACAGGTTCCCTGTCACCTGGGCGAATTCAACCAGGCTATATTGAACCTTATAGTGAACGCAGCCCAGGCGATAACGGGTGCCATCAGCGAAAAAGAGGGCAAGCCAGACCAGGTTGCAGATACCGGACAGGTACCTCCCGATAAAGTGCATGAACATATAAAAGATAAAGGTACTATTACTATTCAAACACTCAGGGTGGAGAATTATGTGGAAATCCACATATCTGACACAGGTACGGGTATACCGGAAGAGGTCAGAAACAGGATATTCGACCCGTTCTTCACAACCAAGGATGTCGGTAAAGGCACCGGTCAGGGACTTTCGATGGTGCACACCGTAGTAGTGGAAAAACATAACGGTGATATAACCTTTGTGACGGAAATGGGCAAAGGGACCACTTTTGTAATCCGCCTTCCTTTGGAGGTTGATTAGAAGCCTGGAGAAGAGATTATGAAGAAAATACTCTTTATCGATGACAACCCGGATTTGCTGAGATCTCTAAGGCGTATGCTTCGCGTCATGCGTAGCGAGTGGGAGATGGAGTTTGTCGAGAGCGGCAGGGAAGCACTGGAAGTGTTGGAAAAGGAATCTTACGATGTAGTAGTGTCGGATATCCGTATGCCAGAAATGGATGGTGTGCAGCTCCTGACGGAAATCAAGAAGCTGTATCCCCGTACAGTACGGATTGCCTTGTCCGGTCAGTCGGACCAGGAAGTGGTTCTGAGATCTGTCGGACCAACCCATCAGTTCCTTGCCAAACCATGCGATGCTGACACACTAAAAGCGGTAGTTAAGCGGTCCTGTGCGCTGCAGGATCTGTTATCGGACACGACGTTGATACAACTCGTGTCCCGGCTGGAATCACTGCCGAGTTTACCTTCGCTCTACCTGGAAATTATCGAGGAACTAAAATCACCCCGAAGTTCGATGTCACGCATCGGTAATATTATTTCCAAAGATATCGGCATGACAGCCAAGATACTGCAGTTGGTCAATTCGGCGTTTTTCGGTATTCCACAGCATGTTTCGAATCCAGCTCAGGCGGCTACTCTTCTTGGTATCGATATAATAAAAGCACTTGTGTTATCAGTACACATTTTCCAGCATTCCGACCTGCCGACAATTGAACACCTGGACTATGAACTACTGTGGCGGCATTCCGCAGTTACCAGCATTCTCGCGAAAAGAATCGCCATAGAAGAAAAGTTTGATTCAAAAACTATTGATGACATTTTTATGGCGGGTTTGCTTCACGATGTGGGTATATTGATACTTGCATCAGGTCTTCCAGCAGCATACGATGAAGTGATGAGGTTAACAGTTCGCGAAGATATACCTATAGTTAAGGCGGAACAACAGGTTCTTGGTAAAACACATGCTGAAGTGGGCGGTTATCTCATGGGACTGTGGGGACTGTCGGATTCAATTGTTGAAGCGATCTATTTCCACCATCTCCCGAGTGAGTTCCCGGAAATCAACCTCAGCCCTTTAACCGTGGTGCACGTTGCCAATGAGCTTGAATCCCATAAGCCCAAAGACATAAAGACTGAATTAAATATCGATATGGAGTACATGGAAAAACTCGGTATCGCTGATCGGATACCAGCTTGGCGGGCAATCAGGGACGAAATAAACCAGAAAGGGGAGATTGATGAACAGGAAGATTCTCCTGGTCGATGATGAACCTGCAGTTGTGCAGTCTTTTCAGCGTCAGCTTAGAAAAAAGTATGAAGTTGATATCGCAATCGGCGGTTTTGAGGGGCTCAAGAGTATAAATTCAAGGGGACCTTACGCTGTTATTGTATCTGATTACCAGATGCCAGGCATCGATGGAATTCGTTTCCTGGCAACGGCGAGAGAGAAAACTCCTGACAGCGTTCGCGTAATGCTCACCGGTCAAGCCGACCTGCAGACAGCCATAGACGCTGTAAATGAAGGGCACATATTCCGCTTTCTAACCAAGCCCTGCCCGGAAGAGACCTTAACCAGGACACTGGAAGCCGGCATTGAAATGTATCGGCTGATTACGGCGGAGCGGGAGCTTCTGGAGAAGACTCTGAGCGGCAGTGTTAAAGTTCTAACAGAAATACTCGGTTTGGTGAATCCGACTGCATTCGGTAGAGCAATACGCATTAAGAGTTGTGTTAATCATATGGTGTCGGAGTTGAACATTCCGCATGCCTGGCAGTTCGAGCTTGCGGCGCTGCTCTCAATGATCGGCTGTGTAACGCTGCCACCAGATACTCTGGAGAGGGTATATGCCGGAACTAAGCTGGCGGGTGATGAGCAGGCGATGTTTGACAAGCATCCCGTTGTGGCGCGCGATTTGTTGGTAAACATACCTCGTCTGGGTACCGTGGCTCGTATGATTGAAGCTCAGGGGCAGATGTTTACACGACGCACCGAAAGTGAGGTTTTTGAGGGTGAGGATATGGTGGCTCTGGGCGGTCATCTCTTGAAGATTGCGATGGATTTCGACAGGCTTTTTATGCAGGGAAAACCGCAGGAGGATATTGTCAGGGAGATGTCAAATGATCCGGATCAATACTTTACGGAAGCAGTCAAAGCCCTGGAGAACTTTGAAGTCAGACCGGTTGACATGGTTGAGAGAAGCGTCACAGTCAGGCAGTTGCACACCGGCATGATACTGAACGGGGATGTTGTGGCAAAGAATAAGAGCCTCATCGCCATTAAAGGTCAGGATGTTACTTATACCATGCTGGAGAGACTACGTTCCTTCGCCAGGAGCGTGGGTATAAATGAGCCATTGATGGTGATCGAGAAGAAACAAATAGCAGATTGAATAGGAACAATCGTTTGATTTTGTTCATGTTTCCTACATATTGCAAACCCTGTTCCTGCCGAGACTTTTTGCACGGTAGAGGGCGGTATCCGCAGCCTTTACGAGCGCGTCCTTAAGGTTTGATTTGTTGTCACCAACGGAAACTCCAATGCTGATTGTGATGTGAAGATCATTCCCTTCAAACGATAAAGTTGTATCGTTGACCGATTCTCTCAATTTCTGCGCTAAAACCAGTGCATTCTTTAATGGTGTATTGGGAAATAGGGCTGCAAACTCTTCACCTCCGTATCTCGTAATGATATCCGATTTACGGATCCCTTTTGCCAGGATGCCTGCAATATTACTCAGGACATAATCACCCGCCTGATGTCCATAAGTGTCATTTATCAGCTTGAAATGGTCCAAGTCGCAAATCAGACAGCTTAGCGGCTGACCGGACCTATCACTCAGGTTTGAGTATTCATTCAGTTTTTCATCAAAAACACGCCGATTAAAAAGTCCGGTTAATTGGTCTTGAACTGCCAGTTTCTTTAGCATCGCGTTTACCCCTTCCAATTCATGATAAGCCCTTTTCAGCTCGTTTTCAGCCTTTTCCCGACGTTTAATCTCTTTTTCCAATTCCCTGGTTCGCTGCAACAGTGATTCACGATAGGATTTCATTCTCAGCACGTTTTCCAGTCGGGCGATAAGATCATCCTTGGACACGGGTTTATTAAGCAGGTCTGTAGCTCCCAGATCGAGCGCTCTGCGTTTTAGCCCTTCATCCTCAAGACCCGTAAGCATTATGACTTCAAAATCGTGTCGCGAATCGCCACTCTTCCACTCTTCGAGCAGCTCCAATCCGTCTTTACCGGGAAGTTTAACGTCCAGTACAATAACATCGAAACCGAACTTCGAAACGATATCATGAGCTTCAGTGGAGGAACTGACAAATCTCATCTCCCATTCGGCTTCTTTGTTGTGAAGCATTCTGCGAAAACCGTCCAGGACAGAGGGTTCGTCGTCAACAAACAAAATATTTTTAATTTCTGCCATCGGATCTTTACCATTATTTAAGGACTCATTCTGATCCAGATTATATTACTTGAAGATAAAGTGTTGGTAATAAATTTGCAAAGGTAATGGACATCCTCTGTTTATAAACTTGGATATTCACCGAATAGTGGGATCAGCATTCTAATAAGATAATTAAAACCCATGCCATTATAAAATAAGCCCGATCAAATGATCGGGCTTGTTTTTACATAACTTGAAGCCCTTGAGGTGCTGACCCCCAACGAGGCTATCATCTCGTGTCGTCCGGACAGGGCTATGTAATAAATGTTATAATATAAACCTGATTGTTTGATTATTCTTTGAGTTACGCTGTTAAGAAACAGGTTCTTAAATTAAACCATAATTTCTCCTATATTAATAATAGAAATCTGATGTTTGCAGTCAATTTTATTCGTATTATTTGTCAAAGGTCAACCAACCAGATTTTGACAATGCTTCTCGTGATGGAAAACGCTAAAAATGCCGATTCCGACTGTACGGAAAGCCTTCCTGCCACTTGTTTATGATATTTTGCATTTTGAAGATTCTGTTCGTATATTTCAAGATAATTATTTTTGGATCAATTAGTATTAATTCCCATAACTAAGTTGTTTTAGATAAATTAGTTGGAAGGGCTGCCGAAGTTTCCAACCTGCAGAGATAATTCTCTTAGCCTTTCACCTTGTTCCATTAACCTGTAAGGGTTTTATCATGAGGCGAATCCAGCGCATCACTATTTGCTGTTCAGGACTGCTCTGTGGAGTAATCCTGTTTGCCGTCGTGGCAGTGACAGCAGATCGGACTGATCGCTACCTGGTTTCCACTGACGGCAGTGAGAACTGGTCGGATATACGCAGTGTGGTTGATTTTACGATTGACCTCGAGAACCTGAACGGATAAAACCTGTCACCTCATGCGAAAAGACCTTTGCAGCACAGGACAACAAAAACAGACAATCCAGAAACATTTAATTTCGACGAACTGTCATTTCGGATATTGGTTTCTTTTAAGTTACAGGAGATGGACATGAAATGCGGATTTGCTATCGCCATGGTAGTGTTAATTGCGCTGACTATGCTTCCAGTAGGCAGTGTAGCAGGTGATGACAGCCCTACGTTATCATCAGTTGATGGTGTTGCCTTGTTCAACGTTGACAACGGCGCACAGGCTCCCTACCGCCCACAACGCGACTGGGGCGAAGACTGGATTATTTACGACGACGGTAATCCTCGATTCTTTACTGCTTGGCATGTTAACCTGTACTGGAGCCGAACTAAGTTTACAACTCCAGCCGCATTCGAACTACACGGCGCCATGCTACAGTTGTATAATCCCAATGGTGTAGATGCACAATGCCGTTTGCTAATCTATTCTGAGAATCAGGACAATGGCAACCTCGACCAACTGCTCTGGGAAGATGCCATCGATAATCCCGCCGATCATGATTGGATCGAATGGCGAATGGACGAAGAGGACTATATCGAATTCGAAGCACATGAAAACTTCTCGATAATATACGGACCAGCGCCTTCTGGCGATCAAGGCTGGTGGAACTTAATGGACGCTTCATCCCGCGTGAGACGCAGCTTCGTTACCCGTCAAATCGGTGAAAATCCCCCAGCAAACATGGGTGATTGGAATGTGAAAGATCATGATATGTTGCTGCGCACCAACGGACGGTTCCTTGAAGATTATACTGACGTCGTTGCTCAGGCTCTCTGGAACGCCGATGAAATGTGGATGATGCTTCCCGGCGCTGAAGTCAGCTTCATGTCGAGTCTCTATTATCAAGGACAAGCCCCCGACTTTGTCCAGGTTACATTCGATGTATTTGACGCGGAAAGTAACTCCGTCTGGGATGAACCTGTTGTGCAGAATTATGAAGACCTTTTTACTGATGTCAATCCCAATAATCCCGTCGAAATCGAGTGTGAAGAGCTTTGGATTCCCGAAATAGAGGGTTTATACACTGCTCACGTAGAAGTCTTTTTCGAAAATGATGCGGAACCTGACAACAATGTCGAAATGCTTGAACAGATGGTGTTTGATTTCGATGGTGATCCGGACAATCCGGTCTGGTATGGTTACTGCAACAATAGTACTTGGCAGTACCTCGAGCACGAGAACCGGGGTTGGGTTGCCGGATTCCAGCATCCGGGCGGCGACCGGATGCTTGAGTTTACGCGTTTCCGCTGGTATATGATAAATCGCACAGACCATGCTATAGAGTGCATGTTCCATATCGGACGTTTAGATCTGCAGACTAATAATCATGTATGGATTATCGAAGATTTGGAAGGAACAATAGGAGCGGACGACACTACTTGGATTGAAGTTGAGCTCGATGAAGAACAACAGGAACTCTGCCGCTGGGGTGAAAACCAGATGGGCATCATTTGCTACCAGAGTTCCGGATTAAGTTGCCAGGCAGATGGCAACCAGCCTGTTTCCGGCGTCAACGAAATGATGCCGGCGACGATGTACACCTTCAATTTCGACGACCAATCGTTTAACCAATCAAGCGGTGACTGGATGTGCATTGCGCAGATTGATTGGCGTGAAAGATCTCGCCTGACGATTGATCCTAACTCCATCGAAGCCGATCTTGAGATACCGAATAATGAAGTACAGACATTAACGATAAGAAACGATGGCGTCGCGGATCTGATCTTTGAGATCGAACGCGAGATCACCGGCGAACCCGGGCGCGATGGTTATTCGCGTGGGTTACGAAGAATAAACGATAGAGGGGAACCGGGACGCGACGATCCCGGCGATGTGCTGGAATCCTTTGGAGTTCCGTATAATAGCCACACCGGTATGGCTTGGGACGGCGATCTGATGTGGGGTTGTTTCTATTCACATGGCCGGCTGATCGCTCTCAATCCCGATAATGGTGAAGTGGTTCATAACCTGCTTATTCATGATGCGCCGTTGGGGATGACCTTCGATGGTGAACTGCTGTGGATTGGCGCTTGGAGCGGCAACCGCATCAGGCTGTACGATCTTGATGGCGACCTCGTCGACCAGGTGGATATGCCGTTCAACCTGATCAGCGGTATTGCCTATGATGGTGATGAGCATCTAATGATGAACTCTGAGCAGGACAACCTTATGCACGTTATATCAACCGAAAGTCGCGAACAAGTTACTACATTCGAATATATCGGCGCGATGGGGAATGCGGACATCTGGTCGATTGTCTGGGTTCCGGAACATCCGGATGGGCAGCTCTGGGGGCTCACACAAGGACACGTCTACCAGGCTTACGTGGATGACGAATGGAACTGTGAAGCGGTTCAGGATTTCGATTGTGGCGCCGATTTGCAATATGCCTTATGCCACGATGGTGATAATCTCTGGCACGGCATGTGGGACGAACAGACCTGGTATGTTTTCGACGACGGCGTAGAAGAGATGCACTGGCTGGCATACGATCCGACCGGGGGAACGCTCGGAGCCGACGCGGCAATGGATGTCGAAGTAACGTTGAACTCCGAAGGACTGATCGAGGGTATGTACGAAGCTGACCTGATATTCTGGTCGAACGATCCCGAGCATGAGGAAGGATTCCGCGTTCCTGTCACATTAAATACAACCGGTGAAGCTCATATAACCGCAGTCTGGGAACCGGGATACGAAGAAGATCCGCCATTAGTTGATTACAACGCTCAGTTCGATCCGGACCTGTATACCAGCGTGCCCTACTCGATACCGGTCACGATCGAGAATATCGGCACCGCAGCGCTCGAGATCAGCGATATTGCCTCGGACGAAGAGGGCGATCCGGTCTTCACTGCAGAACCGACTGAACTGACCATCCCGCCCGGTGAGGAGCAGGACGTCGATTTTATATTCGAAGCGCCGGAGGGTGAATCTGATGAGTATATTGCAGATATGATAATTTACTGTAACGACGCCGACGAAGATGACCAGGAATACCATATCCCGCTTTACGCCGATGCCGTCGATCCGCCTGTTGCCGTGATTAATCCGGATGAAGTCTATGACGAGATGGTCACGGGGGAAGTTTCTCATCATGATATAATTGTCGAAAATGAAGGTGAAGCCCAACTTCGCATTGCCACGGATATAGTGGTCACCAGCAAACCGGGACGTGATGCTGGTGTTCGGGAATTGCGGAGTACAGGTCGTACCGTAGGTCCTCGCCGCGACCAGCCTGAAGGCAGGTTTGCGCTGTTCCAGGATATAGAGGCCTTTGGTTGGGTTGACGAATTTGTCCACCGTACAATAGAAGGTCTGGATTATGAGTGGTACCAGAACGCTGCCGACCTGCTCGAAGTGGATTTGTATGAATTCGCCGCTCTGTGGGTCGAAACCGGCAACCAGAGCGGTCAGTATCGCCAGAACTGGGACAATAATCTCGAACGCTTTGAGGATTACGTCTCCAGCGGCGGCGTGATGTTCATCGAGCAGGGTCATAACGAGGGCGCTGACGCCACGCATACTACCCCTGGTGGTTTGGATTATATCTGGGATCCACAGGATGGAACTCTGGCGGTTGGTCCAGAGGATAACTGGCTTGTCGAGCAGATGGGCTGGGAGGAAGGTCAGCATTTCCCTGGCGGAAGCTTCACACATGTCACCTATCCTGATGACAACCTTGATAACATCGAAGATTGTGATTGGTACCAGGTGATTGCTGTCGGTGATCAGAATCAGAATAACGCTATCGTTATTTACGAATACGGTCGCGGCAATGTTATCGTGTCCGGATCTCCATGCGGGCATCAATGGCAGAACCATAACCAGGAGGGTCGCTGGGGGTCCTGCGGCGAAACTCTCCTTGAATGGATGAGCCTATTGAGCGCTCCCTCATGGATCACAGTTGAACCTACGGAAGGCGCAATCGATCCCGGCGGCGACCCGCTCGTGCTGGATTTGACCCTTGATGCTTATGGTTGTGTTGAAGGTGAGTACGTGGCGGAACTTCATATAACGACGAATGACCCCAATGCACTGGATGAGGTTATCGGTGTAACTATGGATGTCACCGCTGCTGCGGATATAAGGCTCGAATGGGAAATAGGTTACATGGAAGATCCCTTTGAAGACAGTCCGAAATTCAAAGACGTCTCGGTGCCGGAG
>CAYYHI010000141.1:0-9108 GCA_964471745.1 uncultured bacterium | reverse complement strand
ATGACGAAACGAGAACTATCAGAATGACGAAACGAGAACTATCAGAATGACGAAATGAGAAACTTTACAAGATATCGGTAATTGGTTAAAACTCTTCTTTTTTATACAACTCAAGCAAACTCGGTAACTTAGATAAATCATCGATCACATCATCCGCGTCCTGCAGGTCCGATTTGGGCAGTGTGCTGGTTAGAGCCACGACCTTCATGCCCGCCGTACGTGCTGAAATTATTCCCAGCGGTGCGTTCTCAATTGCCACACTGCGCGCAGGCGCCAGACCGGCTTCATTACATGCCGTAAGATATGGCTCCGGATCAGGTTTGGAGCGTGTATAGTTTTCAGCGGTAATAATCACATCGAACAGGTCCAGCTCCGGATCGCTCAAGGCTGTCTCGACATTCTTCCGAACTGATCCCGAAACCAATCCCAGAATCCAACCGGAATTTTTAAGTATCTGAACTGCATATCGGGCATCCTTTCTCAACCCTCGCGGGGCATTATCTCGATATATCCTGCGCTTTGTCTCGATGATCTTATTTAATGTATCATCGTCCAAGTCGAGATCGTACTCACTCACTATCCCATGCGCTATATCGAGCGATTTCCTGCCCTCTTCACGATGCAGTCTCTCCGGAGGAAGTACTATGTTGTAAGAACGGAAAACCTGAGCCCAGGCTCGGGCATGAACCTCCGGGCTGTCGATCAACACGCCGTCGAGATCGAATAATGCACCCCAGATTTGGCTTTCTTTCATGAGCTCAACCGTCCTAAATCACCTGCAAATTTTAACCACAAAGTCACAAAGACACAAAGCAGTGTATTACTTACTTGTATAAGAGAATCAACATCAATAAGGATGTTCCACGTGTACGAAAATAATCGGTGTTGTCGCTACGTTCTTGGCATTGTCCCAGGCACGCGCCATCAGCGAGTAGGGACCTTCGGGCCAAAGAAGCGCCTGCCATTCGTATATGTAAATACCTTCGACAGTGTCCACCAGACTGCCGGCGAATTCAATGCCGGCGATGTAAAAAGACATACGTTTCACATACTGGTCATCGAAAACACTGGCTGAAAGCGTTACTGAACTGTCGATTATGCTGTCCGGTTCCGGTGAAATCCAATCTATCGTCGGCGCCATCGAATCCTGCAGAAATGCGTTATCCCCGTCCGGTCCTGAAGGTCCCACACATCCCGCAAGACATATGATTATGATTGACATTACCGTCGACGTATGTATCCATATATATCTTCGAATCACGGATTGCTCCGAATTGAAACCGTAGTGTCGGGCGGTTCCTCAACCTCGTAAAACAGCTTGCAACTGATGAGGAAGTTGTTCTCAGCGCCGTACTTCTCCCGCAGCAGATGCATCCCACGGTCATCGTAACTGCCGCTGCGCCGCCACGGCGGCAGACCGTTATCCGCCGTCAGTATCAGGCTGTCATTTGGGCTTGGATCCTCCAGACCGACCATGACAAAGAAGTCGTCCTCAACCTCGATCTCATCCATACTCAAGTCGAAAGTATTCCAGACCGGTTCAGCGGACAGGGAATCAGATATCAGGGTGTCGACTGAAATTATGTTTTCCGGGATAAGATTTCCCTCCCAGATAGTAATCAAACAAGCAGTGCTGTCACTGATTGAACCGCCGAACATAAGGCTGACCGAAATCAGGTTGCAAGGCTTCGGTGAGTTGAACCTCGACCAGTAGGCAGTGGCGTCCGCTGTATCCGGCAGCGTCCATTCGCGATATGAGACGCCATTATGATGCTCCAGAACGACCGTGTCCTGCAGATCCTCCGAATAACCGAGCTGGATCGGAACGAGTGGCGAATCAGTCACGTTGCCGGCGATGTCGTAAGCCCGCGCGGCAATAAAATGCCAGCCGGACTCGAAAAGACGCACACTGTCGGGGCCGAGTGCTTCTATGGTGAATTCATAAGGCGGGGTATAGTCTATAAGTAATGTATCGTTGACCAGACTTGAACCATCAAAGGTAAACAAAACCTCCCGAATGGCTACGTTATCAACTGCGGCTGCCACAATATCGAACTCATCCCAAACCTGCGACAGTGGATGCGGTTTAACCAGTTCAATCGTCGGGGGCGTCACGTCGACACCTTCGGCATCCATTCCCGGGGGTCCTACAGGTCCCTGACAGCCGCTGAAAAGCAAGCTGTAAAAAACGAGGAAGCAACCTGAAATAGCGGCAAGTCTTACGAATTGAACAGGCAGTTTCATTAATACACCACCACCGCGGAGATGTGCGGATTGAATGCGGTGTATGGACCAGCGGTGAACGGCTCCCAATTGCCGTTCCGGCGCGCTATGCCGTGGTAGTTCCGCCACTGCCCGTGATCCGTTATCAGAGCGAGTGTATCGCTGGGTTGTTCTTCAGCAGGTGTAATAAGAACGAAGAAATCGCTCTGGACATAGATGCGCTCGCGCCAGATGAATTTTAACGATGAATATCCCGGTTCGACACGCTTGTATTCGACGTAGGTTGTATCGGCAAAGAGCAGACTGTCGGGCTGATTGCCGGTTGAATTCCATATCTCGAATGCATACAATCCTGTTCCCATCCAGTTCTCATCCCAGAATACTGTCACATAGAAATTCTCAATCCGGCAGGGTCCGTCGGGGGTGAATCGAGTGCCGAAACCATCGTAACCGCCGACCGTATCAGGAAGTTTCCACCAGTAAATATCCTCTTCATCACCGGTATCGATATAGCTCTTAAGGTTTGCATCCGCAGGCTTCAAAGCCGGATCGGTCTTGTCGACCATAACCACGGAAGAAAGTCCGTACCGACCGGCGCCATCCCAGGCGCGCGCTTGTATGGTGTGAAGCCCATCGCTGATCCCGGAACAGTCCCACAGCGTCTGCCAGGGATATTCCCTCACAATCAGACCGAAACCGTCCGGAACAGTACCGTCTATCAGGAACTCGACACTGTCCACACCTGTGTCATCCACCGCATAAACCTCCAGCGCCACCCGGTCGTATATCATCCGCGACGCTGCCGGCAGCACCAGCATCACTTCCGGAGCCCAGATATCATCGGGCAGCAGACTGACGCCGCTCTTCCCGACATCACCTTCACAACCCGGGAGCAATGGAAGAGCGGTGATCAATATCGGAATAATTAACCGATTGAATCGCATATCAGCGTGGGCAATTTCGGTCAATTGCGTTCATAATATCCCCTATCGCACGATCCATGCCGTTCATAATCGCTCTGACGATAATCGATCTCCCTACGTAAAGTTCCTCCACGTAACGCAAGGCTGCAACAGGACCGATATTCTGATAGGTGAGCCCGTGTCCGACCGCGGTAACGAGTCCAAACTTGTGCGAAGCCAGCGCCGCATCTGCCAGCTTATCCAGAGCGGACTGAGCGTCTTCGTCGGTGCGAGCGGCGGCATACAGGGACGCATCGAGTGTCACACCTGACAAGCCTTTCCGCGCTGTTGCCTTCACAGAGTCAGCGTCCGGTTCGATCAGAACTGAAGGCTGGACACCGGCGGTCTTATACTCCACAGCAACCGACCCGATCTCGTCGGCGTCTACCCCCATCTGAACCGGGCGAAAATCGCGGATGCCGTCCCATCCGGAAGCTACGATCATCACGCCTTCAGGATGCAGCTTTACAACCGATTCGACCAACCCGCTATCCAGCGGTGTCACGATGATCAGATCACCATGAACGACCTCCCTAATCAGCCGTATGTCGCGTTCGGTCAGCAATCCACCGGATGGGATCCATCCTGCCAGAATAAGCTGCGCACCGAAAGACATCGCCAATGCAGCGATTACGGCTGGTTCAGGCTCGCCGGTCGAGTCGGGGTCGCGCAACCTGGCAAGGGAGTTAAGATATAAACCTAATCTCATGTTGGTTACTTTTTTATTTACTCTCGGTTATCGAAATATAAGCTCGCTGGCAAGTTTGGGCAGTGTCAGCGATTCATTGTCATTTCTGCGAAGCAATCTGTTCGAAAATAGCAAATTGTCTCGGGATTCATCATTCCAACGGAAGTTGGAATCCAGAGAAGTTGCTGATATTACATGCGTTACTGGATTCCATCTTTCGATGGAATGATGAAATTCGGTGCGTTTTTCACATTTTCGGACAAACTGCTGTGTGGGAATGACAAAACGAACTAATAAATAAATAATTCAAAGATCTCAGGAAAGTCCACCCAACCGGTTGTAAACTCAATTTACTATGGTATCAGCGCTTGCTACTTGAGTTCTGCGCCGCATGTTACGAACAACCTCGATAAGCCCACCTGCTGTTACAAACCGCACGCCAGACTCATTGATAACAGGCAGCATATTAACCAGTGCGTTCAGGGTTGTCTCACGGGCATGACCGATCCCCACCGCCCAGCCCCTGTGCCGGGCGATGCGCAGAAGCTCCCTGATTCGGTTCGGTATTCCCACAGAATCACCCTTGTTGTCGATAAAAACATCCCTGCTAAGCGCTGGTACACCTGCCGAGATCATCGTCGTATAAGCCCTGCTGCCCTCGACCGTACGGCTGTCTATGAAGACCATACCGCGTTTCTTAAGCTCGAACGCCAGCATCCTCATTAACGGTTCATCCAGGGTCGCCTTCGATCCCATGTGGTTGTTCAGCCCCACCGCGAAAGGCAGTTCAACCACTACCCGGTCGAGGATAGCTTCCAGATCAACAGCTTCCATCCCGACCATGACCATATCGCGTTCACCCATTGCCACCTTTCGGGTCGGTTCCATCGGCAGGTGAATAAACACCTCACCACCTGCGGCATGAATAGTACTACCTATCGAGACACTCTTTATATTACCGGGAATGATCGAAAAAGTCACCTCAAACGGAAGCGACAGGAATCCATCTACAAGACCGGCAGTAGCCGGGAAGCCGAAATCATCTATTATCAGAGCGATCCAGGGGATTTCAGGGGACGGCAGATCTCCTGAAATCTGTCCGTTGATCTCAGACACTCCGGTCTCCTGTTTCCCGTCTGCAATGCGGGGCTGTTCAGCTTCAGCTTGTTCGGCAACCGAGTGATTTGCAGAAGTTTCGGGCTCATGTATTAGAAAGAACCATACCGCGAACAGGATTGCTGCAACCGGAAATACTAATGCCAGCCACCATGATTGACCGCCAGCCTTCCGGCGCGATTTCGATCGAACGGACATCAGAAATCGTCCCGCCAGGCAAGGATACGGAAACGGTCGTCATCCCCTTTACTGGTGGAAAATTTGGCATAACCCATCAGGGGAACATCGCTGCCCAGCGTCAGGTTAAATCTTACAATAAATTCCAGTGTCTGGTCTGACAGACTGAACGTATCAACGTATTCCGGAACCAGATTCCATTCCAGATCGATATTATCAAAGGCTCGAAACAGACCTCCGGTGGCTTTAAGGTCGGTCTCCCGGAACCAGCGGTCGAAACGTCCGTTCACAACATCATAGTAATGAAAAACAAACGATTCGTCAAGGCAGTCGGCATAGCGCAGCGAATCGCGATAGTCGTAAGCCAGCGCGAAATTGCAGAGCAAGCCGCCTACGGTAGTCTGATCGCTCCAGATCCGTTCCCCCACATCACCCTCAACAGGCGCAAAAGGGTTCAGACATCCGGTTGTGAGAATAGTCACTATGGCATAGAAAGAAATATCGCGTAGAATCATGCAAAAAGAAATCTGATAGTGAGTAATGATTAATTTGCTAACATCCCATCTCATAGACATTTCCGTTTATCTCACCCTGCTTACGAGGTCGTATCAGCTATTCATTGTCATTCCCGCTTGCGAGGGGGGAGTAATAGGGATTACTTAATCAACTTAAAACTGCGCTTTGAGATCACTCCAGCAATGATGTCCGGCAAGGCGCTTGTCCCGCCAGAGTCGAATATACCACCCCCCGTCGTCAGCGCGTCTCAGGCAGAAATCGAGAAATCCATCCATACGGCGCGGAGCAGCATCACGCAGATGCCCGAGGATGAGCTCATACTCAGCCGATAAATCCGCCGAATCGCCCAATATCACCGGCTCTCGGGTCATTTCAATCAACAACTCCGCCAGGGAGTCCAGCGGCAGATTGGAAGGACTAAACAACGACTGCACATGGTTCCGCTCACGCTCGATATCCCAGTCTGTGAAAAGATCCGGATTATTCGCCTCAGCATCCGGGTCCGCTTCAAACACAAATTCTGCACCTCCACCATCTGCAGCTGAGAAGGATCGCATATAGTCCACACTCGAACGGCGTCCGACAGCAACTTCAAGGTTTTCAATGACTATCCTCGGAGTACGGGGAAACTGCCACTCCGTATTTGAACCGCCCTCAGGTTCTTCAGGAGTGCGGGTTGAGAACAATCCACAACCGGAGAGTAGAATTAGAATCGGGAACAGTTTTACCGGATTAAATATCATTTCATCTGCAACTAACTAACGTCTGTTGAAAAAAACTTATTGAAATCGTCACCAACCCGCTGGCAGACGCCCTCGTCTGCCATTAAAACCACTGTATATCAAGTAATCGTCTGGCAGACGAGGGCGTCTGCCAGCGGGTAATTCGGACTTCTTCAACAAGAATTAACTACCTTGTATACTCCGCTACGGCGTTTGCTACATCAAGCGTCGAGTTATCTCCCCTCATATCATAAGTTCTGACTTTACCTTCACTTATTACACGCGATATTGCTCTCTCAAGACGAGCAGCAAGGTCGGTTTCGCCCAGCCAGTCGAGCATCATCTTGGTCGTCAGCAACATCGCCATTGGATTGACCTTGTATTTGCCGGCGTATTTGGGTGCGGAACCGTGCGTCGGCTCGAACACCGCGTAATTGTCGCCGATATTCCCGGAGGATGCAAATCCGAGCCCGCCGACCAACTGAGCCGCTAGGTCGGAGATAATATCGCCGAACATATTTTCAGCGACCAGAATATCGTAGTCCTCCGGGTTCTTGACCAGCCACATGCACTGCGCGTCGATGTTGGTCTCCCACATCGGGATATCCGGATAATCACTGGCGACTTTACGCGCCGTGCGGATCATTAAGCCGCCCGTTTCGCGCAGAACGTTGGGCTTGTCGACAATCGTAACCGACCGGCGGTTGAATCGCTTCGCAAACTCGAAGCCGTTCCTGACGATCCGTTCACAAGCGGCGCGGGTCATTATGCGGCTGGAGAAGGCTATATCGTTATCGGATATTCCACCGAACCGCTTCATCTTGGGATGCACTTCGAGCGCCCGCCTGACCTCCTCCGGCAGGGGATGAAATTCGACACCGGAATACAATCCTTCCGAATTCTCGCGGAAAATAACCAGGTCAATACCGTCACGATAGTTGAGTGGATTGCCCTGATATGCCTTGCAGGGTCGCATGTTCGTATGCAGGTTCAACTCCTGCCGCAGTCTGACGATGGGGCTGAAATACTCGTAACCCCTATCCTGAAGCTCCGGCGCGAGCTCCTTTGCCGCTTCCTCTTTCGGCTTTGAAGTGATGGCGCCGAACAGGCAGCAATCCGTCTCGCTTAGCAGCTTCAATGTCCGCTGCGGCAGTGGATCGCCTTCGGTTCTCCAGAACTCCCAGCCGATGTCTCCATGAATGTACTCGGCATCTAGCTTTAACTCATCCAGCACGATGCGTGCGGCTTCCATCACGTCATTACCAACCCCGTCACCCGGAAGCCAGGCTATGCGATATTTGGGCATGTTTCTCCTTTCATTATTACTACCCATGTTTCATCCAGTAACCGTGTGGCACGTGGTAGCTCCGCTACCCGTGTTTCAATGATACACAGGTTTCCAGCATAAACAAGGATGAACAGGATGGACAAGATAATAGTCATTCCTGCAGGCGCTTGAAGACAAAGTAATCCTTGTGGCGGTTGGGTTCGGCATAGTTGTAAACGTTAACCAGCTCCCAACCTTCATCACCGAGTTTGTTGATATATTCCCAGAGGTTTGGTCTGTCCTCAAGCAGTTGACCGTTCGCCTTCGTCGCCTGCGGTCGGGCTGCCGACTGCAGGTGTGCCTCAAGGTATAAGTATTCCCACTTCTGCATATTTTGAGTCCTCCGAAAAGTTTAGATTGCAACACCCAGTCCAACCCGCCAGACACTGCCTAATTCGTTGTCAAACGGCACAATCGAGATGTCGGCGCGGTACTGCTTCAGCTTGACGCCCAGCCCGAAACTGACGCTGCGGCTGTCATGCCCGGTCATATATCCGCCGCGCAGGAACAGCAGCTCCCGCCATCCTGCTTCCGCACCGAGATGCAGGTAGGTATCGCCATCCATGACTTTGGAACCCTCACCAGATATAACTATATCAAACTGATCCAGCCGCCTGTAATGCGACAGCCCGGCGCGCAGCGTGGTGGGAAAGGGCTCGTCAGCATCGTTGCTCAACTCGATGTTTGCCAATGCCATACCTGCAGACCAGGCGTTCATGCTCCAACCGATGCCCAAATCAATGGCATGGTAATCGTTCTCACGGTAGCCGTAGATATTCTCAATAGCTGTCTTATAGACCAGACCGGTTCTAAAACCCCGCCCCAGGTTGAGCCCGGTTCCTCCAGCGAACAGTGTCTGATGAACGCTGAACGTTCCCTGTGAGGGTCCAGGGCGGTCGCGGGCTTCGAAATCGTCCATACTCTGGTTAAAGTAATATACTCCCAAGCCTCCCCAGCCTGTTTTGAAACGCGCGCCTCCGAAGCTGCCTCTGAAATCGGCAATCCAGCGGAAAACCTGGAAGTCGATCTCACTCCTGTCGGTGGCGAGAAACGCCGGATTCCACCAAACAGACGACCCACCGTCGGCATAACTGACACCCGTTTCAGCCATTGCTATCTGACGCGCACCGTTCGGGACGTTCATAAAAAGCACACTGTGGCTATTGTACCCGCTGAATCCCGATGTACACAGCAACAGCACTGAAGCTAATATTAAGTGTATATTCCTGATGATGATTCCCTTATTTAGTGCTTGTTGAGAAACTCGTTGAAATCGTTACTAACCCGCTGGCAGACGTCCTCGTCTGCCAGATAAGTACTTGATATGAATTGATTTTCTGGCAGACGAGGGCGTCTGCCAGCAGGGAATTCTGATTT
>CAYYHI010000140.1:0-9119 GCA_964471745.1 uncultured bacterium | reverse complement strand
TTGTCGCTGCAACACCAATATAACAGCACGTTACCAGCAAGCGCTTGCGCAGACCTGCCTGGTCAGCCATTGCCCCTAAGAATGGAGATAACACAGCAACAACCGCCGTTGAGATCGCCACCAGGAACGCCCACATTGATGCACCAGGAATGGTGATACCACCCCACGGAAGAGATATGGTAACGCCTTCCTGTCCACCGGCGACGACCAAGGCGAAGTATCGGTTGAATATCACCGCCAGTACGATTGTGGCAAAGGCTGAATTGGCAAAGTCGTAGGAAATCCAGCCGATAACGGGTCGTGTTAGTTTGATCAATTTATGGTTTCTTGGCGTTTCAAGCGCGTAAATAAGCAGAAAAGGCTCGATTGTTTCGAGCCTGTTTTTACGTTGGTTTTCTCTTGTATGTGAGGGTGGCAGGATTCGAACCTGCGACCATCGCCTTAAAAGGGCGGTGCTCTACCGACTGAGCTACACCCCCATCAAGTGACTTCTGCCTTAAGACACCCTGATAGTCTGAGATCGTTCGCTGCCTACAGAGATAATCTCCAATGGTGTGTCGGTCAGCTCCTGGATGCGGTGGATATAGTTGATCGCAGCGTCAGGGAGTTTGCTGACTTCGCGAATTGCTGAAACATCCTCATTCCATCCCGGCAGTTCTTCGTATATCGGTTTGACCTCGTTAACTATTCGTAAATCAGCCGGGAAATCTTCTATTCTATTGCCATTGTACTCATAGGCTACGCATATATTCAATGTATCAAAGTGAGACAGAACATCAAGTTTGGTTAACGCCCAGGAACTGATCCCGTTGATCCTCGCAGAATATCTGGCAATGACCGCATCAAACCAACCACAGCGCCTGGCACGCCCGGTGGTCGCGCCGAATTCGTCGCCAGCCTTACGCATCAGCTCTTCCATTTCAGGTTCAAATTCCGTAGGAAACGGACCTTTACCCACTCTGGTAGTGTATGCCTTGATTACACCCAGGACACGGTCAACCCGGGTGGGACCTATACCGAGTCCGGTTATCGCGCCGCCTGCAGTGGAGTTTGACGAAGTAACAAACGGATAGGTGCCCCAGTCAATATCCAACAGCGTTCCCTGAGCGCCCTCGCAGACGATCACCTTCCCATCGTCGATAGCCTTATTGAGATAGATTGATATGTCCTTGATTAACGGGTCGATCTTCCTGTCAAACTCAAGATAATAGTTATAGATCTCATCCAGATCCAGCTCCGGTTCACCGTGCAGTTCGTGAATGATCCTATTCTTGTCGATAATATTGGCTTTAAGCTTTTCTCTAAACATCTCACGATCGAGGATATCAATAATGCGCAGTCCGACCCGGTTATATTTGTCTGAATAAGCAGGACCTATTCCTCTGCCGGTGACGCCGATTGCCTGCGAGTGCTCATTGAGTTTCTCGAGCAATTTATGATAAGGCATAATCAGATGTGCCTGGTGACTGATGAAAAGTCTACCTTCAACCTTGACGCCTGCGTCGTTTAATTCATCAATTTCCAGAAGAAGCTGCACAGGATCGATTACCATACCGCTGCCCAACAGGCAGACACAATCAGGATTAAGAATGCCTGAAGGTATGAGATGAAGAATGGTTTTTTCCACACCGCGAATAACAGTATGACCAGCATTTGCACCACCTGAATACCGCGCCACAATATCGGCATCCTGACTTAAGATGTCGACAATCTTCCCCTTACCTTCGTCGCCCCACTGCGACCCGATGACTATTGTAACGGACATTGCAGATTCCAGATTAATTGATTCAAACTTATCGGGTTTTTTTCTGTCCGGCTGCCTTACCGGTGCGCTCAGCCCATTCGACCAAAATAGGGCTGGCTATAAAGACTGATGAATAAGTTCCGACAAGAATACCTATCAACAAAGCTAATGAGAAGCTGTGTAATACTTCACCACCGGCAAAGAACAATACCAGCACCACCATCAAGGTAGTGCCGCTGGTTACAATTGTCCGCGATAACGTTGCGTTTATTGAAGAGTTAATCACTTCTGAATAGGGTTGGTTCTTAGAGCGCTTAAGGTTTTCACGTATCCGGTCGAAAACGACAATTGTGTCGTTCAATGAATAACCCACTAAAGTCAGAAAAGCGCCGATGATGGTTAGGGAGATCTCAATGTCAAGAAGACTGAAAACTCCCAGTGTAATCAATACATCGTGGAAGAGTGCGATAACCGCGGCAACACCAAACAGCAGCTCGAAACGCCACCACAAGTAGATCACGATTAGTAGAAGCGCTGCCAACAGTGCGAAGATAGCCTGCATCCTCAGTTCCGCACCAATGCGAGGACCGACGCGGTCGATACTTCTTATATCTATAGTGTAGTCCGGATAATCTTCAGCCAACACTTTTCTGAGCCGGCTTACGGTATCTCTGCCCTCTCCGGCGATAATATAAACACCATCGCCGTTAACTGTTTCATGTCTGTAGATTTTCTGATTATCGATTTCCACTGATGCAAGTATCAAACTCAACGTATCTTCAAGCGCTTCCGTGGTAATCGCAACATAACTAAAGCCCGACAAATCCGGCATATTCGTCTGAACTAACTGGTCATCGGGAACAACCCGCCAGGTCTGCTTCAACTGCTGGTCAAGCTCCGTTCGGATAAGCGACTCGGGTGGTTTGAAGCGCCCCTCCTCCTTGACGCGGATTAACAGGTCTTCACCCTCGGCAGATCGACTCAATTTAACCTCGCTGGTGGCAAGGTCGATCTTTGCCAGCGATTGTCTGACCATCGCTTCGTCGATATCAGGTCTGCCTTCAGGTACGTTGAACCTGAGCAGGATGGACAATCCACCGCTGAAGTCAATTGAATAGTTGGGACCGCCATGCATGACCAGCGACAGAAGACCGATAAAGATGGCTATTCCGGAAATGGTCATCGCCAGATGCCGCCTGCTCTGGAAATCAATATTTGTTTTGCCTAATATTCTTATCATTTTATGCTCCCCGGACTCAGATGCTTAGACGCGTTAATGTCCGCCTGCTGGTTATAAAGTCAAATATCAGGCGGGTAACCACAATAGCAGTAAACAGACTGCTGACTATACCAATGGCGAGAGTAACCGCAAATCCCTTTACCGGACCGACGCCGAACTGAAGGAGAACCAGTGCAGCGATAAGTGTCGTAACGTTGGCGTCCAGGATGGTGGTAAACGCACGATCATAGCCAGCGGCGACGGCGTGCCATACCGTTTTACCGGTCGCCAGCTCCTCCCGAATGCGTTCGAAAATCAGCACATTTGCATCTACTGCCATACCGATTGTTAAAATAATACCGGCGATACCCGGCAGCGAAAGTGTAGCGCCCATGCCCATAGCTCCGAAAAATGCCAATCCACCGAAGATAAAGAGGATATTCATCAGCAACGCTACGTTTGCAATAAGTCCCGAAGCACCGTAGTAGATTATCATAAAGATAACAACCAGGATCATTCCGGCAATCGCCGATGTTGTGCCTTTATGGATGGAATCTCTTCCCAAGCTTGGTCCGACCGTGCGTTCCTCTTCGATAACCACACTTGTAGGCAAAGCACCGGCTCGAAGGACAATTGCCACGTCATTTGCCTCCTCGACGCTTGCCGAACCTTCAATTATGGCTCTGCCGTTTGGAATCTTTGTGCGGATTACCGGCGCCATATACACTTTATCATCCAGTACAATTGACAGTCGTTTCTTGATGTTTGCTCCGGTGACCCGTGCGAACTTGCGAGCGCCGTTTCGGTTCATGGTCAGGGATATAATTGGCTGCCCAGCGCTTCCAGGACTACTGCTGCCGCTTGAGATATCAACGCTGGCGTCCGAAAGAGCTGAACCGGTAAGCTCAGGATCACGCTTGACCATATAGAGCATATAATACTCGTTACCGTCTCCGCCGAGTTCAGGCTTGGCGGACCAGAGTACCTGCGTACCTTCGGGGAGGATTTTGTCAACATCTGGTTCAGAAAGCATTGTTCTTACTTTACGAAGGTTTTCCGATGGCACGGCAATATCACCGCGAAATCCGCGCAGCAATGATGTAAAGGGCGTGGCTTCCGTTTCAAACAAGGCTGCGCTCGTGTCCTCATCCAGGGCAGCCCCGGTATCACCGATTTCAGCGGACAGATCGAGAATGTCCTCTTCCTCCTTAGCGGCTTCAGCGGTGTCAGCTTCAACCGTTGCCTCTTCCTCCTCATCGAGCAGTTCGAATTCATAAGCTTCCGGTGCCGTTGTCGTGTCAGCAGCAACCGCTCGGGAGGCAAAAAGCTTATCTATATCCTTCAGGAATTGTTGGGCTTTTTCCGGTTCGGCAACCAGTTTAAACTCGAGTAGCGCGGTGCGACCGATAAGGTCACGAGCACGACCAGGATCCTCGATCCCAGGCAGCTCAAGCAGTATCCGACGCGATCCCTGCTTCTGTATCGAGGGTTCTGAAACACCGAACTGGTCGATACGGTTTCGCAGGATTTCCAGCGATCGGTTGATGGCGTCGTCAGCCTGCTTTGACATGTAACCCAGCACTGTAACGTTTGACTCACCCGCTTCACCGAAGTACTGTGAAAGTTTCAGGCCTTCTTCATCGAAGTGTTGTGTGACAACCTCATCGAATTCTGCCTGTGGATTGCGAATCAGCTCAGCATCAATCTTCTCTAATATCCCCTCGAGACGGGCATCGCGCTGCCTTGCCAGGTTGCGCATTAATTGAACCAGGTCGACTTCAAGAACCAGGTGCATCCCTCCTTGAAGATCGAGCCCGCGCTTAATTGCCTTCTTGCGAGCACGCAATACTTTTTCGCGTAGATCACCCTGGGCTTCATCAAGAAGTTCCGTCACGGTAGCTTTATTCTCATCAGAGATATTCTCAAGGGACTCCAATTTATCACGAAGAATGGACTCATCCTTGTATAGATTCTCGATCACATAAGCATACGATACGCCCATCTCTTCCGAAATACGATGGGCAATCTGTTCCTCCTCCCGGCTAAGGTCTCCGAAACGAAACGTTGGATAGAGGTAGTAGCCTGTAAGGAGGAGTAATACTATAATAATTATAAATCTTGTAGTTAGCTTTCTTTGCTTCATTTCTCTTTCCCAGTGATTAAAGCATTTCAACCAAACTTTCAATTTATCTTAATTATTATCTTAAGTCAATAAACAATACTGTTATTGGTAGTAAGCCCTCATTAAAACCGGCTTCTTACAAGTGTGCCCAGATTATCGCTTTAACAACAACAGAGTGACATGTTATTTTTCATCCTAAATCCAATCACCTGCTGTCTCAATAACCATATCTGGTGTAATACTTTTCAGGCAGTTGTAACGACCAAGATTGGGGCAGAAGTTACGCCCGTGGTTACTGCAGGGACGGCACCAGAGTGGAACCTGGACGATACGAGCGGTTGGAACCGGTGGAGCGAAACCGAAGCGGGGTGCGGTTGAGCCGAAAATGATAATCTGGCGCGTGCCCATGGTTGTACCGATATGCGTGGGTGCCGTGTCTCCACTGATTAACAGCCGGGCGTCTTTAAGTACCACCGCTGAACCGAGCGGCGACAACATTCCGGCAAGATTGCGCTCGGGAGTGCTGACCACTGCTGAACAATCTTCTCTGTCAGCTTCACCGCCTATAGTTACAACCGGTAGGGCGAATTCGCCTTCCAACCGTCGGCGGAGTTCCCTGTAATTATCGACTGACCAACGCTTGGAAGCCCAGACAGAACCGGGCGCCAGAACGGCATATTCACCCTTATTAATAGCAGCTTCACGAAGCAATTTATCAGCATACTCAAAATCCTCATCGGTGGGATACAACACCGGCAATCCGTTATCTTTGTTAAGTTTCAAAGGCGCAAGCAGTCGAAGATTGCGAATTCCTTCATAAATACCAGTTGGGTAGGCTATCCTGTGTGTGTGGAAGATGGATCCCGGACCACGGTTAAAACCGATCCGACAAGGAATGCCAGCTTTTAATGCCGTTAACCCACTTCGCAACGACCGGTGAGGGATAAGTGCGGCATCGAAATTCTTATTTTTAAGTTTTGCGACAAGTTTATGCCATAGATCCCTGCGTTTTCTCTTATTGCGTTTGTCGAATATTATAATCTCGTCAACCTGACCGTGCAGCACTTTACTGCATTCCGGGATTACCACTGCTGTAAGCTGTGCATCCGGGAATGCCTGCCTGACTGCTCGCAGTAAAGGGGTAACCAGGATAACATCCCCAAGGAAAGCCGTCTGAATAACAACCAGCTTGCCTTTCCCGCTCTGAATTCTGTGCACGGCTTGCCGGATTATGGGGTCGTTTTCGCTCGAATGAATCAACTATCTACCAACAGTTTCATTAGATGTTCATACACCATGTCAGGTGTCAGTTGTTCGAGGCATCGGCAGGCGGGTATTTCACCGGGGCGGCATTTTCTGCAGATAGGCAAATCCGGTATCAACGCCCATTCCGGGTGACCGTAAGGACCCCATCTTTCCGGCAGACAGCCGACCAATGGTGCGTAGAGCCCGACGGACAGTGTTCCCAGCGCAACGCCCAAATGAAGCGGACCGGTGCTGTTGGTAACAAGTAAATGCGCATCTTGCAGGAGCGCAGCAAGCTCCAACAAGTCGGTTCTTCCGCAGAGGTTGAGATAATCATCACCGGCAACTGCCCGGCACAATTCAACTTCATTCGGAGAACCAGTAACAATCACGTTGTATGAATGACGATCTGCGAGCATCTTCGCCAGTTTCCGGAAATAGATCGGAGACCAGTTCTGCGCCGAACCGCCGCTGCCGGGATGGATAACGACGTATGGCTGATTCGGAACTCTCTCTGATTGGACAAACAGCCGCTTAACCTTATCAACGGAGCTTTCAGGTGGCGTTATCTTTGGAAAGGTTGGTTCTCCTTTTATTCCGACACCGGACAACAAATCCAGGTTTAAATCCACTTCATGACGACTCTTGCTACGTCTCGGTAGGTTGATTCGGTGTGTGAACAATATTGAATATAAGCGTCGTGATGTTCCGATTCTGATGGGAATATGCGCTTTCTTGAGGGTTAACGCATTCCGATAGGTTGGTCTGAGGCAGAAAGCGGCGTGGATTTGAAAATCTGACAATTCTTGCACGACATTCGTTCTGCCATGATCGTTACCCGCAATGACCCGGTCTATTCCTTCAACACATCTTATCAACGGAGCCACCAGCGGCGATGGCCAGAAATAGATCCTAACATCCGGGAAAGCCTCGCGCAGGAGAGAAACGGTCGGCAACGCGAGGATGGCATCACCAAGCCGGTCGTTGCGTACAACTAACAGATCGCCGGTGATCCTCATCGAGCGCGCCAACCGGCTTCCCGGATAATAGCTTGCAGTTTATGCTGCCATTCAGTAACAGCCAGGCGTATCAACTCAGCAGTTCTTTCATAAGCTTCAAACACCGAGCCATAGGGGTCAGGAATACTTTCCAGACCGATCGGATAACCCAACATCTCGACCCGGTCTTCAGCATCGGGGAAAGATTCGACAATCCAATCACGGTGATGCGGTTCAGCGGTAAGGATTATATCAGTTGAATGAATAACCTCTTCCGTTAACTGGTTGCCCTCGTGTTCGGAAAGGTCAATACCCCATTCCGCGGCGATTTCGATCATGTAGTAGGTCGCTGGCAGACCTGCTGATGCGTATGTTCCGGCTGAAGAGACATGCACGCCGGATTCATGCTGATTTCCGAGTAAATGCTGCAGCAATGCTGCCGCAAGCGGCGAACGGCATATATTTCCGGTACAGACAATCAGAACTTCGAGAGGTGCAAGGGAATCGTCAAGTACCCTCTCGACTCTCTTAAGCCAGGATCCTTGTCTGGGAATAGAATATGGGAATCGTCGCAGATCGATTACTGTTGACGGTTCGGTGAATTCCGTAGAGCCGCTGTCAAGGACAATATCGACCTCATCGAGCAGTTCTTTATCTATTCGAGAGCAGATTGCAGGGGCAGGTTCTCCACTGCGATTGGCAGAGGTTGACCAGAGCGGTGCGTCGATTTGCATACAGAGTTCGGGCGTCAGGTCATCAGAAGAGACTCTTACACCGAGACCGTGTTTTTTATGTCGAAATCCATTTGGGATGCGATCATTAAAAGGAAGGATCAGCGTTACCGGACCGGGTAGAAGCGCTCCGGCAACACGTCGCTGAAACGGATTGAGTTTCCCGTACCAGGTTTCCAATCCGGACAATGAGGCAAAATTGATAGCGTAAGGAAGGTTTCTGCGTCCTTTAATTTTATCTAAGCGCCTGAAAGTTTCCTGGTCGAAAGCCTTTGCTATCAAGCCGTATACGGTGTCCGAAGCCGCAATAATAACCCCCCCGGTGTTCAGGGTTTGTATTAGTTTATCTAATAAAACGGGCGGAACTTGTCCTTTAATTTCAATTAGCTCCGCCATCACCAATCGCTGGTCAGACGATTTACCAGATCCTGCACCAGCCGTTCAATAGCTTGTTCAATACCTTCTTCTCTTTCCTCCGGACTGCCGGTCTGATACGCATAATTTCCTTCACCGACCAGCCTGCCTTCCCAGAGCGGTTCAGATTTGCCGGGTTTGATAAGAATAACCTCGACCGTCACTATGACCTGGTTCTCGGTGACCTCTTCATCCTCCCTGAAGGTTAACGGTCGGTCGGTAACGCTGATGATTTTACCGCGCAGCACAGCATCTGCATTAGCCTGCCCGGCAACAGTCAGGGTTCGGCTGCTCAGAAGCTTATTTATCAGGGCATCGGTCAGCTCGTCCCGAATGCCGAATTCGGCGGTCTCATTATCGAACGGTTCGACGGAAATGGTCTCAATTCCGGCTATGCCGTGCCCTGAGAAGGTGTATATGCCGCAGCCATGAAGTTGCAGACAGAGTAATAATATTAGTGTAATTATTCTCAATGAAGTTGACTCCCCATTATTCCCCACTGGTTTGAGATTGGACGATAGTCCGGTTGTTTTATCATTTAATATCATACTGCTTAATCTTTCTATATAGAGTTCTTTCGCCGATACCCAACGCCTTGGCAGCTTTCCGCCGGTTGCCGTTGAAATTGTCAATGGCGCGCTTTATC
>CAYYHI010000139.1:0-9129 GCA_964471745.1 uncultured bacterium | reverse complement strand
GGCAAAGTTAAGGAACAATACCAGCGTTTTCCAGTGGGGATTGTCAATATCGAAGCGGCTGGATACATACAACAGGTTGAATAAATATATCAACAGGAATGCAACCAGGATCATGAATTGAGCCCATTGGTTCGGGTTGCGGAAGAACTGCAGCAAATCCTTCAACAGCAGCGCTTTCAAGGGATTGGGGATAAATCCCGATGTGAAGCGATTTGCCACGGCGGAAGAGAGGCGGTTTCCGCGCCGACCGGTTATCTCACCGAAGGATGTCCAGCTATGATAATATACTTTCTGTGATATGAGGAAGATCCAGCGCATACAGACGATTGATGTAAGGGTCAGAAAGAGAATATAAAACCAGGCGCGTTGTTGATCTCCCCGTTTAATTGCGTGCATGGAAGCGGTCAACCAGTGGGCGGGTGTGATGCTTCCCTGGCTCTGCCGGTCGAGTTGAGCCAGGTACCGCTCCACAGTCGATCTGCGCGCAATGCCGTCAACGACCAGACCGCGGTCCTGCCGGGAAACCAGCCATCCGACGAGCCCGATACTCGCCGCCAACAACAGGATTATAACCATCCTGGGCGATGTTTTCCGTGCGGCAAAGATAAGCCCCATCAACAGCAATGATCCGATTTGGGCGGAAATCAGAACCAGCGGCAGAAGTCCAAACACAATCAGGCTGATTATCACCCAGATGGAGAGGTTGAATCTCCAGCCCCAGGCGACTATTATTGGGATGCCTAAAACCGCCAGCGACCAGGAGCTGTAAACCAGGTTATCGGTGAAGCGTCCCAGGAAGATCCTACCGGGCGATACGGGTCGGGCAAAGAGAAACGGTATTTCGGGCGAGCGGAAGATGGTGGCTATGCCCGTGATGAGGTTACTTACAATCAATAGTCCGAAAACAGTCAGTATGGTGATACCGATTACCCGCCAGAGCAACGGTTCACCGATACCCTCGTATTGCAGCATATTATCGAAAACCGCATGGAAAAAGAAGGTGGCGCCGATGGAGAATCCGGTTATAACCGCCAGCGATGCGAGCTTGCCCAGACGTGCTCCGATGCTGTCAAGCGCCAGTGACCCCAACAGTATCCTGATCTTCCAGCCGACTGCGGTGTTTGGGAAATGTCTTGTCAAGCCTCCACCTCTGTGGTTGCGGCGATAAAAGTCTGCTCCAGACTACCATACAGATCACGCAGTTCATCCAGTTTCCCGCAGGTGATCAACTTACCCCGGTGAATAATACCAACCCTGTCGCAAAGTTCTTCGGCATCCGACAAAGTATGTGTCGAAAAGAAAACCGTTCCACCGTTTCCGCAGAATTTCCTCATGATGTTCTTTAACATTCTGACAGCGTTGGGATCCAGTCCCACCATCGGTTCGTCAATAATGATGGTTTTCGGTTCGTGCAGGAATGCCGAAGCTGTCACGACCCGCTGTTTCATACCGTGTGAATATTCACCCGCCCGCTTGTCGATCCAGTCCCCAATGCCAAACATGTCGGACAGTTCTTTGATCCTGCTGACGACGGTGGAATGATCGAGCTTGTAGAGACCGGCGGTGAAGTGCAGGAATTCCCTTCCGGTCAAGCTCTCGTAAATGTACGGACTGTCGGGCACATAACCAAAAAGACGCTTTGCTTCAAGCGGATTGATCTGTATGTCATAACCAGAGATGAGAACGCGCCCGGAAGTCGGTTTAACCAGTCCTGCCGTCATCTTCATCGCGGTGGTCTTACCGGCTCCGTTCGGACCGAGGAAACCGAACAACTCGCCCGGATACAGCGTCAGATCCAGGTTGTCCACTGCCGTTACGTTGCCGTACTTCTTGGTTGCGGCTTCGAAGGAAACCACTACCGTCGGTGCCAGCGTATTTCGGTCTCCTGTTGTCATCAAAGCAGTCGAATAGGCGTTCTTTTAACGGATTATAACAGTATGAATTAAACCTGAAATGTAATATCTGACAGGTTGAAAGTCAATTGCTCTTGGACTATCACTAAAGTATATTATATTATCATCTAAGGCTCCGGATACCTTGACTGGAAATATTTTTTTCAGTAGATTCATACGCTCAAAGATTTACAGATGGTGAGTGTAGCTCAGTCGGTAGAGCACCAGGTTGTGGCCCTGGTGGTCGTGGGTTCAAGTCCCATCACTCACCCTTTATTCAACGGCCTCATCGTCCAGTGGTTAGGACACAGGGTTTTCGACCCTGCAACGGGAGTTCGATTCTCCCTGAGGCTACATGAAAAGAGTTCGGTTGAACTCCTCAGAATCAAAAGCAGGCGTTGTCCCTTGATGGTTGTCATTCCCGCGAAAGAGTCTGTCTGAGAATGTGAGAAGTGCACCGAAACTCATCATTCCATCGAAAGATGGAATCCAGTAACGCATGTAATATCAGCAACTTCTCTGGATTCCAACTTCCGTTGGAATGATGAAACCTGAGACAGTTCTGTATTTTCAGACAGTCTGTTTCGCGGGAATGACAATTTAAAAAGGACATTCACTAAAAACACAACTCTTAGTAAGATGAGGTTATGGTAAAATGACGCTGATAGTAATCCGAAGAATGGTTGGTGCTCTTGTTATTACCGCTGGTATATACAAACTATGTGCCGAAATAGGGTGGGGTGGCACCATAGGTGTATTACTGGTAATATCAGGATTTGCCATCGTTGCAGGTAGCAAAGAATTCTTTTGGTCTGTATACCAAGAGCATAGGCTAAAGCAGGAAAATAAAGTTATTGCTTCACAATAGTGCATCTTGTCCTGGCGTTTGTGACCGACTTACTTGTTAATGGGGTCGGAAAATATTTGACAGTTTTAGGAGGACGGGTCTCCGTACCCGTCTCTGTAGAAGCCTGATACTGGTTTGGACGGGTACGGAGACCCGTCCTCCTGTTGTGAGTGTCAAGTATAATATGCCCTGATTAATAAATGCAGAGAACCTCTTAAGATGAGATAAAAGTGTGCTTTTCTTTGTGTCTTGGTGTCTTTGTGGTTAATAAATAGTTATTTACACATTAAACCTCACCTGCAGGACATCACCGTCTGCCACGATGTAGTCCTTACCCTCGAGCCTCAACTTGCCAGATTCTTTAAGCCTGCTGAATGATCCATCCGTTTCGACCAACTCATCCCAGCGGCACACCTCAGCCCGGATAAATCCTCTGGCGAGGTCGTTGTGGATTGTGCCCGCGGCTTGCACGGCAGTCGAGTCGGAGGTAATCGACCAGGCGCGGCTCTCGTTTTCATTAGTTGTAAAGAAGGTTATCAGTCCGAGCAGGTTGAAGGTTGCCTGTTTTATTCTATCGAGTGCAGGCAGGCTGAAGCCGAGGTCGGTTAGAAACGCACCGCGGTCAGCTTCTTCCAGCGTGCTGATCTCAGCCTCTATACCTGCTGCGACTACTGCCCAGCCGATCCCTTTTTCCGCCAGTCTGATTTTCTGTTTAAGACCATCCAGGATGGTTTTGGCATCAGGCGCAGATGCTTCACCGAGGTTGACCACGATCAGCAGTGGCTTCAAACTCAGTAAGGAGTAACCGCGGAGTACCTTCTCTTCCTCCGGCTTGAACTCATGTTCACGCAGCGCTTTTTCGTCGGACAGCATATCGCGGCAGTGTTCGAGGAGGACGGCTTCGCGTTTGGAATCCTCGTCGTGAGCCTTGGCAAGCTTCTCCAGCCTGCGTTCTGTGATAGCCAGGTCGTTGATGATGAATTCAAGTGCGGCATCGCTCAGGTCGCGCTGCGGGTCAATCGAACCCGCCGGATGGGGTATGCTGTCATCCTGGAATTCGCGTAACACCAATGCCAGTGTGTCCACGCCCTGCAGTTCAGTCAGATAGCTTGCCGGATACGATTCACGAACCTGTTTGTCCATCGACACACCGGGTACGTCAATATATTCGACAGTTGCAGGGACGACCTTGCGGGATTCCCTCGCGCCGGCTATTGCATCCAGACGGGGATCCGCAAGTTTCGCAATGCCGCGTCTCGGTTCCCGCTTACCGCTGAATTGATCTACTGTGGCTACGCTTGTGAGGATATTGAAAAGAGTGGATTTGCCCGAGAGCGGTGGACCGACTATACCGCATTTCATGGTGGTACCATAGTTTATGGTCGTTCTGAACAACATTCAGAAAGTCATTCTCAACAACAATCAGAAAGTCATTCTGAACAACGTGAAGAATCTCTTCTATCATACATGAGACCCTTCACTGCGTTCAGGGTGACGGTTACAGGTTGCTGCGTTCAGGGTGACGGTTACAGGTTGCTGCGTTCAGGGTGACACTCGCGTAAGTCATAGTATTATGGGTACGCGGATGTCTGTGCTTGTAAGCTGGCTTAAGTTTCGCAGTTAACCAAAGCAGTCACAAACTGTCATTCCCGCGAAGCAGTTTGTCTTAGAATGTATTTCAGCGTGCCGTCATATGTCCTCATGTGACGGATAAACAAGAACATAACTGTCACGTGGGGACACGTGACAGCACTTCCAGCACTATTCTCGGACACTTTGCTTCGCGGGAGTGACAAGAGGGGACCAACTGCAAAATATAAGTAAGCTGGATTGTGAAGCTCAGCCGCTGTAAACTACAAAGGGGAAGATCCGAAAGGACCTTCCCCAGAGCTTTGAACGATTCCGGCAAATTAGCCTACCTTATCGCGGAATTCCTTACCGGCAGTAAATTTGGGCACTTTCTTGGCAGGGATTTTAATCTTCTGACCGGTTGCCGGATTGCGACCGGAACGAGCCTTACGTTTTACAACGCCGAAGCTTCCGAAACCTACCATGGAAACTTTCTCCCCCTTTGAGACAGCCTTCATAATAGAATCTGTGAAAGCCTTCAGCATTGCTTCGCAGTCACGCTGCGTAACATTAGTTTTCGCGGCGATGGTGCGAACGAGATCCGATTTGTTCATTTAGCCTCCTCGGTATTGGGTGGAAGGGACACTGGTTGGGTTCTTGCCGTCGAATATAAGTACCGATCCCCGCCGTGTCAAGTGTAAAAAGCTTTTTTTTGGTTTTTTTATTTTCAGATGCGATTAACCCACCGGAAATTCCTTTTATTTCGGTCGAATCGGGATAAATGTCCTTAGTCCATCCCTGTTGACCCAGAATGGAATAGCTTTCTTTCGCGTTTTCAGCTGTGCTGCTGCGTGTTCGTAGTCTTCAATCGACCCGATTTCGATGCTGCCGACCTCGGTTATGACGTCGCCCGGCTCCAGCAGTCCTTCCGCCGTTGAGCCCGGTTCAATGTTGACCACCACGACCCCTTTCATCCCGCTTACGCCCAACCGTCTGCCTTCCTGGGATGTGGTAGAGGCGATCTCGATACCGAGCCAGAAAGCCTCCGATTGCATGACGGGTTGTTCCTCCCGGCTCAGGTATTCGCTGCGCTCGCCGAGCTTGAACTTCATCTTCCCGATCTTGTTCTTGTGCCAGACTGTCATCTCTATCTTTGAATTCGGGGGGTAATCAGCGATAATGAAGCGGAATTCCTTGACATTCGTAACCGGCTTGCCTTCAATGGCAGTTATAACCTCACCGCCTACAAGTCCACCTTTCTCAGCCGGAGTTTCCGGTTGAACTGAGTGCACGAAGATGCCGGTGATATCCTCTTCGATGCCTAATGCTTCCCGTTTCAGGTCGTCGAGTTCAGCGGGGTAGATACCGAGATAACCGCGGTGGACCTCGCCGGAGACCATTAACTGTTCGACCACCTTGGAAGCCAGGTTTATCGGAATGGCAAAACCGATCCCCTGTCCCTGGGCGTTGATAGCTGTATTTATGCCGATAACCTCACCGCGGATATTCACCAATGGTCCACCGGAGTTGCCGAAATTGATGGAAGCGTCCGTCTGGATGAAGTCCTGGTAGCTGGGGCCTTCCCCTGCTCCGCCAAGACGCAGATTAGATCTGCCGCTTGCCGAGATGACGCCAACGGTAATTGTCCTGTCGAGCCCGAACGGATTGCCAACAGCTATAGCCCATTCGCCGATGCGGATCTTGTCGCTGTCACCGAGCCTGGCGACCATTTCAGGACTGATCAATCCCTCGATTTTAACGAGCGCAACATCAGTTTCAGGGTCGGCTCCGATAATCTCGGCGGATTGTTCAGATCCATCGGCTAAGGTCACGGTTATATCTTCAGCGTCGGAGATGACGTGATTATTGGTAAGTATGTAGCCGTTCTCATTAATGATAACACCAGATCCACCGCTGGTTATCAACGGTTTGCGTCCGTTCTTTCGCGGGGGTTCACCGAAGAAGGGTCCCCAGTCGAATATATCGAATGGCATTCCCTGATGCCCCTCAACGGTTTTTTCAGCAGTGATGTTAACGACAACCGGCTTTACTGCTTCCGCTACGCTTACGAACGGACTGTTGCCTTGTTCATCGACAAGAGGAACCGAATAACCGGTTGGAGCAGCTACCTTGCTGCCGATCTGCTCTGCCGAGACACGAGCCGGTGTTTCCCAACCAGTCGCCAGCATGAATCCTGCAGTGACACAAATCGCCGCAAAAACCGACATTACAAGAAATCGCTTTAATGTGTTTCCAGATTCGTATCTCTTCATATCTTTTTCTGAATTAACCTTTGTAGAAGTGTTTTATCATTCAACTAAGCGGCAGGGAGAAAGTTTCACACTGAAACTCTGATAATGCTAAGTCGTTTTATAAAGATCTCCTGTAAACTTGTGTTTTAATCCCAATCCAGCGATACTATTGTATGTTATAACGAATAGTTGGATTTATCGTGGCGTCAGGTGTCCCCACCTGACGCTTGAAACATCACTCTGCCACGTGAGGACACGTGGCAGCACGGTTAACGTGAGGACACGTGTCGGCACGCTTATCGGCGGATTAGGGTACTTTATGTACTTTCCTTTTTCTCGCCTCCACCTTCTCTCTTCTTTGAGCTTGCAGTCTTGCCGCCTGACTTCGCCGCTGTGCCGGTTTTGCGTTTTGTATATTTTCGTTTGGTTCGGGTAGTTGTCTCAGCGCCCTTTGCACGGGGTTTCGTTTTGGGTGTTGTCTTAGCCTTTGGAGTTGTTGTTTTTGGTGTTCGGGGTGTTTTTTCCGATGGATAGACATCGGCTGTAGGCGGTGTTTGTTCCGCCCTTTTCATCCTGACCTGGTCAGCGACCTTGTTAATCTCTCCGCGCTTGACATCAACATGCTTATTAAGCTCCTCTATCTCCGCCAGCAAGCGGATGATGTCGCCATCGTTAAAAGGTTGAACCTTGCGTGTTTCCTTGGACAACTCGCAGATGCGCACTCCGATTTCGCGCTGTTTGCGGTCGATTTTGCGGGTCAGGGTCAGGATATCGAATTTCAGTTTACCGATTAAAGCCTGTTCTTCGGTGAAATCAGCAGCGGCTGTGGAAACTTCGCGCAGCCGTTTTTTCAGTTTGTTCCAGAAATCGCTTTGTGCCATTATGACCTCCGGTGCCTTTATTTGATTAATAAAACTTGCATTCGTCCTTATGCGGTGGAGATTTTATCCTAATATACGTATCTTAAAGCTGTAGTGCAACCTCATTGTCAAGTAATTGGTTTTGCTTTCAGTCTGGAAGCGAACTATATTCATAATACAGTTTTACGTTAAACAACTTAAATCCAATGGCTGCAAAGAAATCCGGAAGCTCCGGTAAAGGAAAAAGCGCCGACAAGAAACCCGTTAAGGGCGTAGCGCCGAGTGGTTTTCTAACTAAATATAAGGGCGACCTAGCTGCGATAGCCGCTATCTATCTGCTGATCGTGATATTTTTCGCCCCGGTTGTGTTCCAGGGGATGGGACTTGCTCCAGCGGCGGATATGGTAGCTTCGGCGGGGATGTACGAGACTGGTGAGGATGCAGTCAGGCACTTGCGTTTTCCGCTGTGGAACCCGACCCTGTTCAGCGGACTGCCGATGTTCGCCAGCCTGCAATATGCGTTATTTATCGCTTACCTGCCTGAGTTGTTGATTCGTCCACTCAGCCTCATCTTCGATATTGGCGATCCGGGACCTTTTATGTGGCTGCCGATCGGCGAATATCGTATCTGGTTGTTTTATTTTCTGCTTGCCGGCATATTCATGTATCTGCTGGCGCGTCATTACGGCTGCGGCAGGCTGACGAGCTGGCTTGCCGGTACGGCTTACGCCTTTTCACCGCAGCTTGTCGTCCTGGCTGAGGTCGGACATGGCTCCAAGCTGATGGGGATGACCTTCCTGCCGCTGATCTGGTTGATGCTCGACCGGCTGCGTATCAAGCCTTCGGTCGGTCGTGCTGCGGCGCTGGGAGCGGTATTTGCCTTGGAAATACTGGCGCTTCATCCCCAAGTGGCGGCTTACGGCGCACTGATGATGGGAATTTATCTGATTTATTACGGGATTTCATTTATAATAAGGAAAAAGTTCGGTCTTTTCGGTAAGTTAGCGGCGTTATGGGGCAGCGCGATGGCGCTGTCTATGGCGTTGTCGGCAGTGCTTTGGGTTTCGGTGCTCGATTTTTCAAGATTCACCATACGCGGCGCGAGCGACGCCGGTGTTGCCGGTGGAGGACTTGACTGGGGCTATGCAACCGGCTGGTCGTTTCATCCGCTGGAGTCGATAACCTTTCTGTTCCCGCGTTTCATGGGTTTCGGCGGGCAGACATACTGGGGAACGGTCGGTACGCCGATGGGACAGCCGTTCACCCACAACCCGATGTACTTCGGCTGCGGGATATTACTGCTGTCGCTTTTAGCGCTGGTTATTCTGCCTAAACGGAAGTGGGGATTCCCGCTTGCGCTCGGTTTGACCGCCTGGATTCTCTCTTTCGGAAAGTATCTCCCGATCCTTTACGGAACCTTATTTCACGTTCTGCCGCTGTTCAACAAGTTCCGGGCGCCGGTTATGGGTCAGGTTTTGCTGCTGCTGCCTGCCGCGCTGCTGGCGGGGATGTGCCTCGAAGAGATTATCCGTAGAATCAAGGATGGCAAAAAATCTGATAATCTTCAGAAAGTGTTGTTGTGGATTGCGGGTGTATCGGCTTTTGTGGCGATTGTAGCGCTGATCGGCGAGGGATTATTCGGGAGCATTTACCGGTCATTTGCCCTTGGGTTGATGCCGGATACTCAGGGCAGACTGCTTGAAATGGCA
>CAYYHI010000138.1:3671-9138 GCA_964471745.1 uncultured bacterium | reverse complement strand
CGCCCTCGTCCCCGCCTTTGATGACAGACTTTTCACAGCGGGACGAGGGCGTCCCGCTACCACGAATACGAGAAGACTTATTAGCCGTGTTATAGTAACGGATCAGGCGTTGTTATTCATCAGACTCCATATCATCATCCTCATCATCTTCATCGGATTTCTGTATACTCTTCAAATCCTCCTTCGACCTATTTACTTTCTGATATGCCTCTTTCATAACCTGAGTAAGGACTTCAATGTTTACCGGTTTGTGCAGGTATGCAAAAGCCCCCAACTGCTCAGCCAGTGTTTCCTCGCGCTCAGAACCGTGACCGGTCAGGATTATCACTTCGACAAGGGGATGATCACGTTTGACCCGACGTAAAACCTCAATCCCGTCTATGCCGGGCATCTTGAGATCCAGCACCATAACGTCGGGTTCATCCTTTTCCACGAAATCCAGTGCTTCCTCACCGTCATACACGACCGATGACGGAATATCGCGAGTCTTCAACCGTTCGGACAAAGTATGCACGAATTCCTTTTCATCGTCTACGAGCAATATCTTTGATGGCAATGCCAAATCTCCCATTGGTAGTATCGGCGGTGGACTGAAATCGGGACCGATTCTGGTTCCGACATCTTCAACCCCATTGACTCCGGCAGCGATACGCTTCAGTTCATCCTTGTATTTTTCCAGACGGACTACATAATTGTTAATAGTTATGGTAACTTTTCCGCGCTCAGCTGCTACGTCCACATCGTGACCAGCATCAACCAGGGCAAGGTTTACGGAGGCTGCAATCATGAAATCCTCAGCAGCAAGCCGGGCTTCAGGAGTCGTCTGTACAGCGTCGCTCTTGGCTTGCGTGCAGATTGTATCCACAGCCTTGCCAACTGACATATCATGCATCGGGATTATCATATCGTAAAGGCTCTCGTCGTACGGTAATTTGTCAAAAAGATATTGTGTCCACTGCGACCGCTCCTTGTCGTCATTGTGAATTATCTTCTGTGCTTCCTTCTCTGATTTCCCTCCAGTCTCCATCACCTGCTTGATCCGGTGATCGAAGTTGGCAATTACACAAACCTTGAGCACATGAGGAATGTTTCTCGGAAGGAGATGCCCGGCGTATCCATAGAGCAGTTGATTATCCGCCTGTATCAGACCAGTCAGTACGACCTTCAGGCAGGCGATATTCTTCTCTCTTTCGTGTGTGAAACGGTTAAAAACAGGGAGTGGACCGGTCATCGACCGGGTGAGTTTATCCTTATTAATGCGAAATTTTCTGGAGGTTTCTTCCAACAGCCTCGTTTCAATGCGTTGGTAATTGAGGCTTTCAGCGGTCTTCCGGGCTATCTCATTGCCTTTGCAGTATGTACCGCTGAATATCGTGATTATTGCCACCATTGACTCCTGTTTTGTTGCCAGGCGGAAGTATACTTACTTTAATATAAGGCAGGTCTGAAAACAATGCAAGAAGTGATTACATACGCATTATTCAAATTATCCTGAGATTTTAACAACGCTATCCACCTGCAGGGATGGTAACCGGCATGCCCATCAGGGGCCAGATGAACCAGACGAACAACCCCAGAACCACCATTAATAAAATGCTTGCCGGGATACCAGCCCTGAAGAACTCGCCGGTTGTGAATTGTTTACTTTCATAAGCAATAGCATTCGGCGCAGCGCCTACCAGCATTAGGAACGGCATTCCCGCAGTGGCAAGCGACGCAAACATGACTACTTCCGGTGCAACACCAAGGTAGGGCGCGATGACCAGCGCCACAGGCAGTGAGATGGCTATCGCGGCGACATTCATTATCAGGTTGGTCATCACCAGAACAAAAAAGGCAATCCCCATCACAAAGGCAAGCCAGCTTGCATTATGAAACAATCCCAACCAGTTGATAGCGATCCAGCTTGCCGCACCAGTCTGCCACAGACAGAATCCGATGCTCATAGCACCACCGAAGAGCAGCACAATATTCCAGGGAATCCGCTCAAGATCCTCAATAGTGAGAATCTTAAATATAAAGAAAAGTATCGTAGAGACAAGAATAATGGCACTCTTGTCAAAGGTTGCGAATGCCGGGATAAAAGAACGTAAACTCATAACTGTGATGGCGGATAACACTATAATAACGGTCAGGATTTCGATGGGTGTTACCCGACCGAGCTGAGCATTTAGAGCCTTAACCCGTTCCCTCAGACCGGTAATTGTCTTATGTTCCGGCTTGAAGAACGTCATAAAGAAGAGCCAGAGCAGCCCCACCATCAACCAGCCGAGTGGAAACATATACCAGGAGAGCTCGAAAAAGGTGACTTCCCGTCCTGTAATATCGCGGAAGAAGCCAATCGCCACGGCGCCGCGCGCAGCTCCCAACAGTGTGATAATACTGCCCGCGCCAGCTACGAAAGCCATACCCATGAAAAGTCCTTTACCGAATTTCGTGGGTTTCTCTTCATCGCTATAGAGGGCATAGATTGCCATCAGAAGAGGGAAAACGGCGGCGGCAACCGCTGTGTGCGCCATTATCAGGGTCAACATCGCGGTCATCACGAAACTGCCTAAGTATATCATGCTGGTTCGTTCACCGACCAGCTGCAGCATCTTATAAGCCATGCGCTTGGTCAGTCCGGTTCTGGTAAACGCCATTCCAATCACCACCGATCCGATAATAAACCACACCGAAGGATCCATGAAATCCTTGAAGGCCTCTTTGGCTGGTCTGATGAGGAACAATGCCTGAATAACCCCGATCGTTATACTGGTGACGCCGATCGGTATCACCTCGAAAACCCACCATGTTGCGGCTAACAGGAACAATCCTATGGCAGCTTTCCCCTCGCGAGTGAGCACAAAATGCTCACCTTTCGGGTCAACCGCTTCGGGCCAGACTGGTGAGAAATAAATAAGGAGGAAAAGGGCAATGCCGAGGAAAGTGAAAAACAGCCGTTTATAGTCGATCCGACGTGCGATGCGAACCACGTAAGTGTCTTCTGTAGCAAGCGGTCGACCAACATCCGAACCGCGCCTGTGTCTTCCTTTCAACCGAATTGACATAATTGAACCTGCTGTTTACCAAACCGGAAGTGATTTTATCTACAGATCAGTCCAGAAGATCAACGATTGCATTGAATACATCCACGCTCCTGACCACGCCGATGACTTTTCGGTCTTTCAACACCGGTAAGAGCGCCTGGTCCCGGTTAATCATCTTGTAAATGACTTTGGTAATTTGATCATCATGATTAACAGTGGCGACAACCGGTGACATGACCTCGCTGACCGGCTGCTCAGCTTGCTCCTTAATTGCTTTGGCTATCTTGCCGGCGGACAGCACTAACAGGTCAGGATCCGCTTCGACCTCCAATAACTCTTTACGGTGACGAAGGGACATCGTTCTCAGGAACTTCGGTTCCAACCCGTGCAAGATATCCCGGCGGCGTAAAATTCCCAGCAGGTTATGTTCCTCATCGAAAACCAGCAAAGCACGTGGTAGAGAAAAACCGCCGGATGTCTCAAGCTGTGATTTTTTTATAACCTCTACTGCCTGTCGCAGTGTGTGATAGTAATGGACATGGGGATATTCCTCAAGCGGGATCATAATATCCGCGGCGAGATTTGCAGGCATAACCTTCTCCTTACTAATCAGCAATTTCTACCGTTTTGAACTAATATAACTTGTAAATATAATAACGACAGCAATTGCAGACAAGACGAACATATTGTCATTCTGAACGAAGTGAAGAATCTCGTTTACCGTTCTTGAGAACTTTCACTGCGTTCAGTGTGACACACCCTTGGTAAACCTGACACTCGAAAATAGACCGTTCGACAATCCGTTAATCGGATGCTTGCATATCGACGGTTTTGGTTTTACCTTATGCGAACCCAATCACTCCTCAGCATGGCTGTCACTACTGTAAAAACAATTTTCCATACATTATCAAGGTTAAAACCCGGAGGTCGACGTGCGGCGCATCATAGCATATCTTCTTTTAATCCTTATATTTTCCGGTTCAAGGGCTGCATTTGCTCAGGATAAATACGAACGCAAATCTATCTCTTATATAAACGCCCTCTGGCTGGCGACGCAGGAAGCGCGCGCGGTAGAGGGTAAGCAGGCAGCATTCATGTTGAGAACAATCAAGAGTAACATTGAAATGGCGAGGTTCGACTACAACCCTCTGCCGGATGCGCTGATAAGGAATTTCGTCGATGCTGCCAACGCACGGAAAACTCTCAATGTCGATAACCTTGCCGCTTTGATGCAGGAGAAAATGGTGCCGACGATAGTTGAAATACTCGAGGGTGCAATGCCACAGCGCGCGGGCGAACTGGTCAGCGAAGAGAAAAAACAGACCTTCATGGCAACCAAAGCCAAGGAACTCGGTATCACGCTGGAGGAAATCGAAAAGGTTATGAACTCGGCGTACATATATCTGCCTGTTTTGACTAATTATACGCGTGAAGTAAGTAAGAAGGATAAAACGAAGATAACCTATACGATAGAAGGTGGCATCATCTGGTTTCAAATCAGCCTGGTTAGTGATAAACCAACGGTCATGCTCAAGGTCTCCAAAACCACCCTTTCCAGGGGCTTCGGTTCGGATAAATTTGCCTACGAGAGCGCGGTTGAAAACTTCGCCCGCAACCTGAAGGTGGCAACGCAGGAAATCCCTGAGTTCAAGCTTTCCACACCGATCTCGGAGGTCGACAACGGAACCATTGCTTTCAAACTCGGTATAAAAGAGGGTGTCAAGTTGGACGACTGTTACTTCGTCGGTGAGTGGATCGAATATCCCAACGGTGATATGGAATTCGAGCGTAGCGGCTGGGTCAGGATCGGCAAGGTGGGCAATAACGTCGAGGACAAGACCGCCAAATCATCCGCCTGGGCGGTGAAGAAGGGCAGTTGGACGCCGGGAATGGCGGTTGTAGAACATCCGCGACTGGGGATCGATATTGCGTTTAAGGTTGGAGCGTTCTACACGAAGATCACGGAAGGTCGGATACCGATGTTAAGTGGAGACATTCATTTAGATGGGGATTACGAGAGCTACGCGCCCGGTTTTGACTTCGACGCTCAATACAACCTCGCACCCGCAACCGGTGTGTCGCAATTGTTTTTTCTGGTCGGTGGCAATTTTGCTTTCCCAGCGACGCTTGAATTTGAATCGGATGTTTTTACGATGCTGACAGCTACGCCTCCTTTCATCTGGGGATTCCACGTCGGCGCGTTAAAGAAGGTATATATGGGACAGGTAGCGTTGTCCGCTGAAGCCAAGGTCGGAATGCGCTACCTAACCGTCGAGCAGGATTTCACGTTTGGCTTGACAGATTATACTTATACCGTTAAAAACAATACATTCGGCGCTCAGTTCAACATTGGATTTGATTACGCAGCGAGTCCCGACTTCAACATCGGGCTGTTCACAGGTTACCGGCTGTTCCCCGTATCTGAGGTCTGGACGCAG
>CAYYHI010000138.1:0-3661 GCA_964471745.1 uncultured bacterium | reverse complement strand
AGGAAATTGATCCGTTCATCGAAGTCTATAGTTGGGACGAGGATTTCCCGGACATCAACCATTCGGGCATTGCCGTTGGTCTTTACATGCACTATTCGCCGCCTGCTCTAGCGTTTGATCCGTTCTCACTCTTACGCGGGGCGTTGGGGGAGTAGTTGTTTAACAGGATTGACAAGATAAGCAGGATAGGCGTTATCCACGCAGAGTGTGGCACGGGTAGCTCTGCTACCCGTGTTTCAACCGTGACGATTGACACTAGAGCATGGCTAAAAATAATTTCGTATCTTGGAAGTCGTGGAGCGGGGACGCCCTCGTCCCCGCCTTTGAGGACAGACTTTTCGCAGCGGGACGAGGGCGTCCCGCTGCCACGAATGCGAGAAAACTCATTAGCCGTGTTATACATTCAAGATTTACATAAATTCCTTGGAGGAGAAATGAAAAACATCGCACTACTTACGATATTGGCATTACTTTGCTCAACCCTGACGGTTTCCTTCGCTGAAGCCTCAAACCTTCCCCGATCCAGGGAGGGAACCCTGATCGAGTCCACATCACCCACCGAAGTAATGGTGCGCGCCGGTGGAATCGGGTACTGGGAGAAGGGGATGAGCTCTAAGAAGGATATTGATAAAACACTACTTAGAGACGCCGAGGATGACGGCAGGAAAGCCGCGGTCTATTTCATCCTCTTCGGCGGCACCGACCCACTGCTCTCGAACGAAGCCGAGCGGAACAGCTTTGCTCCACACCAGGAGGGATTCTTCGCATCTGACAACATCCGTAAATACATCGCCTGGGAGGGCGAGGAATTCCTCAAGCGCGTCAAGAAGCCAATCGAGAGAAAAAAGAAGTACGAGCTGCATATCGAGAAGGCTTACAAGGTCAACAAGCAGCTCATCGAGGACTATCTGAACAGCATCAACGTCCTGCCGACGCGGGAAGTTATCACTGAAGTGCTGGGCATGCCGTTTATAATGGTCATCCCGGCGGCTAAGAAGGGCGAGAATCCCATCGATCTGCTGCAATCAAACTCCAACCTGAGTCACGCCGCCAAGGTCATCGAGAGCTACCTGACCGCCCGCCAGTACGACGTTGTCGTGCCCGAACAGCAGCTTGATCTGTCGGCGCTGGCGCTGGCTCAACAATCGCTGAAGGATGTTGAAGAGGATTACAGCTATCAACTGGCACTGTCCATCGGCAGCGACGTCTACATCACCTATGAAGCGAACATCGAGGAAGACCGTCTGAACACGCGCAAGGCGGTTGTCAGTGTCCGGGCGTACGAAACAACCACCGCCCGCCTGTTGGGTACCGAGACCGGCTATTCGCCATCCGCAGCTTCCGCGCCGAAAGTCCTCATAGAGAACGCCATTAACGATGCCATAGACAAAGTACTGAGTCGGATTATGGACTACTGGAAGAGCGACCTCGCCCGCGGTATTCAGTACAAGCTCATCATAAGCATCTCTACCGATTTCGACGAGGAACAGTCAGAGGAGATCTCGTTCGTTTTCATGGACTTACTTGAAGAGATTACCAAGAAAGGCAAGTTCAAGGAGAACATCGTCACTGACCAGACGCTCGATTATCTGATCTGGTGCGATCCGACTGATTACGATAAATCGACCAAGCTCTACCGGAAGATCAAGAGCAAGTTCGATGATGAATTCAGCGATGGAACGGTGAAAAAGGTGAATATCAACCGCAAGATGGTTCTGCTTCAGATAGTTGCGGAGTAAGCTTTCAGTTGCAGAGTGAGCTTTTAGTGAACTGTCAACTTAATCAATTGTCATTGCGAACCGACCGCTGACGAGATTGCTTCACTTCGTTCGCAATGACGAATGGCTGAGATTGCTTCGCTTCGCTTGCAATGACGTTGGCGGTCGGTGAAGCAATCCCTGAATGTAAAACAATTAGCGTGACAGTCCCTTAGTTGCAGACTGGGCTTTTTATTTGCAGAGTAGGTTTTAGTTGCAGAGTAGGTTTTTTTAGTGGGACAGACATTCCCAGTCTGTCAAATCATTATTTTGTCTTTGGACTTAAGGATGAAAACCGTGTCAACAATAACATACCTCTTTCTGTTCCTGACAGTGGCTTCACAGGCTGGTCCGCCTGACTGGTTTGTTTCCGGTCGGCATCCGGGTTACCAGACCGAGTTCTACTTCGTCGGCGTCGGTTCCGGAGATTCTTACGACGCAGCCATTGAACAGGCTTCAGCGCAGATCTCTCGCCAGATCGAAGTCAAGGTCGAGTCGGAGAGCGTCGGCTTCATCGGCAGCTACGCTGAAGACGACCAGGAACTTATCAAGTCGCAGTACGAATCGATTACCAGGTCGTTCTCTGAAGCCAGCCTGAAGGGAGCGGAGGTCTCCGATAAGGCGGCAGTCGGAAACGTTTACTACGCTCTGCTGACCCTCGACAAGGATAAATACGCCGCCGGACTACGTGCCGAACTGGACCGGATGAGATCTGAAATCCAGCAGCAGTACGACGATGCTGGTTCATTAATCGACGAAGGAAACATCCTGCAGGCATTCCAGACCCTGATTGACACCGGTGACGAAGCCGCTGAGTTCCACGCCCGGGCTGTCCTTTACACCTCGATTTCCGGCAGTCCCTATCTCACGGAAGACATCATCTCCGGACCAACAATCTTAACTTCAATTCGCAAGCTGATCAACAAGATCAAGCTTGAACATCTGTCGGGTGATAAACAGTCATGCCAGAACGGCAGACTGCTGTCAGAACCGCTTGTTGTTAAAGTATCGTTGCGTCAGCACAGCAACTCGATTCCGGTGAGAAACCTGAGACTGTCGCTGAAGGATGATGACAACAAGGTCATCGAGCGGCAGTATACCGATGACCAGGGTGAAGCGAGATTCTGGGTCTATGCTGTCGGTGAGGACAAGGGCAAAGTCGCCGCGGGGATCGACCTGCTGCGCATTCCATCAGTTCTGAAACGTGACTTAAGAGGCATTCAGACCACATTCAGCTATGACATCATCTCTGTGCCGCCGATGACGTTTTCAGTGCAGGTCAGGGCTGAAAAGGGAAACCGCCTGGATGCGGTTGAGAACATCGTAGCAAAATCCATTCAGGATGCCGGACATCACGTCAGCGACGAAGCGCCTTTCCTGCTTTCAGGCACCGTCACCATAGACGATGCACACCAGATCGATGGCTTGGATGGTCCTCAGCACCTGGTGAAAACAGAGCTGACACTGTTCATCATGGAAAAACAGTCCGGAGAAAAGGTTGGTTCGGTGACGTTGGAAGGCAAGGGAATGCACAAGGATTCAGAACAGAAAGCGCTGGAAAAGTCATATAAAAAGCTCAAGGTCTCCGGGAAAGACCTGACCAGGGCACTCAGCGCCGCGGCTGAAAAGCTGAAACCGATCCAGGAAAGGCTGTCCAAAGACGCACTCGCCCGAGGGAAAGCCTGTTACGATAATGGTATATACCAGGATGCACTTAGTGATCTCTCCCGGGTTACAACCGGAGATGAGTACGTTGCCGAAGCTGAGAAACTGATCGAAGAGATCAAGTTAAAGCTTTTAGACCAACAGAAGTCGGAAGCTCACAATTAATAGCTGACACAACCATAAACATAGACATCAGATACATTTATTTAACAACATAATCAGACATGGAGTACAAAATG
>CAYYHI010000137.1:0-9147 GCA_964471745.1 uncultured bacterium | reverse complement strand
ATCTGCGCTTTGTTTACCCTCACCGCGACGACCTTTACCGTGTTTGCCTGCTCCCTCCTTCTTCTTTATTCCGAGCTTGTTAAGAAGATCAGGAACTGTTTCAAAAAGTGCTTCAAGTTTACCTTTTCCGATACTGATGAAGCGTACGTCCCTACCGTCCAGGACGATAAATCCAACCGGATTGACTGTCGCACCTCCGCCACCGCAACCACCGAGTCCTTTTCCGCCCTTGCCTTCCTCACGGCTGCCTTCGCCACCTCCCGCAGCAAACCCAACGGAAATCTTTATAACCGGGAGAATGGTAACCTCGCCCACTTGGAGCGGTTCGCCGACGACGGTTTCTGTGCTGGCGAGACTACGCAGCCTGGTGAGTATTGTATCGAGTATATCTTGAGATGGTATTGACATATTAACCTCCATAAATTACGAATTAGAAATTACGAATTGATTATTCTGTGCTAAAATATAATGCTCTTCCATTCCTTATGAAAGGTTCATAAAATACTATCTGGCATATCTCCAAAGGATTCCCAGCCCCAACAGACCGAAGAAGATGTTTCCAGCCCAGGCTGAAATTATGGGAGGAATCGTCCCGTTATAACCCAACACCTTACCGACCTGAAGAAATCCGAAGTATATAAAACAGACGAACAACGCCAATCCGAAACCAAGGGCAGTTCCACCGCGTCTCCTCACGGAAGCTATCGGCGCGCCGAAAAGAACAATTATCACCGCTGCGATCGGAAGTGAAACCTTGAATCGCAAGTCCACCAACCATCTGGTCGTATCGCTTCCTCCCGCGCCCAGCCGCTTGACAAACTCCCTGAGATCAGCCCAGTTCATCTCTTCAGGCTTGGTCTGTACCCTTTCCAACTCATCCGGTCTGAGTCCGTCACCTGATATTGCTCGCGCTGCGTCTCTTTTCCAGTCGATTCCGCCGTCAGCCCCGAACATCCTTTCAGTTGCGCCCTGCAGATGCCATGCAGCGTCACGCCAGACCATTTTATCTGCATCTACCCGGTTGATTAACCTTCCCTCTGCTGCTGAGATCATGTGGATGCCGAAAGCTTCCCGTGTCGCCGGATTGTAACGATCTACACTTAGCTGACTATCCTTCCCGATCTGCATATAGAGCTGACCAAATTTCGAACGGGACTCCCTGGGCAGTCGGCGTATATCGTAGCGATAGATGTCCATCCTTGAGCGATTGGTTTCCGGCACAACCGTTTCACCCAGAGCAAACCCTCCCAACGCAAGCAGTACCGCAACCATCAACAGAAGAATGAGCGGACGATGGAAAGGAATTCCTGAAACCAGCATAGCGCTTAGCTCGTTGGTTATTGTCAAGCCGCCGATCGTGAATAAGGTCGCCAGAAGCGTTGCTACCGGAAGAATTAGATATATTATATAAGGTATATACAGTTTGTAATAACGGATCACAGTACTGACAGGCACCTTGGCATCGATGAATTTATCCATCATCTCAACCAAGTCTACAACGAGGAACACTACTATAGCGAGAATTATCGACCATATCAATTTACCAATGTATCGTCTTATAATATACTTATCCAGAACCTTCATTGATTCAACCTATTAGTATCATCGTCACCATTACCGATCCCCTTACGAAATCTCAGTAATTTCGTAACCTGGGCAGTCACCCATCCGACTGCAGGCAGAGTGGTTCGTCGTTTAGCTAGCCAGATTAACCATAAACCGACGAGCGTAAGTATTACATTGGGATTCCACATTGCGACAGCCGGTGATACCAGTTGACGTCGTGCCAGATCTTCACCGTTGACCAGCAATGCCCAATATATTGTGAAGAACAGAAGTGAAATAGCTCCCGAAACGCCAAGTCCACCACGGTGCGCCATTATACCCAACGGCGTTCCGAGTAAAACGAAAACCAGACATGCCACCGGAATGGAGAACTTCTTATGAATCTCAACCATATAGGCTGCTATCCGGCGCATATCGTACTTTCCACTCCCCTTTTCCTTCAACTCTTTCACCCGCTGGTACATCTCACCAGCGGACAACTCCCGGTCGCCTCGCTGCGCAGATGTACCCCGCTTGAGAACCATCCCCGGCACTGTTATCCTGAAAAGAGAACTGTCAAACCTGGTGATCTCATAAACATCCGGTTCATCCTCCGAGGGTCTGTGAATCTCACCGTCATTCAGGCTGAGTATTATTTTCTCTTCCGTCTCCTCAAATCTCAGCCGTCCATATCGGGAACTTATAGTCGAAGTTCTATCCTGCTCGTGATTGTCGAAGATGGAAACGTCCTTCATCAGTCCGGTTTCCTGGTTCACTTCATCCGCCTTGAGAACGTACTTGGGAATGGAGAAGCTGAACACGCCGGAGTCTATATCTATGGTGGGTTTCTTGCGGCTGATATCCGAGAGAAGCAGCTTGGTGCGGTGATTCATCTTCGGGAGGATGAAATTGTTAAACAATCCGATGCCGATCGTCACGACCAGAGCTACAACCATCACAGGTCTCATCAATATAGTCGGTGATATGCCGCTGGCGCGCAGGGCTGTGATCTCCCCGTCAGCAGATAGTCTGCCAAACGCAGAAACCGTTGCTATCAGAACCGCCATGGGAACCGCCAGCGCTAAAATCCACGCCAGGTTCAGAGAGAAGTACTCGAGTACCACCTGGATGGGAAGCCCTTTACCGGCAATTCGACCCAGCATCTGAAACAACAGATTCATCGTGAATATAAAGACGATGAGTGAGATTCCGAAAATGAAAGGAGCGATGTGTTCTCGTATTATGTAGCGTGCAAGAATCATGAAATCAAAGAATAAAGAATGAGGGATAAAATATGAAATTCAGAAAAATCCTGGCACAAAAACCTATCTTTCCACAAACTATATAGTGCCTGTTGAAAAAATCTGAATTGCCCGCTGGCAGACGCCCTCGTCTGCCAGATAAGTACTTGATATACATTAGTTTTACTGGCAGACGAGGGCGTCTGCCAGCGGCCTGGTGACGATTTCAATGAATTTTTCAACAGGAACTATATAATCAGGACGTTGGACCACACATTTCAACAGCCCTGGGGAAAATGTCTCCAGCGGAACGATGAACGCACAAGTCAGCAACCGAATCAAGCGGAGTGGGATCTATGTTGATAATCACCAATTTGGCACCGGACAACTTCGCCTGATAAGGTAAATTCGCAGCAGGATACACCACGAGCGAACTGCCGATGACAACCAGTAAATCACAGAGTTGGGTTTCCCGCTGTGCCTCGTCGATAACCTCCACCGGCAGCATCTCACCGAAAAGAACCACGTCCGGACGCAGCACGCCGCCACACGTCTCACATAACGGCGGCAGTTGATGATCGAGAATCTTTTTAACCTCCGGCATGGAGTAGGGTTTCCGGCATTCGAAGCAGTAGAAACGCGTCGTGTTTCCGTGCAGCTCGAGAACACGACTGGAACCGGCTTTCTGGTGGAGACCGTCGATGTTCTGAGTGATAACTGCTGAAAGGCGTCCCTGTCGTTCCAATTCAACGGTTGCGACATGGGCGGGGCTTGGTTCGGCTTCATTCATTATATCATGCCGTACATCCTTAAAGAACTGCCAATAATAGCTGGGATCCTTGCGGAAATAATCGATTGAAGCGTACTTATCCGCATCGTATTTTGTCCACATCCCTCCTGCTCCCCGATACGTGGGAATACCGCTTTCCGCAGAGATACCGGCTCCTGTGAATACTACAATCCTGTTCGACGCATTTAATAACGCCTGTAAAGCCGCTGTTTCTTTGTCAAGCTCATCAACCGGTTCGGAAACCGGGTTGGCGGGAACATCCGAATTGTTCATCTATGGTAACCTCCAACAGTAATAATCTAAAAATAATCCAGGCAAACCGATTTCGGAAAAGAGAGCACGCTCTCAAGAAAAGATCCATCACCTTTGCCCTCAACTTCAACCTTACCGAGATATACCGCATCCCTATATGACAGCATTCCCCAGTAAATGGATGAGAACGTCGCAATATCAGTAGATAAACTTAAATCTGTAGTTTTCTTATTGATAAACTCTACCTTACCGCTGTTGAATTCTACTGAGATCGGATCTGAATTCTCAGGATTCAACTCGTCCTGAATCTTCAGTGTGATCCTGCCCTCTCCACCACCGAACTTCCCTTGAGCCAATATCTTTCTTAGCTGTATAATCCGTCCCATCAACCCTGAACCGATCCAGGCGGTTTCTGCGCCAAGCGTCATATTGCGCTTGCCGTCAACCATGACAGGATCTTTAAGTATCTGCTCAAATGGTAGATTAAAATGATCGTGATACTCTATGGCTTTGATCTGATCGCGCTGCGCGGACAGAAAACCAAGGATTCCCTTAAGGGCTCGCTCGTTCGACCATATCATCTCATTCACAATCATGTCAGAAGTTACGAAATCAGTTTTAACCGGATGAGGATGATAGCGTAATATAAGGTAACCCTCAACCTCCCCGGTAGCTTTGTCCTTATAAGAATAAACCAGGCGATTCTTGAAGATATGCTCATGCCAGACAGGTTCATCGCGTACTAACATGCCGTTTCGCAACCCTGCGACCCTGTGATAACAGGTCATTACCTCTTCCAACTCCTCGCTGGTGATTGCCAGTTTGATTCCAGCACGTTCCGTGTAAACCGGCAGAGCTGCGGGAGGTATCCTGTAAAAACGCACCTGTCCAGCCAATCCCCAGCCTAACTTGCGATAGAAGCTATGACGAAAAGGATGGAGAATCGATAATGGCACGCCATTCTGATCCATAATCTGCACGGCTCTCGCCATGAGCCAGTAAGCTATCTTCTCCAGTCGGGCGTTGGGAGTTACTGCGACCCGTCCGATACCTCCCGCAGGATATAATAATCCGGACCGATACATCCTGAAATTGTACAGGGCGAAAACTGCAACCAATCGATCATCACGTTCGCAGACCCAGTTATCTTCCAACGGCAGGCGGGGATCATCCTTGAAGTGACTAATCCTCTCTTCGAGCGTCATTGGAATTCCGGGATAGGCAGCGAAGTGAATCATGGCTATCTCGGGCAGATCGTTATCCCTGGCACGCCTTATCACCAAGTTGTCAGGAAATGGTGTCATAATGCGGTTCTTTCAACAACATTAATTCTATTCAGCGGCAATAACTTCCTTGACACCGGGTACGGCTTGCGTAAGAAAACGTTCGATACCGCCCTTGAGTGTTAACGTTGCCATTGGACAGCCTTGACAGGCACCTCTCAAAGCCACTTCCACAACTCCGTCGTCGCTGATGCTTATCAGGCTGACATCCCCGCCATCAGCCTGCAGGGAAGGACGTATAATCTCGAGCGCTTCCTCAACAGCTTTCCTGTCTACTTTCACTTTATTCTCATCAGACATGATTTCTTCTATGATTTGTACTAATAAATCCTTTTATTAATATAATCCTTTCAACTCTAAAACCCAAATCAATAACGTATACTCACCCTAATTATAAACATCTGAAATCGCAAAACGATATTTACCTGAAGCCTCGACCGGAATAGCATCCATGTACTTGAATTCTATTTGCATTCGAACGCCGAAATATACATGCAGTCTACCCAGTATCAATCCCTCCAGATCGCTGTTATAATTCTCATCTTGCACAAGCCTAACGATTAACCTGTCGTGTTGAGGTTGATAAAGTTGAACCTGCTTAACCTCTTTCAAATCCTTAAAAACCAAAGTCAACGCCGGTCCGGAAATTATATCTCCATCTGCAGTTACTAGCAGATCGGTTGTCCTACCGGATATTTCTCCAATAACTGTCAGACCTCTCCCACACTCGCAAACATGCTTGGACATACAGCCAACATCCCCGATACTATACCGGATAAACGGCATAACGCGGTTGTTCAGGTCGGTAATGATGATCTCTCTCAATCCGCCCGAAACCTCCTCGAACTCAATCAGAATGTTTTCATCGTTAACATGCATCGATCCACATTCGCACTGACTGGAGATCAAGCCGACTTCGCGACTGCCGTAACGATTATATACCCTTACACCGAATACACGTTGGATAGTCTGTCTCATCTCCTCAGTGAGAACCTCGGCTGACGCGATAATCCCATTGAGACTATGCTCGACCGATCTGTCTGTTTCTTCCAAATATTCGGCAAAAGCAACCACCGCGGACGAATATCCGATCAAGGTGGAAGGTTTCTCAATTGTCAGGATCTGATAAGCCTTTTCAAACATCTCTTCGTTGAGCTTGAAGGCATTGATTGTCGTGCTTCCGGTGATTTTTCGGTTTATTCTTCTCAATAAACCGCCGCTTATATCGGTAGGATTTCCCCATAACCGAAGCACTGAATCACCAAGACGCCAACCTGCCCATCTGTTGTGCCGAAACGCCGCAGCATAGAAGATTGAAGGAAAAAGCTTGTCCTGATAAAACTGTATCGGCTCACCCGTCGACCCCCCAGTTGAGTTCAAGCGGGCTTTATTAAGCAGGTCTCGACAGGTCAAATCTTTAAATCTTTCCTTGATTGTCTGTTTCTTCAAGACAGGTAACTGCTTGTATGTTTCAGAAGTTAAATCATCAGGATGAAAACCCATTTCCCGCCATGATTCTGCATAATACGGGACATCTTTATATGCAAACTCAACCAGAGCCTTCAGTTTCCTCTGCTGAAGATCATGTATCTCTTCCCTACTCCACCACTGAGATTTCTCCAGATCCTTATAGAACCTGAATATCTTCGGATAGCGCACAAGTACGCTGTTTCGCCAGATATGTTTTCTTATAACATCAGCCATTGCTATGCCTATAATGTAAAAAATCTGTTCCACTGACTACTTACGAATGATGTAAGCAGAAAGCTGAACAGATTTTTCACCTCTCTAAAATCTGAATCCTTGAGTTGCAGTGGAATTGATGAGAGTTTTAACTAATTACTGAGTATCGTGTGAAAGCTCTCATTTCGTCATTCTGAACGAAGTGAAGAATCTCCAACAGCGGGGGAATGAAAACGAGATTCTTCACTTCGTTCAGAATGACAACGTATTGGATTCAGTATTTTGTTAATACTCTCGAATGAATATATCGGAAGTTCACTCAGCGAAATCAGATCAGTTGCTGGATGTCAGGGTTTTTTCTCTTCTAACTTCTTCTTCAACTTCTTGAGGTCTTCCTCGGCTTTGATGCGTTCCTGGCGCAGTTTTTCCAGATCAAGGTCAACTGCGTCGACACCTCCCATACGTTCCTCTATTGCCCACTTGAACAGATCCTGACGATTTAAAAAATCAAATCCACCAGCCGTTGTACCGCCCTCAGTCCTCTGCATACTGGTTCGTCCCTGCCCGGTTCCGGGCTCTTCTGAACTGACAAATGTCGGTGAGATATAAAATGCCGTTGAAGGTGCGAAGTTGATACGACCGGTTATGCGCCAGTTTGAATAATTCGGATATTTATCAATATTTCCGAAGTGCCACTCGGACGGAGGTTCAGTTGTGTTTTCATCCCCCATGATCAGAACATCAACACCCAACGTGAATTTCAGTCCCTTAAAAGGCTTATACCTGGCAAGGGGAGTAATATAAGCCCAGTCCTCCCGACCGAGAATCCCTACATCCGGTTGCTGAAGAAATTTATTTCCATATATCTCAAAACCAACATCAAACATACGCATCGGAAACATCATACAAAGCAGATAATTCAAAGCCTGTGAGGATTCAGTCGGGCTATCGGCATCGTTGTGATTTAGATAACCGATATTTAAATGTATGGATTTATCCTCATCAGGATACAACGGTCTCCAGTAGTACGACCAGGCAGTTACAAATTCAGCCTCGACCGCTTCACTCTCGTATGGTTCGAAGTGAATATCATGATATTTTCCGACCCGGTATCTGAGAGCAGGCATCACACTCATGAATATGTTGCTGCCAATTGCCCACCCGCCGATCTTAAAGCGGATGTACGTGTCTCCCGGTATAAGTGTGGTGATTTCCTTGTCGTCTCTGAAGGTATTATTAAGATCCTGGTATAGTATCTGAGTGAAGCCCAGCTCCACCTTGCGCGTAAACCCGAAGCTTGCAGAAAAGGCGCTGGTACCATTTGAAACAGAACTCCAGTCGGCATCCGGGATATCTACATTTGTCACAAAACCCCGGGCGTATAAGCTCAGATCAAGGGCTCCAGGTGGCAGCAACAGCGCTGAATTGGTATGAAGATAACCATTACCGCCGTAAAACTGACCACCATGTGCGGGCAATGATAAGCCGAATACGCAAGCGATAAGAAAACACACCATTAACCGTTTCGAATTCATACTCACGTAATAAGCCCTCCTTTTAGTTCAAATTTCGTAATCCGCAAGCGTGAATGGACATGGGTAAATACTACTGCGGACATGGTTCCAATACACAGTGAATATACATACGCTATATAGCGTTTGTCAAGCTTCCACATCAAGGCAGGACAATAAAACTGTTACTTTCTAAGCTACAATTTAATAATTTCAGTAGTAGAAAACGCTTGTACCTTAAGATTATTTAATATATATTTATAAAGAGTGCAGTTTTTAAAGCTCCGATCGATATGTCGCTTTAACGAATTTAAGCTTTTGTTTAACAAGCAGTTTCTTTCGAAGAACAGTTATTATTTAATCTTGAGCTTTAATTATTGTATCAGACTTTATTTAAGTATTTACAGGCAGCTTTACTTGACTCCAGTCATTTTACAAAAATCAACTACACCGGAGGTCCGCAATGTTGAGGACATCATTAATCCGGGTTTTGGCAATTTTAAACATCCTGCTGATCCCTCTACTCTCTGCTTCCAACGATCTGTCTATCACCGATAACGGTAATAGATATTCGTTTGAAGTCTCTCACGAAGATGCTTCGGCAATATCCCTTACCCTTGATGTAAAGGATAATGCCTTAAAACAGATAACTTATAACGGTTATCAATACACAAAGGCTGATTTCGGACTCGAACCGACGACCGGTAGAGCCGGATGGCCCGATTTGCCGATTATCTCGCATTTAGTGCTGGTTCCTCCTACTTCGGATATCGACCTTCATATTGATAACATTCAAAGACTGATTGAGGATTGTTAACACCCCTCCATATCACCGGCTCAGG
>CAYYHI010000136.1:0-9149 GCA_964471745.1 uncultured bacterium | reverse complement strand
GTTCCAGCGCCGGAACATTACGTGTTAGCAGGCGGACTTCCTCAACTATTTGCCTTTCCCGCCTATCAAGATCACCACCTGATTCAAGCATAACCGTAATAACTGCACTATTCGATCCACGTACTGAACTTTCGGTTGACATTATATCACCACCGATCCGGTTTGAGACCTTCTTTACACCTGGCATTTGAGTGAGCTTGTGTTCGATGGGATTAACAATCACCGCAGTCTGTTCAAGAGGGGTTCCAACCGGCAGGGTTAACTCAAGATTGAATGTTCCCTGACTGAAATTGGGAATCAACTCTCCGCCGAGTTCCGGTAGAAGAACAAAGTACGATACAAAACACAAACCCAATACGACAAGCAGAATTAGGACAGAATGATTAAGTAATACTTTAAGAACACGGACGTATAAATTGGTCACTTTTTCGACACCGGTTCGGAAAGTATTGCCTATCGATCTTGAAGGTGTGGCAATCCCCCCGGAAACCGGTTTGAGTAGTTTGAAATACAACCGCCTGAATCCGAACATGAACAGATATGTAAGCAGAAAAATCAATCGCCCTAAAAAGAACAGTATCAACCGAATAACGAGGTATAACAGTACAAAAAAAGCTAAGAAGAAGCGCCGCCAGGATTTCAGCTTCTTCCATCCTTTGAAATCGCGCGTGAATTCAAGCCAACTGTCTGCAATCCTGATCGGTGGTTTTGTCCAGACGGATGTGGCAGTTCCTCCGGACGAGATGCTGCCTCTGGTGACGAGCATCGGTATGAAAAAGAGAGCAACCAGCAGTGAAACCGAGAGAGCTATAATTACTGTCAGCGCCATATCACCGAACACCTGTCCGGCAATCCCCTTCACAAAGACAATCGGGAAAAAGACAACTACGGTCGTTAGTGTGGAAGCCGTGACAGCGCCTCCAACGATGCGAGTTCCAATGACAGCGGAAGGAATGAGCTCGTCGCCGCCTTCCCTTCGCCGATGGATCGACTCGATCACCACGATAGCATTATCAACCATCATGCCGATACCAAGCGCCAGACCGCCCAGTGACATCACGTTGATACTGACACCGACCAGGTGCATCGCCGCGAAAGCGCAGACCAGCGAAACAGGTATCACAACCGCAACTACCAGCGTATCACGCAGACGACCGAGGAAGAAAAGAAGTACTATCACGGCAAGAATTCCACCTATAATCGCAGCAGAACGAACGTGCATTATAGATTTCTGAATGAACTCAGCCTGGTTGACAAGAATATGAACCTTGATCCTATCAGTCAGTACTTCGACTAATGGTATGGGTCCCAGTCGTTCGGGAGATTCATCGCCGACTTTCTTCTTTGTCGGTTTTTTTAGCTTCGGTTTAATTCCGAACAATCTTTTCTTCAGCAATTCGGACACGGTAATCGGATTGGCATCGGATTCCTTGTGGATTTCGATTTCAACCGATTCAAGCCCGCCAACTCTTGTTATTTCAGTCTTTTCACCGGCGCGTCGTGATACCCTGGCTATATCCTTAAGCCTGATGTTCTCACCGTTGCGGACATCGACTACAATATTCGCTATCTCTTCAACATCCTGGAACTCGTTTAATGTTCTGACGATGAACTCCAACTCACCTTCCTGAAGCCTGCCACCGGCAATGTTTACGTTCTCAGACGCCAGACGCTGCTGAATCCTTTCCATAGTGAGATTGAGCAGGTCAAGCCTGACGGCGTCTACCTCAACTCGTATCTCAGCCTCTTCCCCACCCTTCACCTTGACAGCCGCCACCCCAGGCACTTTTTCCAATTCACGTTTTATGGTCTCATCGGCAAGCGTGCGAAGTTGGAGCAGGTCCAATGAATCTGAAGTTAGACCGATACGTATCATCGGATCCAGCGATGGATCGTAGCGCAGAATCAACGGTTGCTTGACATCCTCGGATAGAAAAACGACATCCAATTTCTCCCGTACTTCCTGGGTGGCACTGTTCATGTCGGTGCCCCACTCGAACTCCAACAGCACGTCGCTGACCTCGGCTCGTGAAGAGGAAGACATCTCAACGAGGCTCCTGACTACACCAAGCGTCTGTTCAATAGGGCGCGTGACCGCACTCTCCACCTCTTCGGGCGCTGCGCCGGGATACTCGGTGCGTACGGTGAGTGACGGATAGGTTATTTCAGGCATCAGATTGATGGGCAGCAGCCTGTATGAAAGTAAACCGAAGACTACCGCGGTAAGAACGATCATGGTGACCGTTACAGGACGTCGGATGGAAAAATAATAAGGCGAGCGTGTAATTTCAGTGGGAAGCAACTTGATATTCCCTACCTGGTTGGGGGAACAACCTTGACAAGGGAACTGTCTCGCAGGGTTGCCTGACCTTCTATAATGACATCTGATCCTGCCTCAATACCGGATAAGATCTCTACAATATCGCCGGTCTGCAGTCCCAGGTCAACACGCCTGCGCAGCGCTGTACTGTCCTGGTAAATGAAAATCACCGGCACGCCTGCTTCATAGACGATTGCTCTTTTCGCAATTAGCTGTACGTTGTAATGTGTTTCAAGGGTCAGCTCCAGCTCGACAAATTGACCGGGTTTGAGTGGATTATGAGCCCCTGAAATATCAAAGGTCACCTTTACCTTGCCAAAGGTCGGATCGACCACCGGGCTGATTCGCGCTAAAACAGCCTCAAAGCTTCTATCAGGAAATGCAGTCGATGTTATAATCGCTTCCTGTCCTGTCCGAAGCTTTGCAATATCAGCCTCAGAAACCCAGCCATCCAGGTGCATGGCGCTACGGTCAACGAGGTTAAACAGCGGTCTGGAAGCATCCACCCTGTCGCCGAAGTTGACATAACGTTCGGCAATAATCCCTGAAAATGGTGATGTTACACGAGTGTATTCGAAAGACAGTTCCGCTTGTTTCAGTCTGAGCTCGGCATCTTCCAGCGACAGCTTGATTCTCTCATATTCATCTTCAGCGAGCATATTCTGATCGAAGAGCTTCTCAGCCCGGGTAAGAGAAGCCTGTTCCTGTCTGAATGCGGTGCGCGCCCTTTCCAGAGCAAGTTTTTGTTCATCATTGTCCAGCCTGGCTAAAAGCTGTCCGGATGCGATCCTGTCACCCTCCTCAACAGTCAGTTCAACTATTCTGCCGGATGTTCTGGCAAATATCTGAACCTCGCGATCTGTCTTAAGAATGCCGTTCAGTCTTAATTGCGTGGATATATCCCCTACTATGGAAGGTGTTACAACGACCGGCGCGTGAACCTTCTCTGTACCGTTTTTTCCCTTCTTCTTACCGCCGATCTTGACTTCACAGCCGGTTGATAACAAGAGGACGAAGAGAAAAAGCAAAATACAAAAAGGGGTCGCTGTAGAATCAGAACAGCACAACCCCTTCTTAAAAACAGATACTTTTCTCGGATTATCTGACAGCAATTCATTCACCTGGAAAGCTGTTATTAAGATTTATTAAATAATCAGCGCTTAGTTCAACCTGTCGAGTTTCGTGGTAGCGGGACGCCCTCGTCCCGCTGTGCAAAGTATGTCATCAAAGGTGGGGACGAGGGCGTCCCCGCTCCACAAGTTCCAAGATACGAAATCATATATTAGCCATGCTATAAATATTCAGCACTAACCCAATCTGTTGAGTTGCTTATTTAGACTAAGCGAATTATTAAAATGTTTCATTGAGATGAGATTAAATTAATTAATTTATTAATAATCACTATTTAGTTTCTGTTGAAATACTCATTAAAATCGACACCAACCCGCTGGCAGACGCCCTCGTCTGCCAGATAAGTACTTGATACGTACGAATTTTACTGGCAGACGAGGGCGTCTGCCAGCGGGCAATTCTGACTTTTTCAACAGACATTATTTAAGGAACCGTTCTGCAGCAGCCGTCTGACCGGATCCGGGAATCATGTGTCCCTCTTCATCGTAGCGATAGAATCCCTGTCCGGTTTTAACGCCGAGATGTCCTGCTCTGACCAGCATGCGCAACATCGGACAGGGACGGTATTTCGGGTCGCCAAGATCATGGAACAGCGTCTCCAGCCAAGTGAGCACCTGATCCAGACCTATCGCATCAGCCATCGCCAGCGGACCTTTATTAAGTTCATATCCTATACGAATTGCCGTGTCGATGTCTTCCGCTGTAGCTATTCCTTCCATTAATACTTCAATTGCGGAATTTACAAGAGGCATCATAACCCGTGTAGTAACGTATCCTGGAGACTCGAACACCTCTATAGCAGTCCGTTCGAGCTTCTCAGCAAGTTTTTTCGCCTTATGAAAGGTCTCGGCGGATGTATTCAATCCCTTGACTATCTCAATAAGGTTGACCTTTGGTCCCGGATTCAGGAAGTGCATGCCGATTACCCGGTCTGGACGATTAGTAACCGAAGCCAGTTCGGTAATCGAAAGTGTCGATGTATTTGTTATAAAGATCGCTTCCGGAACACAGATTTTATCGATTTCACGGAATATATCCTTCTTCAGTTCCAGATTCTCAGGTAGGGCTTCAATAAGATATTGCTCGTCGGTGATTTCAGAAAATTCAACAACCCCCCTCACACGTGAAAGGATAGCCTTCTTTTCAGATTCGGTCATTGCCCAGCGGGCAATTTCCCGATCGAGACTATCAGACATCTCCTTCGTTGATCGTTCAAGAGTCGTTTCATTCTTCTCGATAAGGAGGACTTCAACTCCGCGTCTGGCGGCTGCAACGGTTATTCCCCGTCCCATGGTTCCACCGCCGATGACAACCAGTCGTTGAAACTCCGTAGTAGATTTCCCACCTGTACCACTGTCGGTAATATCTTCAAACCTGTCTTTTTGCATTTTCCTATTCCTGTGATATCATTTCAAGGTCTGCGTTGCTGAAGAAGAAGGATGTTTCCACCAGTCCATTCTCGGTTGAATCCGAGCCATGAACGGTGTTAACTTCGACGCTGTCTCCATAAAGATTTCTGATAGTACCTTCCTGCGCATCAGCCGGATTGGTCGCGCCGATGAGCGCACGAAGTCTGGCTACGGCATTGTCTCCTTCCAAGGCAACCGGTATCACCGGACCTGAGGTCATAAATTCAATCAAGCTTTGATAGAACGGGCGTTCGCGATGAACTGCATAGAATCTTCCCGCGGTTGCCCGATCCAGTTGCAGCATGCGCATGGATTTGATGGCCAATCCGGTAGCTTCCACCCTTTTAAGTATGTCCCCAATGATGCGTTTCTTAACACCGTCCGGTTTTATTATTAATAAGGTTCGTTCCATTCTCTTTCCAGGATGTTGTATATATACGACGAATTACAGTAACTTCTTGGCAGCTTCAAACCCAAGATCGAAAGCCTTCATATTGGGTTCCTCAGTACCGCGCGGCGCTTTCTTTAATAAGGCTTTCTTGATCGATTCAGGCTTCAGGAAATCTGTCAATCCAGCCATAGCCCCCAGGGACACGGCGCTGGTGTAAACCATCTTTTTCATCTCTGTCTTGGTTATCTCGATAATCGGCAGGCGATAAACCTTATAGCGTTCCTCATCGACTTCGTGAACAAGCGAGGGATCAATAAGAATAATGCAGTTATCCTTCAGATCGAAACCGAATCTATCCCACGATCTCTGGGCAAGACACAGCATAAAATCAATAGCTGTAGTACGGGTAAACTCGATACGCTTTGAATCCACTATAACGTCAACCTTGGTTGGACCACCCCTTACTTGAGCGGTATAAGTCGGGCTGTCCACAGCGAACTTACCTTCAAAACTGATAGCAGCTTCGGCAACTATATCCCCAGCCAGGAGAATCCCCTGCCCGCCTACTGCCGCGAAACGCGCTTCAAAATGGTCGCTCATTGTTGTTTTCCACCTTTATAGGTTAACGCGCAAGCTGGGCGCGTTCGATGACTTGTTCGTATGCTTCGCAGTATTCCGGATGTTCCTCATCCTGGTGAAGCAAACCGACAATATATTTGCCCTTAAGCTCTTCAGGACTCATTTTCTCCGCCTTTTTAACGTTAACCGTGCTTTCGGATATACTGTTAATCAGATCTATCGGATCTGCCAGTCGGTTGCGCCTGCCAAACTGTGTATGACAGTTCGACAATACCTCGATTACTGAAAAGCCTTTATGTGTGAAACCACCGCGAATGAGACGCTCCAGTTGAACCCCGGATCCGACATACCCGCGAGCGACGTAAGTTGCTCCGGCGCCTTTCGCTAGCTCGGAAATATTAAACGGTGTATCTACATTCCCCCAGGGTGAAGTCGCAGCTCGCGCTCCTGTCGGTGTCGTTGGTGAATACTGCCCGCCAGTCATGCCGTAAATATAGTTATTAACAATTATCAACGTTATATCTATATTCCGTCGGCAGGAATGTATCAGGTGATTCCCGCCGATCGCCGCAGCATCGCCATCACCGGAGATCACCACAACATGCTTATCCGGTCGTGAGAATTTAACGCCAGTAGCGAAGCTCAACGCTCGACCGTGCGTAGTATGCAGTGTATGCATGTCGAGGTAACCCGGTGATCGGGATGTGCAGCCGATACCGGAAATAAATGCTATATCATCAGCCGACCATTCCAGGGCATCGAAAGCCCGCAGAATAGCCTTGACAATAATACCAATACCACAACCCGGGCACCACATGTGCGGTATATGGTCCATACGCAAATAATTTGTATAGGATGCATGCATTATGCCACCTCCTCAATCTTGGACAGAATTTCACCGGGGTAAATCGGTACGCCACCAACCTTGTTCACACCGACAACTGGTCCATTGCAGCCGGCTATCCGTTCGACTTCGTAGATCATCTGCCCCAGGTTAGCTTCCGGAACAACTATTGCTTTAACATGCTGATCGAGTTTCCTGACAGGTTCTTCCGGGAAGGGCCAAAGTGTAATGGGACGTAGAAGACCGGCTTTGATTCCCCTGTCGCGAGCATCGGCGATGGCAACCATAGCTGCTCTGGCAGTAGAACCGAAAGCTATTACCCCGATCTCGGCGTCCTCAGTCATGAATTCATCATAGCTTTCAATTATATCAAGATGGTTCGTGACTTTTCGCATCATCCGTTCCTCTTCAAACTGACAGGTGTTCGGATCAGTTGTTGGGAATCCCGTTTTATCATGGTTTAAGCCTGTCGTGTGCCAGCGGTATCCGGTGAAATAATCAGCCATTGGTGGAACATCGCCATAGGAACTATCATAAGGTATATATTTCTCCGGTGGAACAGTCGGTCGAGGTCGTTCAATCAGTTCATATTCGGATGGGTCAGGGATTTCGACCCTTTCAGAAAGATGCCCAAGCACTTCGTCGACCAGGACGAAAACCGGCATGCGCAGCATTTCCGCCAGATTGAAAGCCCGGATTACTTCAGAATAGACCTCTTCGAGATATGCTGGAGTCAAAGCGATTACCGGTCTGTCGCCGTGTGTCCCCCATCTTGCCTGCATGACATCAGCCTGCCCCAGAGCCGTCGGCAGACCGGTCGAAGGTCCTCCGCGCATAACGTTGACAATTACACAAGGAGTTTCAATCATGCAGGCATAGCCGATGTTTTCCTGTTTCAGTGAAAAACCGGGACCGCTGGTTGCCGTCATGGGGCGCTCGCCGGTTAATGATGCCCCGATGATCGCTCCCATAGCGGCAATTTCATCTTCCATCTGGATGAATTTACCCCTCACTTCCGGGAGCCGTTTCGACATCACATGCGCTATTTCGGATGAAGGAGTGATCGGATAACCGGCGAAAAATCGGCATCCTCCCGCAATAGCAGCTTCAGCCACAATCTGGTTGCCGGACCAGAATACAACCTGGTGCTCCTTTGTTTCCGTATTATCCAACTGCTTTTTTCTCCTTTTTCTTCTGTTCCTTCTTAACGTTAAAAACCTCGATGGCAAAATCCGGGCACTGATACTCGCAAAGCATGCAGGCATTGCAGTTATCGATATTTATAACCTCAACGATTGTACCCTCCCAACGATCCAGCGCCACAACCATCTTCAGCACGTCCTTGGGGCAGACTTCAACACAGATCTCACATCCCTTGCAGAAATGCCTATGAACGGTGATAGTAGTCTGACCATCGCTGCTTTTTATATCGATTGTATCCTCGGCAAGTCCGGCAGACTCTTCACCAATCGGTAATTCATCAAGTTTTGGTTTGTTGTTATTACCCATTTAAGTTATCCAAGCTTTGGTGTAAAAATAATTTATAAAACACTGGGCAGGAGTTTATCCCTGTCGGTACAGTTTTCAATTTTGATTACGCTGACGTAGTAAATGGGAAAGCTTGTTATCTTCCTACCACTTTCTGCATAGTGGCACCGATTTCCGCTGGACTTTCAGCCACGCGTACACCGGCTTCCTTCAGAGCCTTGATCTTGTCATCAGCGGTTCCCTTGCCTCCAGCGATGATCGCTCCGGCATGCCCCATCCGACGTCCGGGTGGAGCAGTTCGACCGGCGACAAATGCGACTACGGGCTTGGTTACGTTCTCGGAAATAAACGCTGCTGCGTTCTCCTCAGCGCTCCCACCTATCTCACCGATCATAACCACGGCTTCAGTCTCAGGATCGTTCTGGAACATTCCAATGAGATCGATGAAGTTACTGCCGATGATGGGGTCTCCACCGATACCTATACATGTTGACTGCCCCAAACCAAGCTCAGTTAACTGACCGACTGCTTCGTAGGTCAGCGTTCCGGATCGAGAGATCACGCCGATAGATCCGGGTTTATGGATAAAAGCCGGCATGATGCCGACCTTGGCTTTCCCAGGTGATATAACGCCCGGGCAGTTGGGACCGACGTATCGCGTGGGAAGATCGGCAAGGAATGTATTAACCTCGATCATATCCCTAGTCGGGATACCTTCAGTTATGCAGACCACCAACTTGATACCGGCGTCAGCAGACTCCATAATAGCGTCGGCGGCAAACGGTGGCGGTACGAAGATACAGGATGTATTTGCACCTGTTTCCTTGACCGCATCGACGACTGTGTTAAAAACCGGTACGCCGAGATGTGTCATACCGCCCTTGCCGGGTGTCACACCGGCGACGACCTTGGTGCCGTATTCCAGCATCTGGCTGGTGTGAAATGTTCCCTCGCTGCCGGTTATACCCTGAACGAGGACGCGGGTGG
>CAYYHI010000135.1:0-9208 GCA_964471745.1 uncultured bacterium | reverse complement strand
TAACTGTGTTTATGCTGGAGATGTTGACGGCGACGGCGATATGGACGTGCTTGGAGCCGGTGATTATGATGAGGGCACTTCCTGGTGGGAAAACGATGGCGAGCAGAACTTCACCGAGCATATAATACCCTTAGGTGTCTGTGGTGCCAGCTTTGTTTATGCTGCAGATGTTGACGGCGACGGCGATATGGATGTGCTCAGTGGCCCTGCTACAGAACACGGTGGCATGGCTTGGTTTGAAAACGACGGAGAGCAGAACTTCACCAAGTATACTATGGCAGGTGATTTCGTCGGTGCTAATTCTGTTTATGCCGCAGATCTTGACGACGACGACGATATGGACGTGCTCGGAGCCGCTATTAACGCCGATGATATTACCTGGTGGGAAAACGACGGCGAGCAGGACTTCACCGAGCATACCATAGCAGGTGATTTCGACTATGCAACATCTGTTTATGCTGCAGATATTGACGGCGATGGCGATATGGACGTGCTCGGAGCCGCTCGTGACGCTGATGACATTACCTGGTGGGAGAGCGATTTGGATCCGGAGCACATTGAGAAACCACCACATTCCGATATGCCGGGAGAATATACTCTGTACAACGCTTATCCCAATCCCTTCAACTCAACCACCACCATCACTTACGCCCTGCCGGTCGCCTCAACTGTTTCACTAAGGCTTTATGACCTATACGGCAGGCAGGTGAAGACAATGATTGAAGGCAAAAGGCAGGCGGGCTACCATCGCACGATCCTGTCCGCATCCGATCTGCCATCGGGGTTGTATTTCGTGAGGTTGAATGCTGCAGGGCAGGTGTTTACACAGAAGGTTATGCTGATCAGGTGATGAGTCTAATGAACTGCCTATAAAACCCAAAGCCCAATCCCAATGTCCTTAAGCAGATTCCTGAAACTGATCGACCGCGACAACCTTTTCGCCGCCACTCTCGCCCACCACGAGCGCATCCCCGCCCAGCCCGCCAGGTATGAAGAACCGATTACCCCATTGTCGGAAAATATACTCAACGCCCTTGCGGAATTCAATGTCCGGAAGTTGTACAGCCATCAGGCAAGGGCTATCGACCTCGTCAGAACCGGACACAACTTGGTTGCCATCACTCCTACCGCCAGCGGCAAGAGTATGTTGTATAACATCCCGGTCGTGGAGATGTTGGCTGATTCCGGCAGACAGGAATATCCGCCCCACCGGAGTGAAGGCAGACAGGAACATTCACCTTACCGGAGTGAAGACAGACAGGAATGTCCGCCCCACCAGAGTATTGGTGGACATGCGCTCTATATCTTCCCCCTCAAAGCGCTGGAACAGGATCAGGCTGCGAAATTGAAGCGGTTTATCAGGGCGGCTGGATTTAATGCCCCCCCCCTACCCCCCCCCGCAATAGCAGGGGGGGATGAAGTTGAGCCTGCATTAGTAGGGGGGGAGGGGAGCAGTATTTCCCATATAAGTGTAGCAAGGGGGGATGGGAACTGTATTTCCTCTGCAAATGCCGTGGGAGAGGGAATTTCGGTCGGTATCTATGACGGTGATACTCCACAATATACCCGCTCCAGGATGCGCAAGAAACCGCCGTCGATCCTGATAACCAACCCGGATATGCTGCACCTGTCCGTCTTGAGTTACCATTCATCATGGGAGGATTTCCTGCGCGGTCTGCGGTTCGTCATCCTCGATGAGCTGCACGTTTACCGCGGCATCTTCGGCAGCCATATCCTGCACGTCCTGCACCGCCTCGACCGGCTCTGCCGATATTACGGTGCCTCCCCGCAATATATCGCCGCATCAGCCACCATCGCCGGAGCGAAGGAATTGGCTGAAGACTTGACCGGTCATCCGTTTGAAATCATCGAGGAGAGCGGCGCTCCGATCGCCAGACGCCACTTCCTGTTCTTCAATCCTGTCGAAAGTTACCTTACCTTCGCTCTGAAACTGTTTGCCGCCGCTCTTAACAGTGGTCTTAAAACCATCGTCTTCACCAAAGCACGCCGCACAACGGAACTGCTGCACCGCTGGATGACTGAAAATTATCCCGACCTGGCGCAAAAAATCAGCTCGTACCGCGCCGGATTCCTCGTCGAGGAGCGTCGTGAGATCGAACAGAAACTGATGAGTGGCGAACTGAGCGGTGTGATCTCCACCTCAGCACTTGAACTCGGCATTGACATCGGCGGGTTGGATGTCTGCATACTGGTCGGTTACCCGGGGACGATTTCGTCGACATGGCAGCGCGCCGGAAGAGTAGGACGAGGCTCTTTACCATCCTGCGTCTGTCTGGTCGCCGGACAGGATCAGCTCGACCAGTATTTCATCCGCAATCCAGCCGACTTCTTTGCTCGTCCGGTAGAAAAAGCGATTGTCGACAGTTCGAACGCACAGATCGCCACACCACACCTCCTTTGCGCTGCGCAGGAGATTCCGATATCAAAGCAGGATGTGGTTATGAAAGATCCGTTACTGCGAGCAATGATTGAGGAACAAACTAAGAAGGGAATGCTGCTCCTTGGCGCCTCGGGAGACCGTTGGTTCGCGGCACAGCGACGACCGCAACGCTCGGTAAACGTTCGCACAGCCGGTAATATCTTCTCAATCGAGCTGAAGAACAGCAATGAACAACTCGGCACGGTCAGCGGCAGATCGGTATATGCGGAATGCCACCCGAATGCGATTTATCTTCATCGGGCTGAACAGTATCTTGTGACAGAACTCGATCTCAACGCCAAACGGGTAAATGTGCGAAAAACCGACGTCAATCATTACACGATTCCATTGTTCGAGAAGGAAACGGAAATACTGGAGGAACTCAACGCCGCTCCGCTTCCAGCCGGTAATGTAATCCTGGCTCGTATGAAAGTCACCGAACAGTTGGTCGGATACCAGAAACGGCGCGTTTACGGACAGCAGCTCATATCCCAGCACGAATTGGAATTTGAACCGACTTCCTATGAAACGGTCGGTCTGGTAATAGCCATCCCGGAAACAGCAGCGCGCATGGCGGCTGATGCTGAATTACACTTTCGCGGAGGAATACACGGCGTCGAGCATGCATTGCTGGCGCTGGCGCCGCTTTTTGCCCTGTGCGACCGGAACGACATGGGTGGGTATTCCGCGGTCTCTCATCCGCACGTAGATGGACCGGCGGTGTTCCTTTACGACGGATATCCCGGTGGAATCGGGCTCTCAGCACGGCTTTTTGATGTTTTCAACGAGCTTGTTATACGAACGCTTAAGCTTGTCAGAGGCTGTCCCTGCGATTATGGCTGTCCGTCCTGCATCCACTCGCCCAAGTGTGGTCATGGCAATGTGCCGCTGGATAAGGCTGCAGCAATAATGACGCTCGAAGTACTGGCAGGCGAGAAGAAAATCCGCCACAGCGAGGAAAAATCTACACAAAATCAAAAATACACTCCACAGAACGTCATAAAACCAAACGATTCAATTATCATGAAAACCGTTGCATCGAGAGAAAAATCCGTTTCAGTTCCGCAGTCCTGGTCCCCTGACAAATCCGGGGTGGTCTTCGATCTCGAAACCCAGCGCAGCGCAGACGAGGTCGGCGGCTGGGGAAATATAAAAGCTATGGGGCTTGCCTGGGCGGTAGTATATAAATTCCCTGGGAACGAATGGCTGGATTTCGCGGAAAAGGACGTTGAAGAGCTTATCGGAGTCTTGAAAAACGCTGATGTTGTCGTCGGTTTTAACCAGGTGCGGTTTGACTATGAAGTCCTGCGCGGTTATTCAGGATTTGATTTCCGCAGGCTTAAAAGTTACGATATGCTGGTTGAGGTTCAGAGCGTACTCAGTCATCGTCTCAAGCTTAATTCGCTCGCCTCTGCTACATTAGGTTCAGTAAAGTCCGCCGATGGAATTCAGTCGCTGCGCTGGTGGAAGAACGGCGAGGTTGAAAAGGTTGCCGAGTACTGCAGGCGGGACGTCGAAGTGACTCGCGACCTGTTTTTCCACATTCTGGAACATGAATATCTATTGTTCGAGAAGAAGGGGATCGGATTGGTGAGAATTCCACTGAAGTTTGATCTTATAAGACTTTAGTGTGTAGGTCATAGTAACGTATCGAATCCCATGTTGTTGTCGGTGCAAACTCATTGACAATAACCGCTGGATTTTGTATAATGTACGTTCAGCATTAAATTAAGTGGTTTCCGGAGGATTAGCCTAACCGGTAAGGCAGTGGTCTTGAAAACCGCCGGGTTAACACCCTTGGGGGTTCGAATCCCTCATCCTCCGCTTCTATAAACAAAAGGTTGCGATTCAAGTCGCAACCTTTTCTGCTCGATAATTCATTTCAATGAACATCAGACTCCACATTATCTGCCAAGGATTTCCTCTCCATTTTTTGGCTAATACCTTTTTCTGTGATCCAGATCATTGTTTAACATATAGGAGCAACTTATATATCCTTATTACAATTCTAAACAGAGGATAATTATGAAAGATATCTATTCTGTAGTTTTTTCTGCAATATTTCTCCTTAGCCTTCCTTCGGTCAGTCATTCGCGTATCATCAATGTTCCCGGTGACTTCGGAACCATCCAGGCTGGCATTAACAACGCTGAAAACGGCGACACTGTTCTGGTTCAGCCGGGCACGTACAGGGAAAACGTCCGCTTTACCCAGCAATTCATCGTTGTTGGCTCGTTGTTCCTGACCACAGGCGATGAAGGCTTTATCGAGCGGACTGTTATTGATGGCGATCATAACGGAGGCAGCGTCATTGTCTTTCGCATTGGTGAGGTGGGTCTCCTGACCGGTTTCACTATTCAGAATGGGGAGACAGATTATGGTGGCGGGATATATATTCGCAATTCAAATCCTGTTCTCAGCCATCTGATTGTTTCCGATAATGTAGTTGAAAGAAACGGCGGTGGAATTTACTGTACAGAATTTTCTTCCCCAACTATCAGTAATGTCGTTATTCGCAACAATTCATGTGGTTACGTTGGAGGTGGCTTCGGAGGCTATGGCAATTCAACTCCTACACTGACAAATTGCCAGATATACGATAATTACTCCGATCATGTCGGTGGCGGCGTTCACGGCTATCGTTCGGAATTGACGTTGAATCGTGTAACGATCAGTCATAACAGAGCATTACATACCGGCGGAGCAATCTATCTGACCCAGGATGCCGTAGCGAACCTGTCTGAGTGTATACTGTGGGAAAATGAGCCCCATGAGATTCAACTCGCATTTGGGGAAAATGTTACGCAGATTAACGTTTACCATTCCGATGTTGATGGAGGACTTGAAGGAGTTGAAATGTGGAACATGGGGGAAGCGAATTGGGTGGTTGGTAATATAGATCAGGATCCTCAATTTACAGATCCGGATGCTGGAGATTACCACTTGCAGGGAGACAGTCCATGCATCGACGCAGGCAATCCCGAAAGCGACCCTGATCCGGACGGAACTATCACAGATATGGGCGCTCTCTATTTCCATAACGAAGGCGGCAGATACGCACTGCACGTTCCGGACGATTTTGACTCCATAAGTGAGGCTGTCGATGCATCTGATGATGGGGATATTGTGCTTGTACAACCGGGAGAATACACCGAGAATATCAACTTCAACGGTAAGAACATCACCATCGGCAGCCGCTTTCTAAGTACAGATAATGAGGAATTTATCGAGCAGACTGTCATCGACGGCAATGAAGAAGGAAGTGTTGTGACTTTTGAGAATGGTGAAACTGAATATGCCATACTGATTGGATTTCTACTAACCAACGGCAGGGCGGAGAGTGGAGGTGGAATCCATATTCGTGGGGCAAGTCCGGTGATACAGAATGTGGTTATAAGTCAGAATCGTGCCGGGCACAATGGCGGCGGGATATTCTGCAGTGATAATTCCAATCCCCTCATCAACGGCTGTATAATAACCGGCAACTACGCTGTGGATGCAGGCGGTGGATTGTTAATAGCCAACGATTCAGACCCGACAATCTCATACAGCCTAATCACAGTCAATTCAACCGACGGCAACGGAGGCGGAATATACTGTAGCAGCAGAGTATCCCCAATGTTTTACTGTTGCACTGCCACTGGAAACGACGCCGATGATTTCGGCGGCGGGATATGGTGTGAGAACAATTCTCATCCAGCCATCGCGAACTCGATATTTTGGAACAATGAACCGCAGGAAGTCTACTTCAATCGAAACAGAGAACCCAATTCTATTTCATTAGCCTATTCCGACCTAACCGGCGGCATTGACGCCATAATCGTTAATGACAATGGCGAGATCGAATGGAACGACGGCAATATCGATGAAGACCCGTTGTTTGCCGACCCTGACAACGATAACTTCCACCTGACAGAAAACAGCCCCTGCATCGACGCCGGTGATCCTGGCAGTCCGCTCGACCCCGACGATACCCGAGCGGATATGGGGGCTTACTATTTTCATCATGTCATAGAAAGGAATCCTGTTATCATCCATATTCCGGACGATTATGAAACGATTCAAACTGCTATTAACATGGCTCAACCGGGAGATACAATCCTGGTTCGTCCCGGAACATATATTGAAAATCTCAATTTCAGGGGTGTAAATATAACCCTTGCCAGTCTTTTCCTGACCACCGGCGATCCGGCTTATATTGATTCAACCACCATCGACGGAGATGGAAATGATGTAGTTGTGAAATTTAGCCGCCGTGAAACCAGCAGTACAAGGCTGATAGGATTTACCATACGCAATGGCAGCCACCCGGAGGGTGGCGGAATCTACTGCTATAACTCTTCTCCAACCATCAGGCATTGTGCTATCTACGGCAACGAAGCTGAAGAAGGCGGCGGCGGCGTTTTCTGCTATGCCTCTTCACCACGCTTCTATAATTGCACTATTGCTGACAACTCCGTTGAAGCGGGTGGCGGCGGGATGTTCCTTTGGTCGAGCTCCTACATTTATCTTTACAATACCATCATCTACGACAATTCCCCTGTTCAGATATACTATGGATCAGATCGCGATCCGAATGGAATCAATGTTTATTATTCAGATATAGCGGGTGGTGAAGACGACATAGTTGATAACTTCAACGGCAACATCAGCTGGAGAGATGGAAATATCGACGAAGATCCTCTGTTTGCGGATGGTGACAATCATGATTACAGACTGACTGAGGACAGTCCCTGCATTGATGCCGGTGATCCGGATTCACCGCAGGACATCGATCATACCCGGACTGATATGGGAGCGTTCTTCTACTGTGAAAATCTAAATCCAATTCTACTCGAGAGTGGTTGGAATATGATATCATCCTACGTCGATCCCCCGGACGATGATGTGTGGGTAGTCTGGTCGGGTTCGGTGGATCGCCGCAACCTGATCATCGTAAGAGATTATTTGGGGCGCTTCTTTTGGCCCCGCTTCAATTATAATAATATACCCGGCTGGGATGTCAGGTATGGATATCAGGTTAAGATGGTTAGATCCGATCGGCTTTACATCGCCGGTGAACCGGTGTCGGAAGATGAACCGATCGAATTGGCTGAAGGATGGTCGATAGTGGCGTACTATCCTGAACAGGCGGTACCGGTGCAGGAGGCAATGTCGAATATTAGTGACCAACTGGTTTTTGTGAAGGATGGCAAAGGTCACTTCCACGTTCCCGAGTACGGATTCTCCAACATGGAAGCGCTGCATAGAGGTCAGGGTTACCAGGTCAATGTATCGGAGGCAGTCGAGTTAACCTGGAATGTGCCGGACCGAATGGCATCAAAAGATTATTTGCTCAGAACTCATTCTGCTCCAATCCATTATACACCAGTAGCGCCGACCGGCAGCAATATGAGTCTCTTAATTCTCGATCTGGATGTGTGTAATAATGGAAAACGGTCCGCTCAGGGAGAATTTGAAGTAGGTGTTTTCATTGATAACGGATTGTGTGTTGGAGCAGGAGTTGCCAATCGAAATGATCCATTCGGAATTGTGGTTTGGGGCGACGACCCAACGACTGAGGTGATCGACGGCGCTCTAAAAAATACTCGGTTGTCGTTCCGGCTTTGGAACGGTAGCTGTGAAGCGGGTTTGGAGGCTGAATGGATCGAGGGTGACGGAATATATGTAACCGACGGTTTGGCTGTTGTGTCATATAGAGCTCAGTCAACTTTACCATTGTCATTCGGTTTGGGAAATGCCTATCCGAATCCCTTCAACTCTCTGACGAACATTAGTTACCAGCTTCCCGAACCGAGCGAAGTCACAATAAGGATTTATGACATCCAGGGTCGCGAGATTGTGACGCTGGTCAACGACAGGATCGAGGCGGGTTATTATAATGCGGTATGGAACGCTGTCGAATTTCCTTCAGGACTCTATATCTGTCGGATGAAAGCATCCGACTATGTCAGAAGTATCAAGATTACCCTGATAAAGTAAGAAGTATGAAATCTTTTCTTCTACTACTTTTACTATCATTTAACATTCTGTTTGCTCAGCCACCGGTTCTGTGGCATAGCACATTCGGCAGTACATGGGGTGACAAGTGTCGTGAAGTAATCCAGACTGCTGATGGAGGGTATGCACTTTGTGGATATATTGACTTTCACGATGCACCTAACCATGATTTCTACTTTGTCAGAACTGACGAAAACGGCGACAGCTTATGGTCGAGGAATTATGGAGGTGATGCACATGATCATTGTAGTGCTATTCTTCAAATAGAAGAAGGGGATTTTCTTCTAGCTGGATATACCGACAGTTATGGCGCTGGTAGTTCTGATGGCTGGATTATCAAGACCGATCCGGAGGGTGAAGTTGTCTGGTCGCAGACCTATGGCTGGAATTCAGGTGAACTCTTTATGTCGATCATTCCCATAACGGATGATCGTTATGCTTTAGTTGGTATAGGTGGCGATTGGAACTTCTATTTTGTGATAATAAACGAAGATGGTGAGGAACTCTTTGTTGAACAGTATGGTGGTGGAGGCGCGGATAACGGGAGAAGTCTTTTACAGGCTGAAGATGGAGGATTCTTACTAGCAGGTTCGTCAACTTCCTTTGGCGCTGGTGGTTATGATATGTATTTGATAAAGACTGATGAAGAAGGCGAAGTCGAATGGACGCAGACCTACGGAGGTGAAGCTAATGATTACTGCCAATCAATTATCAGAACTATTGATAGTGGTTATGCTTTAGCTGGCGGAACAAGAAGCTACGGCGCAG
>CAYYHI010000134.1:0-9290 GCA_964471745.1 uncultured bacterium | reverse complement strand
GTTGTCGCTGAAGCTTAAATACGGTTCATGGTGGTACCTGATCGAACGCACCAGCGGTTCAGGCAGGTTCCAATTATCTGCAATCATGCTGCCGATTACCGAATGATCGGTACCAACCAGTTGATTTTCCGCCTTGTACAACGGTTGCTCGTGTTGTTTCGCTTCCCGTAGGATCACGTCGAACACCGCACCGAAATGCTGATCGAATATAACCTTTCCGAAATCGTGCAGCAGACCCATAGTGAAAGCGTCTTCCGGAGTCAGGTTCTTGCACAGTTTACTCAGTTCTCGGGTGACGTATGCTGTACCAAGCGCATGTTTCCAATACATTTCCGGGTTGAAATCAGGGCTTTGTCTGACCGGATAGTTTTGCATTAAACAAGCGGCAAGCGAAATATTCTTAACTTCCAATAAACCGAGAATGACTACCGAACGGCTGACGTCGCTTATTTTCCGATAGAAATTATAGTAAGCGCTGTTTACAATCCTGAGCAGTCTGGCGGAGATAGCCTGATCTTTCTGGATAACGCTTGCCCAATCGCGTGCAGTTGATCTGGTATTGTTGCTGATAGCGATAATGTCACTAACAAGTGTCGGAAGTGGTGCCAGGTCGTGAATCTGTTTGAGATGGTCCTGAATACTCTTAGCTGCCTGAGCCATATCCACTTGTTCATCCGACTCGGCAGGTATCAATTTCTCCAGGTGCTGTTCGAGTGATGTTTCTTCAATAGGCTTACATAGTACGCCGATTGCGCCGAGTTCCATTAATCGGTTTAACTGCTTCTTGTTCTGGAATATAGTCGCTATTAGAACTGGTATATTCCGTAGTTTCTGGTATGTAGCCATTACCCGCAGGAGTTCTTCAGCAGTGTAATCTTTAAGCTCCAGGTCGGATATAATCAAGTCGGGCAACTGCTTCCCGATGCTCTGCAATGTATCATGAACGCTGTCGAATACCTGTATCTCGCATTTACGGATGGACTGTAGCATCCTCGATATTTTATCAGCTTCTGCCGCTGATTCATCCAGTACTAATATCTGTAAGGGTTTTGATTGGTTACCGTTCATTTTGGATTTCTGGATAATATGTTGTGAATTTAAAAATAATTGGAAAACTACGGGATAATATGTTCAAACGCAAGTCCGAACCATCAGCTAATACAGGTTCAAGAACAGAAACTGTGCTGAATTACATTCGTGTTGTGTTGATGTTAGTGTGGTTTAACTCACTAATCCAGCGATAACTTCCAGTAGTCATTCTGAACGAAGTGAAGAATCTCGTTTTTATTCCCTTGCTGTTGGAGATTCTTCACTTCGTTCAGAATGACAGAATGAGAGCTTTCACACGATATTATTAATCAGTTAAGACTCTCAATTTTTAATTATCAAGCTTTCCCCGGTCATTTCTTCCGGTTGTTCTATCCCCAATAGATTAAGAACAGTCGGAGCAACGTCGGCAAGGATACCATCATGCCTAAGTGTGGGTCTGGAGCCATCCGGCATGAGCAGTGCCAGCGGTACCCGATTGGTCGTATGAGCGGTATGCGGACGATCTTCGTCATCGATCATCTGTTCACAGTTGCCGTGGTCCGCAGTTATCAGTACCACGTAACCGTTTCGTCGGGCTTTCTCAATCAGTTGCTTCACCAGCGGGTCGAGCGTTTCCAATGCTTTAATCGCTGCTTCCAACATACCGGTATGACCGACCATGTCGGGATTGGCGAAGTTGAGCAGGAAGAATGCGTAGTCCTCATCCAGGTTTTCCAGCGCATACTTAGCAACTTCCAGCGCACTCATCTCCGGTTGAAGATCGTAAGTGGCTACCTTTGGTGAAGCAATCAACAGACGATCTTCATCCGGGAGAGGAGCCTCTATACCACCATTAAAGAAGTACGTCACATGAGCGTATTTTTCGGTCTCCGCCGTTCGGAACTGTTTTAATCCTGCACTTGATATGATCTCACCGAGTATCTTCTCCAATCTTTGCTGTGGGAAGACGATAGGCAGCGTCAGGTCAGCGTGGTACTCGGTCATGGTAGTGTAGTGTAAATTCAGTTTCATGCGGGGGAAGTGCTCGAAATTTTCATCAATCAACGCCCAGGTAATCTCCCGCGCCCGATCGGAGCGGAAGTTGAAGAACATCACCGTGTCGCCGTCATTGATGGTTGCGAGTGGTTTGCCGTTATTTGTGACTATGGAGGGTTCGATAAACTCATCGGTGATATCGCGTTTATATGAGTCCTCGACAGCTTCGACTGCGTTCGTGAATTTAAGACCTTCACCGGCGGTCAGCATTCGGTAGGCGCGTTCAACTCGTTCCCACCTGCGGTCGCGGTCCATTCCCCAGTAACGCCCGCAGATCGAAGCGATTTTTCCGACTCCGATGTTATGCATCTTCTGCTCAACTTGCCAGATGAAATGCACACCTGCATACGGAGATGTATCGCGACCGTCCATAAAAGCATGGAGGTAGACCTTTTCAAGACTGTGCTGCTTAGCCATTTCCAACAGTGCGTAGAGATGTTCGAGCGAACTGTGAACGCCGCCATCTGAAATCAGTCCTATCAGATGCCAGACGTTTCCGTTTTTCTTGGCATGCTCAATCGATTTAATGATTACCGGATTTTTGTGGAACTCACCGTCTTCAATTGATTTATCGATACGCGTAATATCCTGGTATACGATCCGCCCGGCGCCCAGGTTCAGGTGTCCGACTTCGCTGTTGCCCATTAAACCCTTTGGAAGTCCGACGCTGCGTCCGGATGCGCTGAGCGTTGCCTGAGGCGGCTCAGGAAACAATTCATTGAGGTATGGGGTTTTGGCGAGCTTAACTGCATTGCCTTTTAACTCCTGGCGATAACCGTAACCGTCGAGGATGAGCAGGAAGACCTTGGATTTGATTTCTATTTTTTGAGTTGGCTTGTCAGACATTCATAACCTTGGATTTTGTTAAAATATAGTGTCGGTAGACGGTACAATCCTGTGCCGTTATAATCCGATTCTGCGCAGTTTGACCCGACAGGATTGTCGGGTCTACTGTTCGGATCGCAACCGCCAATAATAAACGACTATAAATACAATAATTAAAGCCAGCAGTAAGGGCCACCAGTTGGCAATTCCCCGCAGCCAGATCTGGTAGCGTACGAATGATCTCGACGAAAACCCGCCACCGCTTGCCAACAGCAGAAGTCCACCTGGCACAAACACCCAGATGCCGCTGTTCCGAACCAACCACATCAACAGGAATGACAATCCCATGGCACCGAACAGCACAGACCAGATCCGCCACAACGGCAGGTTCACCAGCTCATATTGCCGGAGCAGCAATGCGCCGCTGAAAACAAGAAGGATTGTACCGGGGAAGAGATATTCGAGGTTGCCTCCTTTCTTCAATCCGGCAATATAGAATAACACACCCATGCCGAACAACCACCATCCCCAGGTAACCCAACCGTAACGAAAGATCAGCAGAGCCATTCCCAGTACAATCAGGATTAGAGCAAGGCAGCCTATACTTTTATGCTTTTTGGGCAATCGAGCTCTTCAGTTTCGTTATGGTTGACGGGGGATTAACAACCAGAACAGCGCGTAAAGGATAACACCCGTGGGTCCCCCTGCCAGAACCAGAATAACCATCAGAATCCTGATGATAACGGGATCGATCCCAAAGTGCTCACCCAGACCGCCACAGACGCCGGCAATCAATCGATCCTCTTCCGATCTGTAAAGCCGTTTGTATGATGTTTTACCCTCTGTTTCCATAGCTTACCTCTTGTGAGCTGTGATTTATGTGATAGATACTTTTTCCATTTACTGAGAAGTATAATTGTGTTGTAACAACTGTTTGTCATGCTGAACGAAGTGAAGCATCTCTGTTGTTAATTACTTGATTATAAATAGATTCTTCACTTCGTTCAGAATGACATATTATAATGTTAACGCTCTTAATGTAAATAATCCATATACCGGAAGCGTCGTTTACTACTCAACCAGCAGCGATAAATCCAGAATCCTGACCGAATGTGTCAACGCCCCGATAGAGATGTAATCCACACCGGTCTCGGCGTATTCGCGCACGTTTTCCAATGTAATTCCGCCGGTGGCTTCCAATTCGATATTGTCATGTGGTACAGCCACGCAGTCAGTAAGTTGGTCGGGATTCATGTTATCGAGCAGTATTCGGTCAGGTTTTGCGCTAAGCGCCAGTCTGTAGTCATTTATGTTGGCAGCTTCTACCATAATGCGGAATTTACCGTGCTTCTCCCTGAATTTATGGCAGGCGTTGACAGCTTCGATAATACCGCCCGCGCCGGCGATGTGATTTTCCTTAATGAGGAATGCATCGTAAAGTGCGTAGCGGTGGTTGACGCCGCCTCCGGCAACTACTGCTGCTTTGTCGAGGTATCTGAGCCCGGGAGCGGTCTTGCGTGTTTCGCTTATTTTTACACCGGTCCCTTCTACCGCTTTGATGAATCTGTTGGTCAGGGTCGCTATTCCGGAGCAGCGTCCCAGTATATTCAACGCCGTACGCTCCGCGACCAGTATCGCCCACAGTTTTCCTTTGATACGAGCTATCGGAGCGTCCGGTTCAATTGACTCACCGTCTTTGGTGAGGATTTCATAATTAGTCGATTTCTCCACTGCTTGAAAGACTCCCTCGGCGATCTGTTGACCGGCGATAACTCCCTCTGTTCGAGCAATGATAACCGCCTTGCCTTCGACGTCGCTGGGAATGGTTGCGCGGGTGGTGATATCACCGCGCTTGCCGAGGTCTTCCTTCAGCGCCCGGCGGATTATTGCTTTGGCGACTCTGTTTAGTTTTATAGTGTTCATGTTCTCAGTTTGTCATTGAGTGTGTGGCACGGGTAGCTCTGCTACCCGTGTTTCAATCATCTCCGGGGACTTTATCTATTGCTCTGTTATCCCCGCGCATGTTACCCGTGGCTCTGTCATCCCCGCGCACCAGTGTGTCCGAGAATGAGGAGTATATGGTTATTCATGTGCATCGAGCCAACTATCTCCCCACGCAACGCCGACTTCTAATGGAACTTTCAACTTCATTGCACCACCCATAACATGTTTCAGCATTTCCGCAAGCCTTTCAACCTCTTTCTCAGACGCTTCAAAGACCAGTTCGTCATGAACCTGCATCAGCATCTTTGCCTTGAATTTCTCATCTTTCAAGGATCTATGCACATCGATCATGGCTCGTTTCATCAGGTCGGCGGCTGAACCCTGGATCGGTGTGTTGATAGCAATGCGCTGTGCGTTCTGCCTGACCTGGAAGTTCTTGGCGTTGATCTCAGGCAGCAACCGGCGGCGCCCCATCATCGTTTCGACGTAGCCGTTTTCACGGGCAGCCTGGTGGACTTCTTCGATATATTCCTTGACCCGTGGGAAGTTGGTGAAGTACTGTTCGATGAATTCTCTGGCGTGTTTGCGCGAGATGCTCAGCCGCTGAGCCAGTCCGAACTCGCCCATACCGTACAGCACTCCGAAGTTGACCTCCTTTGCCTGACGGCGCATATCCGCTGTGACCAGCTCCGGTGGTATGTCCGCCATCCAGGCTGCGGTCGATCGGTGAATATCCCAGCCCTCAAGGAACGCTTCTATCAATCGCTCATCACCGGAAAGATGAGCCATGATGCGCAGCTCGATCTGAGAATAGTCGGCGGATATAATCTTCCAGCCCGGTTCACCGGCGATGAAAGCCCTGCGGATGCGCCCGCCTTCTTCGGAACGGATCGGGATGTTCTGCAGATTCGGATCGGTCGATGACAACCGTCCGGTCGCAGCAATAGTCAGGTTGTAAGATGTATGGATACGGTGCGTGATCGGATGCAGCAACGCCGGTAGAGCGTCTATATAGGTCGATTTCAGCTTGGCGAGGTGCCGGTAGCGCAGCAGCTTCTTGGGCAGATCATGCAGTGGCGCTAACCGCTCCAGTTCAGCTATATTAGTTGAATAGCCAAGCTTGGTCTTTTTACCATGGGGAAGCCCAAACTTCTTATAGAGAATATCGGCTAACTGCTGGGTCGAGTTCAGATTGAATGGTTGCCCTGCCAGTTCGTGGACATCTTTCTCAAGCTGGTCAATCTCAACCTGGAATTCACCGGACATCTCAGCGAGCTGGTCTGTATCCAACGCCACGCCAATCTTCTCCATATTGATCAGAACCGGTACTAACGGCAGTTCCTGTTCCCGGAGTAGCTTATCGAGGTTGGCTTCTGCTATCCGCGGTCGAAAGTGATTGTGCAGTCTGAGTGTAACGTCTGCATCTTCGCAGGCATATTCACTGATTTCGGACAGGGGGACATCAGCCATCGATTTCTGTTTCGAGCCCGTTCCGATTAACTGCGATATTTGTATTTTCCGTATATTGAGATTTTCTTCAGCGAGATAATCGAGGTTATGCTGACGAGCCGACGGATCGAGCAGGTGTGAGGCTATCATCGTATCAAAGCAGACGCCCTTGACGTCGATGTTGTAGCAGGACAGGACGAGCATATCGTATTTCAGGTTCTGACCGGTCTTGGGGATATTTTCATCTGTCAGAAGAGGCTTAAGTTGTTCAAGGATGTAAGTCAGTTCCGTCGTGCAGTTCGGTCGCAGGAGTGGGGGGGAGGGTGGTTTGTAGTCATCCGGGATGTTTTCAAAGTAATTTACGGACACGTACCACGCTTCGCCCTCGGTAATGGAGAAGGATAATCCCACAAGTTCTGCCAGCATGGCGTCAATGGAGGTTGTCTCGGTGTCCATTGAAACTATTTCAGCAGATTTCAGCGTATTTATCAGCTTCAGCAGACCTTCCGGATCGGTAATTGAATGGTACTTGCGTTCGATTTCATCAACAGCGCCGGGTTGAGCGCCTTCCGGTTCAAGCTGGTCGAGCTGGTCGAGGATGCGCTTGAATTCAAGATCGGTCAATAAACTGCGGGCAGCAGGATTGTTCATCGGTCCATGTGTAAATTTTCCCGGGTCTGCATCGACAGGTGCATCGGTGTCGATAGTGACTAATTTATAGGACAACCTCGCCTGGTTGGCGAATTCTACCAGGTTTTCGCTCACTTTTTTCTGTTTAACCTGACCGGCTGCAGACAGAACATCTTCGAAACTGCCGTATTCCTTGACCAGATTGACCGCGGTTTTGGGACCGACTTTCGGAACGCCGGGAACATTGTCGGAACTATCGCCCATCAGTCCAAGGACGTCGATGACTTTCTCTGGTCGCACACCGAACTTGGCTTCGACGCCGTCCGGGTCGTAAATGCTTGGATTATCACCTGACTGGCGCGGGAGAGTGTAGACTTTTACTTTGTCAGTAACGAGCTGATAGAAATCCTTGTCGCCGCTGACGAGGAACACTTCCAAACCGGCAGCTTCGGCTCGTTTGGCGAGCGTGCCCATCACGTCATCGGCTTCCCAGCCGTCAAGCCTGATCTGAGGGATATTCAGCGCATCGACAATGTCGTATAGTAATGGCAGTTGCTGCACTAACTCGTCATCCACCGGCGGGCGGTTGGCTTTGTAAGCGTCGAACATCTCTTGACGGAAGGTGGGCGCACCGGTGTCGAAGGTCAGGACGAGCGAGTCGGGCTTCTCACGGCGGCAGATCATCAACAGCGATGAGAGGAAACCGAAAATCATACCCACGTTGCGTCCGCGCGATGTCAGTTGTGCACGACCGCTGAAGGCGTGATAGCTGCGGAATACAAGCGCTGTACCGTCGACGAGGAAGAGACGTTTCATGTTGGTCTTTTGTTTTTAGTTTTTGGTCTTTAGTTTTGGACGTCATCCCCGCGCATGCGGGGAACCAGCGGCGGGTGGCATGGGTAGCTCCGCTACCCGTGTCTCAGTCATCACTGCGCACAATACGTCATCCCCGCGTACGCGGGGAACCAGCGGGTGGCACGGGTAGCTCTGCTACCCGTGTCTCAGTCCGTAATTCTTCTATCAATATAGGATTTTCAGTAATATTATGCAAATAAAAGCCCGACCAACGGTCGGGCTTATCCATACCAGACGTCATACAAACACGCCAATTATCTGACTAACAAGATCTTTTTTATGGCAGTATTATTACCCGCCTGCATATTCAGGAAATAAACGCCGCTGGCGAGGTTGTCCCCATTAATAATGGTGTTATGGTAGCCAGCCTGGTAATATCCATTAATAATCTTCTTGACAGACCTACCGTGAATATCGATCAGGTTCAGGCTTACGAAATTGTTTGATGGCAGGTCGAACCGGATGGATGTAGCATCATTAAACGGATTGGGATATGGATTGGAGAGGTGAAAGCTTCGGGGAATACCCATATCCGGCTTGTCATCAACAACGAGCGTCACCTGTACCGTAACCGGTATCCTGACCCGGTCGCCGCGCCCGTTGTGTTCGATGATTAGCTCGCATTCCAGATCGGTGTCGTGGTCGAATCCCGTGGCATCCAGCATGACCGGCAGCATGATTTCATCTTCCGGCGGCACGGTTTCCGATTCACTGTTCAGGTTGATCCAATTGGTTCGGGAGGCAACGTGCCAGATGCCGAACACATCCTCAGTTTGATCTGACCCGCGTAGTATGCCCACAAATGACCAAGCCATGGGATCCCAGCGGCAGGTGATGCAAACGCCGCCAGCCATGAAATCATCGCCCGTTTCGAGGTCTGCCACGAACAGCCATTCGCCGGTTTCCGGATTCATCTTGTTGACCTGCGTGTCGTATTCACCGTCCAGACAGAAGGCGTAAATCGTATATCCGTCGGGATCTTCCGGGAATGTCGCCAGTCCGAAGATGCGATGTTCGTGGTTGCGCCGGAAGGTGACGCGGGTAAATCCTTCCTGGTCGATGCCGACCATGTCGGATTCGGTGTCACAGACCCAGAGCAGTTCGTTCGCTTCGTCCCAGGTGATGGCGCGGACGCGTTCTAACGGTGCGTTGATCAGGTCTTCGAGCGCACCTTCAGGGGTGAAAACGAAGATCGAAGAGCCATCAGCTCCCCAGAGCAGGCTTCCATCCCAGGCGAGGTCTCGCATCCCCCAGTTGGAGTCTTCAAACTGGTCGAACGAATTGATGTAGATGCCCTGCCGGGAGAAGATGTGTATCTTACCGCAACCTTCGTGGTTATTTGAACCGCTGATGTAAAAGTTTTCGCCGTCGAATTCTATTCCCTGCAAGCAGTTGTCTCCGCACTGGACAGCGGCGTCGATGGTTCGTCGCTGGTCCCAGGGATCGTAGTCGCCAATGTCAGGGAAGCGTTTATCGATGGTCAGGTCGAGCGGTCCGTTGCC
>CAYYHI010000133.1:0-9315 GCA_964471745.1 uncultured bacterium | reverse complement strand
TATTTATTTCCTGTTGAAAATGTCCGGAGGGCCGGCTGGCAGACGCCCTCGTCTGACATAAAAATGAGTGCATTAATGTGAATATCTGGCAGACGTGGGCGTCTGCCAGCGGGCTGGTGACGATTTCAATGAGTTTTCAACAGGTACTATTTGGACGCCCTTGATCCCCAGCGCGCCGTTACCGATATCCGGTGGGTGTCTCCGAGGTCGTCATGTCCTACGAACGCATAGGCAATCGAAACCGGTTTGAGTTCCAGCCCTCCGCCGAGTGTCCATCTGCCGTCGTCGCTACCGAGTCGTAACGCAACAACCTTCCTGACCAGATATTCAAACCCCGCATGAAGAGCGACAGCATCTGAATCGCCCAGCACTTCAGTCCGGTAGACGATGTCAACTGAGGGCGACAGTGTAGCTTCCAGCTTGGGCAGTTCGATGACGCTTGCCAGCCCGACCCTGACTGTAGGCGCTATGACTTCCTTGCGTCCGGTCTGTTCCCAGGCGAGCACGGTTCCCAGCAGGTCGCGGATAGTTACACCAGCTTCAACAGGAATGTTCGGTAACGGTCTGCCACCCGCGCCGACGTCGACACCCAGTCCGTATGCGCGGTATTCGCTCCCGAAATGCCTGAACAGCAGCTTGGGCGCAATACCCCACCGCCAGCGCTTGTATCTCTTAGCTTGAGCGATGAAAAACGTGTATTCACCTTCATTGACGTACTTGTCGACTATGACGCGGTTTGATTCGGAATGAAGTGAATCCGGGTTCTCGAGTTTGGTGAATGGTACACCGTTCACGCCGAGCCTCAAGAGTCCCGCCGACCAGACTGAGCCGTCCGGACGCGGCGTTGCGTAGACTGCGGCATCATAATCCACCACTCCGCCGAAGCGCTCGCTGTGCATCAAGCCAGCCTGCGAACGATCTACACTTATCAGTCCAGACGGATTCCAGAACAGGGACCAAGCGTCATTCGCCAGGGCGGTATATGCACCGCCCAACGCCAGTGCACGCGCCCCTCCACCGGCAGCCATCGACTCGTTGCTGTATCGAGCCGCATCGGTGAATCCGGTCGAAAAGCAGACCAGGATTACCAAAAATGTTGATAATAGTGTTTTTATAAATCTTGGCAATGTATAAATCGGGATTTTATCATAACCTAACTAATTTAGGTTAATAATATGCTTACGTCAAGGATTAATTACTTAAAAATGGTGAAAGAGCTACCTCACTGTTAAAACCCGCCTATCCCAGTCCGTCCTTTTCGTTTCTCGACCTTGACGTCCCTGAGCTGCGCGGACTTGATGCCGATACGCAGATAATATCCCTTGCCGGAACCGACCGGCGTCCAGCTCAGCGTCCCTTCCCAGCAGTGAAGGTCCCGGCGGATGTTGAAGCTGGAGAAGGTGACTCGCCGTCGATCCAGATCGAAGTTGGTGTTGTAACTGACGTTCCAGTTGGGCGTCACGTCGGTGGACAGCTTCAAGCCGGCGGTGGTATTCCTGGTGATATTGTTCGGATCATTGTGGTTTTCGCTGTAATGGAAGCTCACACCAATATCCCACGGAATCGGTCTTGGTTTCCATATTACTTCTGTTTCGGGCTCCTTTTCGATCTTTTCATCCGGGAGAGTTATAACTGTTTCTGAAGTATCCCTGTCAGCCTTCTTTCCCTGACTTTTTAGGTTGAACGAGACACTCAGGTCAAAGTTCACCAGGCGCAGAACTTCCGGCGAAGGTTGGCTGATTACGACCCTCCTTGCCGATTCGGGATCGATACCCTGGTCATAGAAGCTATGCGTACCCCTGAGGCTGATTGACAGTCTTGAGATCATCGCCGCTATCCCGCTGTCGTCTTCACCCCCGATTCGGGGACTGAACTTGAGCATGCTGCGCAAATCGCCCCACTTAAGCGAATCCGCCGCGAAGTTATGCGACGTACTCAGTTGAAGGTCAAACAGGTCGCCCTTGAGCTCCTTGTCATCTCTTACACGCTTATACTGGAACAGGTTCCCGATGCTGATACCGAGCGACATCCTCTCGGCTCGGGAAGTACTGCCGTAAAGGTTACCCTTGAACCTGTCGAAGAACATTTCACGCCCGGTGGAGTCGTGGAACACATCGTAATAATCCCAGCGCGGTTCCGAAAAGTCGGGATTGTAGCTGAGGCTCAAGGATGGATCGAGCTTATGCCGCAGCGCTTCTATGCCGAACACATGGGGTTGAAAGAGACCGTACAGGGTGGTTCCCAGCGAGATCGACGAGCTGAAAGTCCGTCTGGCTTTGAAGCCCTCGTGCTTGACCGAATCGACCGACCAGTCCGGATGCTGACGCCACTCCAGCCATTCATCGAACCATGCTTCACTGTAATTTATACTCTGGGTCAGTGAGAAATACCCCAATGGCTTCTGCGAGGCGGTGAATGATAGGTCGTGCTTGGCGCCGGATTTATACCGCCAGGGTTGTTTCGAGTATTCATTATCCTCAGTTTTGTAAGAACTTACCCAGCGCTTGCGCTTGGCGTCGCCACGGTAGCTGTAGTAAAGCTTATTGAACCATCTTGCTTCCTCCGGATCTGCATCCTCCGATTGAGGGAAGAACGGCAGCTTGTTGCGGCTGAGACGTACCTGTGGCAGCCACTGGGTGATCTCGCCCGAGGTCAGTACCTCGTAATGGCTGAGGTTAACTGAGCCGCCGTATGGTGTGCCGGGCCAGCGTTTGGTTAACGTGGCGTCCGACTTGACAAACTGCTTCAGGCGGTCAACAGGATCTTCGTCGAGATCCCGACTGAACGATGCGTCCGATTGGTATTCCCCGCTGATGTTGAGCGACGCCGACGGCGAGAGAGTATGCTTGTGGTTTAACCTCATCCGCCAGCGGTTTTCCACCCGGTCGCTGTAGTGTTTGTTTACCAGCGAGCCCGAGATGTTTCCGTTATATATGTAACGCTTGACATAATAGGCGTCGGAAGTCAGTTGAATGCCGAACTTTTCATAGAAGTCGAGCATGGTCTTGACGTCGAAGTAATCGTTCGGCGCCCAGTAATAACCGAGGTGCTTGAGGAAGCGTCCCTGCGAAGCCGATTCCCCGTAGGTCGGGATGATCAGCCCCGAATGCCTGCCGCCCTTGGCAGGGAACACGCCATAGGGAATTATCATCACCGGCACCGGTCCGAAGTGCAGCACCACCGGTCGGGCGATGATTCTGTCCTTCACGATGAGCTTGATGTCCCGTGACCAGAAGTAATAGTGAGGGTCGTCCTCATCGCAGGTTGTGTAATACCCGGATCGGATGTTCATAACATCCTTATCGACCTTCTTCATGGTCGTTCCGTGGCAGTATCCTTCGTCATACTGGGTGTCTCCTTCGATAATCCTGCCTTTCCGGGTCTTCAGGTGATAGTACAATTCCTTGCCATCGATGACTTCTGTACCGTCCTTAAGCCGCGGCAGGTCTTTCCAAACGAGCGTATCACCGCCGCCTTCGGAGCTGTCGCGAGTGACTGTGTCGAGCAGTCCTTCGGCGTAGAGCATATCATCTTCCCAGTGAACCTCGATCCGGTGGGCGATAAGGCTCATGGTCTTGTAGGAAACGTTTGCCTTGCCGGTCAGGATGGTTATGCGCGGATTAAAGGTGAAGTCAACCTTCTCAGCGGCGTAGTTGACGACCGTGTCGAGATCGCTGGCGGCGCGGGTGGTGTCGAATGAGGTTGTATCAGAGAGGATGGAATCGCTTGATGTCTCGGCTGAAGGCAACGACAACAGTGGTTTATTATCATCCGTGGAAGCAGTTACAGGTTGCGTAAAACCCAGCCTTATAAGCAGAAGGATTATTATTATTATTATATTATTTATATTGTAATTAGGCACCCGTTCAGCGTTCTTAATTAACCTGGTGAATTTGACTTTCAAAATACAAGCCGGTCTGTTACACCATAACTCATTATGGGTTCGATAAATTGATTCCTTATATCTTATCCTTCACATTATTCTATATTTAGTACCTGTTAAAAAGCCCGAATTGCCCGCTGGCAGACGCCCTCGTCTGCCAGTAAAATAGTTGCTCATTAAATACTTATCTGGCAGACGATGGCGTCTGCCAGCGGGTTGGTGACGATTTCAATGAGTTTTTCAACAAGAGCTATTAATATGGACTCATGTTTTCAAGGGAGATACCTTCACCCCGGATTACTTCGCAACGATGGTTTTCACTTAACCTACCCGAAGCGAGTTTAACGCTTTTCATCACGTTCCTTGGCTTCACTAACCCTTAGAACCCGTCCACCGAGATCGGATCTGTTGAGCGCTTCAATTACTGCTTGGGCTTCTTCGTCATCCATCTCAACAAAACCGAAACCACGCGACCTGCCTGTCCGTTGGTCTGTAATCAGCTTGACTGAGTGTACTGTACCATGCTGAGAGAACAGTTCACGGAGTTCTTGTTCGGTGATGCTGAAGGGTAAATTCCCGACGTAAATTGTTTTTGTCATTTCACATTGTTCCTCTCTAAAAGCTTCTTTTTAAGGTAAAGTAATACTATCTTAGCCTAAAATCAATTCAACACAGGATTGTATTGCTTTCTTGTCAGCAATTTAATCCTTGTATAACCATTTCTTTGAAATCGCCTGAATCCCAAGCTGTAGTTATTTAATAGAGAAAGTAGAAAAAAATTCGTAAAAATTCTCGTTTTCTTTGAAACAACCCAATTACTAACGTAAAACATAGTAATAAACTATTATCTCCAGCCATACAATTCACAGCACGATCACCATACAATTAACATCTAAGGGAAAAAGACCTTATAATATATGAGAGTCCTAACTTATTACTGAATATCGTGTGAAAGTTCTCACTTCGTTCAGAATGACAATGTATTGGATTCAGTATTTTGTTAATACTCTCTATTATATTTGGCAAGTTAATGTTTTACAGGAAGTTACGATTATTAATCGAAACAGACTTTCACTTCATATCAGTTGTAGGACAGTGGAAAGCATAACACAAGATGTATTCTTAAGCACTTTGGAAATATTGAGAGTAGTCAACCATGAGTAAACATCCCGTTAGTATTCTCCTCGTAGATGAAGATAAAACTTTCGCCGAATCGTTCAGGGGGATACTGGAGAACCAACAGGTGGAATTCGACCTGTCGATTGCTCCAAATCTCCGGGAAGCACGCGGTTATCTGGAGCGGTCTCTGCCCGATCTGGTCGTTACAGAGTGGCTGCTGCCGGATGGGAAAGGCATCAAGCTGCTGTCAGAGGATCCTGACGGCTTAGACTATCCTTTGGTGGTCATCACAAATCATGATGATCTGCAGGTGGTTGTTGAAGCTATGAAAGCGGGAGCATCGGACTACATCCTTAAGTCAGAGGCGACACGGATCGATATTCCCCAGCTCCTGAAACGACTTCGCAAGAACCGACAAGGAGTTGCCGGACCCGAACATGCTTTTGGAGCACTTCGACAAAGCGAAGAGAAGTTTCGCCAGATTGTGGAACAGCTGCATGATGGTATCGTCGTCACTAATGAAGAAGGTGTCATCCTCGAATGGAATCATAACCAGGAACGGATTACTGGACTGAAGCGGGATGACGTGATAGGTAAGGATATCTGGGATGTTCGGTTACTAAATACTCCCGAGGAACAGAGAACCCCGGAGTTTTACGAACAATTCAAACAGAATAGAACTGAGAAGATCGAACGTATAAAATCAAAACAGCAAACGTGGTCTGATGAGTTGAATGAAATCGAGATCCAGCATCCTGATGGAACGCGCCTGATGATACAATCATTGGTTTTCAGAGTTGTTCTGAAAGATGGTTTTCTAATCGTCTCCGTCGTTCGTGACATAACAGAGAGCAAGCGTGCTGGAGAAGCTCTAAAAGTCAGTGAAGAACGCTTCAGGAAATTCACTTCAGCTATCACGGATGTTATTTATAGATATAATCCGATAGATGACAGCTATGACTTTATTTCACCATCCTTTGAGCTTCAAACAGGATACTCTGTGGAAGAGCTCAAAGCCGATCCCTCTGGAATCACTAAGAAGATTACTCATCCAGACGATGTCGACCGTGCTTCCCGAGCGGTGAACGAACATATACGCAAGGGTTCCGGCGCAGGTCCTGTCCAAGTCGAATACCGTGTTGTACGCAAGGACGGTCGGATTATATGGGTCAATGATCGCAAGGACTTCGAGTTCGGATCCGATGGCTGGGCAAACCGGATAAACGGCATTGTGCGCGACATCACCAAACGCAAACAGGCGGAAGAACGACTGGATTCGCTGCTCAGAAGCCTTCCCGACACCATACTGTATCAGACCGGTGGAGGAGTGGAGTATGTTTCTTCCAACGTTAGTAGTGTAATTGGATATGATGCCGAAGAAATCATAGGCGATAGAACATTTTTCCCGAGCTTGATTCATCCTGATGATCAAGAACGAGTGAGATGCACACATCAGAGCTGGTTGAAAATTGGCGCTGACGGCATAGTCGAAGTTGAGTTTCGAGTAAGGCTTAGAGACGGAACTTATAAGTGGTTGCTGGATAGAATGGTTGCCGCGTTTGTTACTCAAGATGAGCGCTATTCCTACATGGGAGTGATGATCGATATAACAAGTCGCAAACAGGTTGAGGAGGAACGTGAAAAACTCATAAGCGAACTCCAGGAAGCACTTTCGAAGATTAAGGTCTTGAGTGGACTTGTACCGATCTGCGCTCACTGCAAGAAGATACGCGACGATTCGGGATATTGGAATCAGCTTGAAGATTATATGACTCGGCATTCTGATATGGTTTTCAGCCACGGCACATGTCCCGAATGTGCCAGAAAGCTATATCCGGATTACTACAAGGAAGAAGATAAAAATGAGGATGGTAATTAGTTCCTGTTGAAAATGTCCGATTGCCCGCTGGCAAACGTCCTCGTCTGCCAGATAAGTACTTGATACGCACGATTGTTACTGGCAGACGAGGGCGTCTGCCAGCGGGTTTGTAACGATTTCAATGGTTTTTTCAACAGGCAGTAATTAACGGTGATTTAATAGATCCGCGTATTCCCTACTGGCAGCATCCACCCGCCTGGTTGCGTTTTGTTTGAAGCCTGATGGGAACCCCTCACGACCTTATGTTGTATAAGCAATAGTATTTGTGGAGCGGGGACGCCCTCGTCCCCGCCTTTGATGACAGACTTTTCACAGTGGGATGAGGGCATCCCGCTGCCACGAATAAAAGTATTATTCTAATAACTATATAGCGTCTTTATCTTGGATCGACCTGTTGCATTATGTTAATAGTAAGGCGATGATCGCCGCCCGATAAAACTTTTAAGATCAGGAAAAGGCTTGATTTGACCTGAACCGAATGTTACATTTTCAAAGTATCAAGTCTTTACGTTCAAGCCGTTTCAATCGGTTGCTTTATTGTTTTATGCTCGCATCGATCTACCTGATATTCTGCGCATTAGTCTGCGGAATAACAGTCCATCAACAAGGATTGGTATTATGAATGATCGTGAAAGTGATAGACGAACTGTTCTGGTAGTTGAGGATCAGGGAGCTATCGCCAAACTCGAATATATAGCGTTGGAAGCGGCTGGATACACCGTTGAAATTATCGGCAGTGGGCAATCAGCCCTCGAAAGACTGAAGGAGGACGATGTATCGCTTGTATTACTTGACTACCAACTTCCTGACATGACCGGTAAGGAGATTATCAAGGCAATGGGATCGCGTATTCAGTCGTTGCCGGTCGTGGTGGTTACCGGTCATGGTGACGAGCAACTGGCTGTTGAGTTGCTCAAGATGGGCGTAGCTGATTATTTGGTTAAGGACGGTGATCCGGGATTTATGAACAACCTTTTAAATACAGTAGACAAATCGATCGAAGGTTTCTTTCTACGAACAGAGCGTAATGCACTCCAACAGGAATTGATGGAACGTGAGAAGAGTTTTCATAAGATATTCGAGTCTTTACCGGACCCGGCTTTTCTCTGGGGAAAGCGAGACAGTGGTCAAATTGAAATTATTGAGGTTAATAAGCAGAGTATGAAATTATCATCTGGGAAAATCGCGTCGATGGTTGGAACAGAACTGAGAGAATTTTTTAACCGGGATCCGAAACTTGTTGCAGATATCGAACATACGATGGACACCGGAATTGCCCTGCAGGAGGAAAGATTTGTGAATATACCTGCAATAAGGGACAATATGTGGGCGATAATCGATCATGTGAGGTTTAAGAATGAAGGCGTGATGACTGTTGTTAAAGATATTACCGTCAGGAAACAGGCGGAGGAAGCCCTGTTGCTGGCACATGATGAACTGGAAGCCAGGGTTTCAGAGCGCACGGCTGAATTACACGAAATAAATATTAAACTACAGGAGGAGATTGACGAGCGGAGAAGAACAGAAGAGGTGTTGCGTGAATATCAGAATGCCGTTGAGAGCTCGAACGACCTTATAGTGGTTATCGGTAGAGATTATAACATCAAGCTTGTCAATGATGCTTTCCTGCGTCACTTTAACTTAAAAAGGAAATGGGTAATCGGCAACATAGCGGAATCCGTGTTTGGAACCGAGCTGTTTGATACAAGTATCAAGGAATACGTTGATTCGTGTTTAAATAATAAACCAATTCCTCCTCACGATGATATTATACTCCGCCAGCAGGACGCCGACAACAGACATGTACAGGTCGCCTGTCTTCCTGTCAGAAGTGATGATGGTGATGTTGCATGCGTTGTATTAGTACTCAAGGATGTAACGGACCATGTTCGTTCCAAAATGGCTTTTAAAACCTTTAAGGTGATTTCCGATAGAGTGAGTTACGGAGCGGTTATTACTGATCTTAATGGCAATCTCATTTATGTTAACGAAGCTTTTGCACGGATGCATGGTTATACAATTGATGAACTGATAAGCAAGCATTTATCAATTATTTATAATGAAGAACAGTGGGACACTTTCCAAAAGTTACATAAAAAGCTCCTGACCTCCGGCAAATCCTTCACTGAGGAGGTATGGCATAAACGAAAGAACGGAACTGTCTTCCCGGTCATGATGTCCGGTACCGTTATTAAGGATGATGCCGGGGAAGCCCTTTATATTTCCGCATCATCAATCGATATTTCACAACGCAAGCTAGACGAAGAAGCTCTTCAGTACAGCGCTGAATTTGAACGACTTATCACATCGATATCTACGAGGCTGATCAATCTTCGCCCCGATGAGGTCGACAACGGGATTGACAAATCATTAAGAGCCATCGGTGAGTTTGTGAATGTTGACCGGAGTTACGTCTTTCAATTCTATGACAATG
>CAYYHI010000132.1:0-9322 GCA_964471745.1 uncultured bacterium | reverse complement strand
GTCCTCCTACAAGGTGAATCTACATTGTGTTCACTATAATCTGCACCCATTAGTAAGACTCTCCAAAATCTAAAGAGCAGGTGAAATCGTGTCTGAGCTAAGATATGACGCATTACAGAAACGATGGGTGATTATTGCGTCTGAACGACAGCACCGACCGCAGGATTTTCAATCCGATCAGAACATCAAGCGGAGTAAGGACGACTGCCCGTTCTGTCCCGGTCGAGAGGATCAGACGCCGCCTGAAATAACGGCGATTCGTCCGGACGGCAGCAAGCCCGATACGCCCGGATGGCGGGTCAGGGTTACGCAGAATATGTATCCCGCCCTCAGGCTCTTCGATGTCGAATGGGAGCTCGGAGCCGAGGGTTTCTATGAAGCCATACCCGGATACGGGATACACGAGGTTATCATTGAGGGTCCGGATCACGACAAGGATTTCGTGGATCTTCCGTATGAACTGGCAGTTGACATCCTGCGCATATATCGTAATCGCCTTGGTGCCCACATGGAGGATCTGCGCCTCAAGTATTCCCTGATCTTCAAGAACCATGGGCAGACCGCCGGCGCTTCGTTAGTTCACCCGCACAGCCAGATTATCGCCACACCTGTCACGCCCAGAACGATCCGCATGGAGCTCATGGCGACGCTCAAACACTTCGCAGAAACCGACCGCTGCATGATATGCGACATGGTTGAAAGGGAGCGAAGTGATGAAAAGCGAGTCATTTACGATGACGGAACCATCATTGCCTTTACCAATTATGCCGGTCGTTTCCCCTTCGAAATGTTTGTGACGTCGGTCAGGCATGAAACATTCTTCCACCGGGAAAGCGACCGAACCCTGCAAAGTCTCGCCAGGTGCCTTAAAGATATTCTCATGCGATTAAAGGTAGTTCTTAACGATCCACCCTACAATTATATCCTCCATTCCGGTCCCAACCCCAATGCCGAACCGATATTCCCCGGTTTCTGGAAGACGCTGGAACAGGATTATCACTGGCATATCGAGATAATACCCCGCCTGGTTAAAACCGCAGGATTCGAATGGGGCAGCGGACTGCATATCAATCCGATGCCTCCGGAGCGCGCTGCTGAGTTCTTACGGAGAGTTGATCTGTGAATCGAATCATTTCCAGCTTAAACAACAACGCATTAATATTGGTAACAATCCTATTCGGTATTGTAATCGCACTCTTCATCGGCGGCTGTGGTGAGACGTCGACGACGGTCGATAAGTGGGAGTTGACTTACTCGACCGAATTCGGACGGGTGCCGCGCTGGTCGCCGGATGGCGAACGGATTCTGTTCGGAGACGACAGGGTGGGAAGCCCGGGGCTTTATATATGGACGCCGGGTGAAGACCCGCAGTTGCTGGCGGATTCGCTGCCTAACCACAAATGGGATTACGACTGGTCACCCGACGGCGGTAAGGTCGGCTTCACGTCGCCGGGTGAACCCGGCTCTCAGACCGCCGGCGTCTGGATCGTGGACATCGACGACGGAAGCCGAACCAGACCGCTTGACCGGGGCAGAGACTTAAGCTGGTACTACGACAGCTCGACGGTTGCAGTGCGGATTGACAATCCTGAAGGCGGCTTTCCGGGAATTTACCTGGTCGATATAGACAGCGGTGAGCTCGAATTTATCGCCGATGGTTACATGCCTGTCTGTTCGCCGGTAGATTCACGAATCGCATATAACGAGAGCGAAATCAACGGCAAGCTGTTTCTTATCGACGCAGAACTCGAACCGCTGGCGGTCAGCGATGTCGGCGCATACAAGTGGGTATGGACTGCGGACGGGAGTTCGATATTCTGCGCCATAAACGACTATACGACAGGGACTTTAAGGTGGGACATCGTCAGGATTATCAAGCCGGAGAACGACTGGCTGGTTGAGAATATCGCTGAGTGGGCGCAATATCCTGCTCCTGACCGAACCGGTTCGCGGGTTGCGTTTATGCGGATTTCGAATGCGAGCTGGCGCGGTTTATGGCTGTACACGATCGGTAAAGGTGACGACCGCATCGCTGATTACGGTCAGAACCCGGATTTCAACCCGCATAGCGATATGATTGCGGTAAACTCTACCGAAGGCGGGATACGGGTGCTTGTCAAGTAGAATCCCGGACTGCAAGAGATCCGGGCTACGAAACTGGATTCCAACTTCCGTTGGAATGATGAATCCTTCGACAACTTATCATTCCAAACTTGATCTTCCCGCCTCATCATTCCAAACTTGATTTGGAATCCAGAAATCTGTGTAATCTGTGGTTAATAACTCTTGGATTCCGAAATTATTTATTCAATCTTAGAGTACAAATGATTTGCGAAAACTGCGGAAAAGAAGGCGCTCAAACAAAGCTGGTAACCAAGACTTACGGCCAGGGGGACGACCTGCTCGTCATCGAAAATGTCCCGATTATCCACTGTCCTCACTGTCACGAGAGATACCTGACCGCCCAGACCCTGTATCATCTTGAAGAAGTGCGCCGCAAGAGACGAGACACGGTACGCCGGCAGGTCGAAGTTGCCCAATTCACCGAACAATAATAGTGAGTAGCCTGTACCCTTGTGGTGCAGGATGAAAGTAGAATCCCGGACTGCAAGAGATCCGGGCTACGAAACTGTGCGAAAGGGCTGATTTATCAAGCCCTTGAGAGATTGAAGTTTACAAAGGTTTCTAGGAAACCGGGTTACGTTACTAAATAGTAAATTTCGAGGAGGAATTAATGAAGACATCATTAAACTCATTCTTGCTGTTACCGGCATGCCTTCTAATGGTATCTATAGCAGGTATTTCACCAGCATATTCCGCACAGTGGACAATCATGGTCTATCTGGCTGCGGATAACGACCTTGAAGAAGCTGCAATCATGGATTTTGAGGAGATGGAGTGGGTCGGTTCCACCGATGATGTGAATATCATCGTCCAATTTGATCGTATCCCCGGTCATTCCGATGCCGACGGCGACTGGACAAATACACGCAGATACCGCATACTGCATGATGAAAACGCTGGATTTCATTCGCAGCTTGTGCAAAATATGGGTGAGGTCAATATGGCTGATCCCCGTGAGCTATCTGCGTTTATCTCGTGGGGAAGGGAAAATTACGAAGCCGATCATTATGCGCTTATCCTCTGGAATCATGGAGGAGGCTGGCAGATAGATGAAGATCTTCCTGATCTTCCACTGCGTGATGAGGGTTTGGTTTCCCTTAACAGAGGGGCTGTAAGGCAACAACTCGGTAACCCTGAATGGGATGATTTCGGTGGGATTGAAAACGGTCCGGATCGACCGCCCTTCCCTTCTAATCGCGGTTTTAAGATGGTCTGTGGAGATCACACCAATGGTGGTTACCTATACAATCACCAGATCAGACAGGTTCTCGAAGATTTTCCTAATATTGATATTCTCGGTTTTGACGCCTGCCTTATGGGCATGGTGGAGGTTGCTTACGAGATGCGAGGTCAGACATCCTTCATGGTCGCATCAGAAGAAGTCGAATGGGGTTATGGGTGGCATTGGCATTATTTACTCGCTGACGTTGTAGATAATCCTCGTATTTCGCCTCGCGACTTTGCCATAAGGATCGCAGAATCTTACGGTGAAGGAGAGGGTTATAATGAGTCCGATCAGACTCAATCCGCTGTTGACATGTCTCAAATCGTTTCACTTGCTAATAGTGTTGACACTTTTGCAGAAGCGCTGATCGATGCTGATGCCTGGAATTATATTTTACAATTAGGGAACCAGACTGAAACCTTTTACGCCCCAACTCACGATAGAGATCTTCGTCATTTTGCTGCCTTATGTCAGAATGCCAATATTAACGACGATGTCACTGCATCTGCCGGAAATGTCGTTAGTATGCTTGATGATGAGGTGGTTATACACAATTTTCACGGCAATCAGCATCCGGATGCAGGTGGATTGGCAATATACTTCCCACTGACCAGTGGTGCTTATGACGAAGACTATGGAAATGGGCACTATGGGATCGGATTCCCGGAAAATACACAATGGGATGAATTCCTCGAGGCTCTGCACAATGGCGGTGGTAACGGACCGGTTGACAATTACGAACCAAACGATGAACCACGACAAGCTTACGGACCGCTTGAGTCGGAACAACAGTACTCGTCATACATATCAGCAGCAGGTGATGTGGATTACTACTTGATTAACATCGGTGAAGCAGGTGATATTTCCATCGAGATGACCGGACCGGAAGTTGATTTTGATCTTTTTCTAAGATACTTAACGGAGGATGATGAATTAGATCAGTTAGCTGAATCACGGGGTTTTGCTTCTGAAGAATCAATCGCTGGGAGGATAAACCAACCCGGTCTTTATCTAATCGCTGTCGAAGGTTACCTCGATGCTTACAGCGACCAACCCTATCATCTGACCGCCACTTTCCCGGGAGCACGACAGGGAACTGTTGTACTCTCTCACGATGATGGTGAACCGGACATAGGTGTTTACGCTGAAGACTTGGGTGATGCATTCTGCACCTATTTCGAGCTGCCTGAACTCCCAATGAGACTGGAAGGTGTGTATTTATTAATCACTCATCTCAGCTTTAATGACGAAGGAGACGGATCCTTTTATCCATTCGTGATGGATTTGCGTGGCGAGCTGATTGTCGAACCGGTACTCATGACGCCGGAGGAAGTAGGTTGGTTGTATCTGGATTATTCAGATCAGAACATAATAGCCAGCAGTAACCTCCTGAGTGGCATAATGTGGGATGGAACGAATACTCCTTGTGTAGGCGCCGATGAGACTCCCTCAGGGTACGATTGGATCTGGCTGGCAGAATATGAGGAGTGGTTCAGTAGTGGATGGACTTTCTACGTGCGCCTTGCGGTAAGTTATATCGAACCTGTTTCCGTTCCCGGAGAAAAAATACCTGTTTTGAATCCTGAGGAATTCCGTCTGGTTTCAAACTTCCCTAATCCATTTAACAGTTCAACGACTTTGCTCTATGATGTGCCCGAACAATCATCTGTTCATATAGCGATATTTGACCTCATGGGGCGGGAAGTTGCCATATTGCTGGATGCGGAAGCAGTCATCGGCAGACACAGAGTATCATGGAACGCCAAAGATGCTTCCTGCGGTTTGTATATGGTGAAGATGCGAACCATAGATGGGAGTAAGTATTGTAAGATCATGTTATTGAAGTGATTTAATATCCATCAGGCACTCGTCCCCCCCCGCATAGCGGGGGGGAGTGAATAAAGTAATCACCCTATTATTCAGGATTACACATCGCACTGAAACCTTCAGAAATCTATTTCTCTTTCTTCAGATTTTTCATCTCCTCTTTCAGTTTCTTCATCTCTTCTTTCAACTGCTGCATGCTCTCTTCGAGCTCTTCGCGACCCATGTCGATGTTGATATCGAGATTCTTCAGGGCTTCTTTGACGATCTTCCTGATGTGTCCGGGATCAAAGTCATCCTCATCGAAATCGAAGTCGAAATTGAAATCCTTGTTCCAGTGACCCCAGTCATGATATTCCTTTTCACCCAGGACTGCCGTAAGGGTCTTTTTCTTGCCCTTGCGAATAATATCGACCTTAACCTCGCTGCCCGGATCGTGTGACCGAATCTCCTCCACCAGGTCGTCGATGTCCTCGATCTCCTCGTCGGCGATCTTCACGATAACGTCACCGGCTTTGATGCCCGCCTTCTCGGCAGGTGAGTCTTCCTCGACTTCCTCAACCAGGACGCCCTCTTCAACCTTGAAGTATTCGGCAAGCTGTTCCTCCAAACCGATGATCTCAACGCCCAGGAATGCACCTTTTTTCATTTTACCGAAGTGAGGTGCTGTTTTATACGTGAATGCCTCTTCAGGGCGCTCAACCAGCTCGATGGTGAATTCCATCATCTCGCCGTCCCGGTTGACCAGGATCTTCATCTTATCGCCGGGTTTACGCTTCTTCAGGATATTGCGCAGCTCCTCGTTGGAAGCGATTGCTTTGTCGTCCATCTTAATGATGATGTCCCCGGCTTCGACCCCGGCTTTTTGCGCGGGACCGTCTTCGACGATGTCCTCGACCAGGACGCCCTCGCCTTCAAAATCGAGCGCTTCACGCTTGGTGTCATCCAGATCAGTAGGATAGACGCCCATAAATGCGCCGTCCTTCTCGATTGAAACCGTCTTTACCAAGACGCATTCACAGTCTTTGCAGTCTTTGCAATCTTTGCTATCCTGTGCAAAGACAGTCGGGACGCCAGACAGGATAAGTGCAACGGCGAAAACTGCAATCCAGCGGTTATTAGTATTTGGGGGCATAAAACCTCCTCTTTTTAAGATGCTTCACCGTGCTGAAGCATGATATTGTGATTTTTTCGTAATGTCCTTATAACTGTCATTCCCGCGAAGCAGTGTGTCTGAGAATACAAAATTATCCCGGGATTCATCATTCCAACGGAAGTTGGAATCCAGAGAAGTTGCTGATATTACACGCTTTACTGGATTCCATCTTTCGATGAAATGATGGGGTTCTATGCGTTTTTCTCATTCTCAGACAGACTGCTTCGCGGGAAAGACAACCATCAGGGAACACCACCGATTTTTTGCTAATTTACTGAAATATTATAACCCTTAAATGACCGTATTCATGGTAAGTTCCGCTCAAATTGGCTTTTTAGGAAATCCAATATAATAATCCTGATTTGATTTAAGTATTACTAAAACCAGATTTGCAAGCAATCGGGGCACCCGGCGTATCACCACTAATCCCACAACCTTCCCTCTATAATCTCGCGGATCTCCGCCGCCATATCATCGACTTCTTTCAATATCCGATCGGTATCCTCCTTCAACTTGTGGGCGAAATCATCGTCCGGCAGATTCTGGAGATTGACGCGCACGTTGTATGCCGCGCCGCGTGCCGCCAACGCTGACGTCAAGCCTGCAACACCGGCGTCTGGCGTGAGGTTCCGATTGCCCTTTTCCGCGGCGATCTTTACCAGCTTGATTACTTCGGGAATCAACGACAGAACATCGAACGGCACCAGCGCCGCTCCCTTGTTGGCTTCGTCGATGGTTTTGTCGCGTGCGTCAGCCTGTTCGGGCGTCTTCTTCGGCAATCTCATCGCATCCATTACCCGGTTGAACGCCTCGGTATCCTTGTCAACATAATCCACTAACTTGGCTTTCAACTCCTGCGCCTTCACCGCCATCTCGTCCATTATCTTGTTGTGCTTGGTGTAACCTTTTTTGCCGAAGGTCAGGCTCGCCACCATCGAAGCCAGCGCAGCGGACAGTCCACCGCACAGCGCTGCTACGCTGCCGCCGCCCGGCGCCGGACTGTCGGATGCCAGTTCGTCGATGAATTCGCTGATCTTCATAGAAGCCAGATGACCCGGTTCGCGGATCATATACTCGATGATGTTCTTTTTCGGATCAAACGGTGAAATCTGGTCGAGCCCCATCGACTGGATGGCACAGCGGATGATGTCCGTTTCGTTGACGCCGGTCATCACGCCCTGTTTCCTGAGGAAGTATGTTCCAGCCTGCAGCATTGCCTCCAACGGAATTACACCGACCAGCTCACTGCCCGTCACCCGCACACCGAACTGATTGGCGAGTCTGCAGGCTTCGTCGAAAACCAGGTGCGGCGACGAATCATGATAGTTGATCAGATTGCATGAAATCTGCGCCTGCTTATATGTATCGATGTACCAGCCGACTGCCTTGACGTTCTTGAATTTACCGGGTTGAAAAACCACATTGTCGTCTTCGTCACGCAGGAATTTCTTCGGGTTGTTCGGGTCCATCTTCGCATAGCCCTTTTCTCGCAGGCGGTTGGCGATGCGTGAGGCGATCTTGGTATCTTTCGTGTTCAGATTGACATTCCAGGCGATCAGGAAATCGCGCGCGCTTACTGCGGTAGCCCCTGAATTCCCAAACTTGAACGGACCGAAATCCGGCTCCCAGTGAGGATTTCCCTCCCGCGCCTTCAGTCCTTCGTATTCACCGCTGCGGCAGTTGGCAAGGTTTCTCCGCTCCGGACGGGAGGCGGCATATTCATAAAGATAAACCGGGATGCCGAGTTCGTCGCCCACGCGCTTGCCGAGCTTCTTTGCCAGCTCGACACAGTCGTCCATCGTAACACCCGAAACCGGCACGAAGGGACAGACATCGGTGGCGCCCATCCGGGCATGTGCGCCGGAATGCTTGTCCATATCGATCAGCTCAGCCGCCCTGGCGATCAGCCTGAAAGCAGCTTCGACGATGCCTTCAGGATCGCCGACAAAAGTTATTACCGTGCGGTTTGTATCCTCACCCGGATCAACGTCGAGCAACGTAACGCCGGAAACCTTCTCTATTTCATCCGTGACCGCATCGATAATGCCGCGGTCGCGACCCTCGCTTATATTGGGAACACATTCAACAATACGGGTCATTTAAGCTCCTGGTTATCAGATTATGATTCAAACAGCCTCTCTCTCAAAGTACTTTAAGCCTTTATCCTGCAAATCATCAAGAGTTGGAAACTGTTTATCTACAGCGCTTGTAAGTCTATCCCTATCTTTTCTACTAAGGTTCTCAGAATCTTCAAGGACAGCTATACTCCTGAAAGGCAATCCTTCGCGAATGAATTCCAGACAGGAGATTGTTACGAGTCGGGCTTTGTCTTTATCTTTTACTCCGAACAGATATAATGGCCTCTTACCGACCTCAAATTTATAATCTACTTCGAGCTCATCTCTGTTCGGTATTGGGAAAAAGCTCCTTTCAGGTTTGTATTTATTCAAAGACTCATCTATAAACTCATCAAGCATCTCATAGAAAAGGCTCTTTATAACTTCTCGTTTGAAGTAACTCATGTTTGAAACTTTGGCTATAACGTGAGAGAACTGGAGTATCGCTGGATAAAGGCTCTCTAATTTCACATCAATAAACAGGTTACCCGCGTCTTCAGAGATATTGTTCTCAACGAGTATGCGCTTGAAAATACGTTCTTTATTTGGAGTATCAATATCGTATGAGTATGAAAGTCTCATAAGTGTAAGACCATAATCGCTGATTCTAATAACTTTGTGATTGCTGGATACCCATTCAATGAAAATCTCGACTAAGTCGCCATCTTCATGGAAAATCGGCGCAACTATCTGATAAATTCCTGGTCTTTTTTCTAAAAGCTCAACTCGATTGTTAAACTGAGATTTTAAATAATCCAGAATTGGTTTCATTTCTACTCCGGAGGTTTTTCTATCCAGGAAATTTGCTTTATTGAGCTTAAGTAGTACTTTCTGAAAAATCAAAAAAGAAAAGCATAAACAACTATTTACATTTGG
>CAYYHI010000131.1:0-9448 GCA_964471745.1 uncultured bacterium | reverse complement strand
AGCCGCCCGACGCACCACAGATGTCGTATAGGAAGTTCCGAAGCATCTTGTCACCGGATGGCGTATGGCTAACCTCCGGATGAAACTGGACGCCGTAAAGTTTCAGCTTGGGATGTTCTATCGCAGCCACAATGCCGGAACTACTCTGAGCAATCAGATTCCACCCATCCGGTAATTGCGTTACATGATCCCCGTGACTCATCCAGACCGGTTGTTCCTTCTCCAGACCGGTAAGAAATTGTGATGGATTCTGTTGAATAACAGTGGCACGACCGTATTCGCTGACCTTGCCCGAAGAGACCTCGCCCCCCTGACTGATAACCAGGAGATGCATGCCGTAGCATATACCCAACAGCGGGACGCCAAGGTTGAGTAGTTCCTTGTTGAGCTGCGGCGCTCCCTTATCATAAACGCTTCTGGGACTACCGGATAGGATGATCCCGACCGGATTGAGCCTGCGGATTTCATTGATCGACCAGTCCCACGGTTCGATACGGCTGAACACTCCCTCTTCCCGACAGCGGCGGGCGATAAGCTGTGTGTACTGCGATCCGAAATCCAGGATCAGAACCGTTTCGCGCTGCTCAGTCAAGATTCCATCCCTTCATAACCTGCATAAATTCACGGTCGGTCTGATCGACTCTTATCGGAGTTATCGAAATAAAGCCTTTACGAACAGCTTCCATGTCGCTGCCAGCGCTGTTATGATTAAGAACGTTGTATCCGCCGATCCAGTAATACTCCTGCGAGCGCGGATCCAGCCGCTTCTCAATCTTTTCCTCATAGTGGGATTCAGCCTGGTGCGTTATCTTAACTCCCTTTATTTCATCAACCTCCACGCCGGGAACGTTGATGTTGACGAGTGTTCCGATTGGTAATATGGTATCCATAACCAACGGGCAGATCTTCCGCGTGAACTCCGCTGCCGGACCGTAGTTGGGCTTCTGATACGAAGCCACTGATACGGCGATCGAGGGAATTCCCAGGATAGCGCCTTCCATCGCTCCAGAAACTGTGCCGCTGTAAAGTATGTTCACACCGCTGTTTTCGCCGCGGTTGATGCCGGAGATAACCATATCGGGCAGTTCGGGGAGTATCTCCCTCAGCGCCAGTTTCACTGTATCGACCGGCGTCCCGCGCACTGCATAGCAGCGCTGGCATCCATCAAGTTGCACTTGTTCGACGCGCAGCGGACCGGTCAGAGAGAACGCATGGCTGACGCCGCTTTGTTCGATATCGGGCGCAACCACCCACACTTCACCAAAATCTTCTACGGCGTCCATCAGAGCCCTTAAGCCGGGTGAATAGATTCCATCGTCGTTGGAAAGCAATATGCGCATTATCGTTGAGAAAAACCCGCTGAATAGAAATAGGTATGTTAAACCCTAAAGGTAAGAAATTTGGAAACGTCAACCAATAACAAATGCGGTAAGATGCTTCTTTGTGAAAATCCTTTTAACAACCGTCAGGGGAAGTATGAAAGTGAGAAAGCGTAAAAGGTTAAAAGGGTGGCCTGTCCAGCTCGCTGGACAGGTTTATTATATATGAGTTTGAAAGGATGAAAGAGTAGCCTGATCAGCCTCGTCCTCTCAAGATGGCGGACAGGATTACTGGCAGCGCTGACTTTCCTTGACATAAACGGAATTACGTTAGACTCGCCCTCAGCTGAACTTAACAATATAATGGTTGACATCGAAGAAAGGGAGAAGGATGAGGACGATCTGGCGTAACTGCTGCGATCTCTGACCGGTAACTAAAATTATACAAGGATAGACAGGATAAACAGGATAAAACCGCGTTTAATGAATAATATAGAGGTTGAATGAGGATAATCCAATACTGCGGGGTGGGGATAGGTTGCGGCAGCTATAATAAGGTCGACGACTGAAGCATGTCCCTGCGGACGCAGGGATCGGCGCTCCCCAATATACTGTGGAAGAAAAATAGAAATAAAACAAGGAATAAAGCGAAAGCCGGAGTCCAAGAGATACAATTACAGTTTCTCTAACAATTTCTTAAACCACTCCTCATTTCTGATTGAATCCAGATCGTTATCTGTTTCAATGTGTTTTTTATCAGGAAGTTCACCATATTTCTGCCAATTATTCAACCACTTCCTGCAGTCGTCACTCTTGCCTTGAAGGGCTGAAATACAAGCCAGGTTGTACGATCCGCTACCCGGTTTTATTGATTCCGCTTTCAGACACTTTTCGAATGCATCAGCAAACAGATTTTTAGATTCATCACCTGATTTATTTTGGGCTTGCCCGGAAAGTGAATTCCCCCAGTTGTTCAATGCTATGTGATCATCCTGTTTTAGCTTCAGGACTTCTTCATACTTCTCACCAGCCAGTTCAAACAACCCGTCCGCTTCTTCCCCCGATTTTGTCTTAGCTTGTTCGTAAAGTGCAATTCCCCAGTTGGTCAATGCTTCGTGATCGTCCGGTTTTATCTTCAGGGCTGATTCATACTTCTCACCAGCCAGTTCAAACAACCCGTCCGCTTCCTCACCCGATTTGGTCTTAGCTTGTTCGGAAAGTGTATTTCCCCAGTTGTTCAATGCTTTGTGAAAGTCCGGTTTTAACTTCAAGACTGCTTCATACTTCTCGCCTGCCAGTTTAAACAACCCGTCCGCTTCTTCACCCGATTTGGTCTTAGCTTGTTCGGAAAGTGTAAACCCCCAGTTGAACAGTGCTTCGTGAAAGTCCGGTTTTATTTTGAGGACTGCTTCATACTTCTCGCCTGCCAGCTTAAACAACCTGTCCGCTTCTTCACTCGATTTTGTCGTTGCTTGTTCAGAAAGAGCAAGTCCCCAGTTGAACAATGCTTCGTGAAAGTCCGGTTTTATCTTGAGGACTGCTTCATACTTCTCGCCTGCCAGTTCAAACAAATTGTCAGCTTCTTCACCCGATTTGGTCTTAGCTTGTTCGAAAAGTGCAACTCCCCAATTGGTCAATGCTTCGTGAAAGTCCATTTTTATCTTCAGAACTGCATTATACATTTCAGCCGCTTTTTCAAGTAGTTGTAAAGCTTCATTTCCAGTTTTTGTTTTCGCTTTTTCTAATAGCTTTCCACCCAGATTGAAATATGACCAACCGAGAATTTCTTTCATCCTTGAAGATGCTTTATCTCCAAGTTTTTCTCCAAGTTTCAATACTTCATCATATTTCTCTTCCATAAACAGGGTTGAAGCAGCTATTTCCAGTGTATTGACGAGATCTTCGTCTATAATCTTAGAGGTCTCAAGTTTTAACTTTAGATTTTCCTGGTTCTCTATCGCCAAATTAATTTCTCTTTTTGCCGCTTGAAGTATGTCCTTGTCTCCAGAATCATCTTTTCCAAGGGGATAATCGCAGACCGTGTTAAAACAGTTCAGCAGATGAACATAAGGGTCAGAGAATATTTTTGGCGGGAAACAATCGAGCTTAACCGCGAGTTCAATGAAAAACCGGTCAGCATCATAGCCTTTGATATAATATGCATATTTACTTGCCTCCAATAGTTTTTCCCTTACGTGTCCGGATGGTTCGTTGTCCTTATATCCTACCCAGTAAAGGTTATAATCGAAACGCTCTACTTTCGCCAAGTGATCAAAAACCGGATCATTGTCTCCGCTGTACCCGACTACAATCCAACTCCGACCGTGACCGGTATCACTAAAGACCGGTTCAAGGAGTTCAGTATGCTTTTTAATTTCTTCTTCGGTGTTCATCAGAACAAAACCAGTTCTCTGTCCGTGTAGATAAAAAACCGACGGACTTGGGATTTCGGCGGGTTTGAAGAGTTGTGAGGATGCAAAATCGTATATGGCTGGTTGTATTCCGACCAGTGAACAGGCTCGTACAACAAGCATGTCGAAGTTTGTGGTCAGAACTCGGTCAACATAACCGGCTTTCATTAGTTGTGCAATGGCGATATGCGCCCAGTTTATCTGAGCTTTATCAACTTTCTCTGCGATAAGTCGTTGACGCTCACCAACAGAAAGTTCAGCCATACATTTGGGATAAGTTTTATAAGAGGCTCGCTCATACGCGTTAGGGAATGATTCTTTAATAATGTCAACAAAGCCCTGTGCAGTGGGAACGCCTGCTCTAACTGAGCAACCGGCGCCAATCAGGATTGTACATCCACAATTCTCCCATCTCTGAGCGTTGCGAAGTGTCTCAACGGCACGGTCAATATCTCTTTCAAACGACATTTAACACCTCTTGTTTATGCTTGAGCTTGTTAAAACAACGTAAATACTGGTTTCCAGCTTTCGCTTGAATGATATTTGAATTGTTCAGCAGCATCATAACCTGATCCGGATGAGCCGGAAGCAGAATCTTTTACAAGGATAGACAAGATAAACAGGATAATATCAACGTTCAATGAATAATATAGAGGTTGAATGAGGATAATTTAATACTGCAACGTTCGTTAAATTTGGCTTGCCTTCACCGGGTTTTGTATCTCTATCTATTCTGGACATTCGAGGATCGGTAGTCTCCCCGATCAGTAGTACCTATCTTCCTGCAGGAGAATATGTTGAGAGAATAAATATGTTGTCTTTCCCAACAGGTATGTATTTCATTCGTCTTGAATACGGTAATAAAACATTTATAAGAAATGTAACATATTTGAAATAAGAGAATATTAATACAGAAGTGCGCTACTCTCATTGTGCGCTCTTACATTATCCATGGCTTTTATACTCCCCCCAGACTTCACGCAGCGCATCCGAAATCTCGCCGACCGTGCAATAAGCCTCGACCGCCTCGATGATCGGCTCCATCAACGGTGAATCCTCAGAGCGAGCCAAGTCCTGTAAAGCCTTCAGTTTCTCCTTAACCAGCGTGTTGTCTCTTCTACTTCTTAGGTTTCGAAGTCGTTCAATCTGCTCTTGCTCAGCCTTTGCCGGAACATGAAGGATTTCCGGGACCGGTTCTTGTTCTGCGACGAATCTATTGACTCCGATAACCGTTCGTTTGTTGGATTCGATCTCAAGCTCGTATTGATACGCCGACCGGGCAATAACATTCTGGAAATAGTGCGCTTCTATTGCCGCCACTGCGCCGCCCATCTCGTCGATCTTCTCAATCTCTTCCATTGCCTCACGTTCGAGCCGGTCGGTAAGTTCTTCTATGTAGTAGCTGCCGCCGAGCGGATCCGGTTCTGCGGTTACTCCGGACTCATAGCCGATCACCTGCTGAGTGCGCAGCGCCAACCTGGCGGATTCCTCAGTAGGCAGACCAAGCGCTTCGTCGCGGGAATTAGTGTGCAGCGACTGCGTTCCACCCAGCACCGCCGCGAGGGCTTCCAGCGTTGTCCGAACAACATTCACGTCCGGCTGCTGTGCCGTCAACGACGAACCAGCGGTCTGGGTGTGGAACCTCAGCAGCCAGCTTCTGGGATCCTTCGCCTTGAAGCGGTCGCGCATAATTCTGTACCAGAGACGTCTTGCCGCCCGGAACTTGGCGACCTCTTCCAACAGGTCCAGATGGGCGTTGAAGAAGAAGGACAACCTGGGTCCGAAATCATCCACGTCCAAACCGGCTCGAGTCGCCGCCTCGACGTAGGCAATGCCGTTCGCCAGCGTGAAAGCGATCTCGTGCATCGCCGTCGAACCGGCTTCGCGGATGTGATAACCGGAAATAGAAATCGTGTTCCACTTCGGTACGTTATCACGGCAGTAGCGCATAATATCCACTGCAAGTCGCAGTGACGGATCCGGGGGAAAGATGTATGTACCCCGCGCAATGTATTCCTTCAATATATCGTTCTGAACGGTACCTCTGAGCTGTCCCGGTTCCACGCCCTGCTTCTTTCCGACCGCGATATACAGCGCCAAAAGTATTGATGCTGTTGAATTTATGGTCATCGAAGTTGAAACCTTCTCCAACGGGATCCCTTCGAATAGTCGTTCCATATCCTCCAACGAATCGATTGCCACACCGACTTTACCGACCTCACCGGCTGCCATGGGATGATCCGAGTCGTAACCGATCTGCGTGGGCAGGTCGAAGGCGACCGATAATCCGGTCTGACCGGCGTCGAGCAGGTTACGATAGCGGCGGTTGCTCTCTTCTGCGGATGCATAGCCGGCGTACTGACGCATCGTCCACAGCCGCTTGCGGTACATTTCACTGTAGATACCGCGCGTAAACGGCGGCTTGCCTGCAACCTCCCGGTTATTGTCTTGATCAGGCATTGGTCACATATCCTGCTTGATTACCAGAAGCAGTTCACCCTTGTCGACGGCTTTCCCGGTTTGGACCATGACCTTTTCAACCTTTCCATCGATGGGAGCCTGGATTTCGTTCTCCATCTTCATAGCCTCAACAACGATAACGCCCTGTCCCTTGCTGACTGTATCGCCTTCGCTGACGACCAATTTAACCACCAGCCCCGGCATCGGGGCTTTTATCTCACCCGGTGCGCTACCCTGGGATTTCCTGACGCCTACCAGCCGGTTGATAGCGTCGCTGCGTTCGTCTGAAACTACAGCGTTGAAATCCTGTCCATCGACCTGGATCCGGCAGGCATCATCAGCGTGGTTTAATCCCACAGTGTATGTAATACCATCAATTATCAGTGAAATCGAATTGTCGTGGATCCAGCTATGGTTGATGTCAACAACACGACCATTGACCTTGACCTGAACAGCTTCGCCGGGTACGGGTAATTCTATTTCATAGCGGCGGTCGGAAATATCAACGAAGTACTTCAAAGTTTTGTCATCTCCTTAATTTACAGGATATTACAGCGAATCGGATAAGAGTCAACTTCCAAAAACAGGATTAATTAGTTTCTATTGAAAAAGTCCGAATTACCCGCTGGCAGACGCCCTCGTCTGCCAGGTAAGTACTTGATACATATAAATTTTACTGACAGACGAGGGCGTCTGCCAGCGGGTTGGATCGGGTTGGTGACGATTTCAATGAGTTTTTCAACAGACACTAATTATACACATCTATTCCCCCTGTTTGTCGGGGAATGATACTAATTCACATTGATAAAGTCAAGAACTGTTGAGATTTGCAGATGTAATTCCAAAACTTGGCTTGAAAAGTATTGACAATTGTTTGAAACGGCATTAACTTTGGAAATTAATTTCGCTAATGATTTGTTTACTGTTTGAATCTTCTGCAGAAGCAGGCAGAATTTCTGATCTGAATAATTTCCTTAATCCAGGGAACCGCCTTGAGTAAATCGTACAGATCCAAACTCGTATTGATGTCAGACAGCTCTGCGAAGATGCGGACTTGGAAACTGTCCCGATTACGCATCATATTATATGTTGCTGTCTTTGCAACTTTTATCGGATTGATCACTTACACTGCCGGACGTTTCCTCGCACTGAGATATATTAATATAGCGATGAGCGACGTTCTTGCGGAAAACCAGGGACTCCACGAACAACTCAATGGTATGGGGCAGCGACTTAAGGACATTGATCATCAGCTCTCTCAATTAGCTGACAACGATGACCAGTTAAGGATCATGGCTGATATACCCAAGATTGACAAGGACGTCCGCCAGGTCGGTGTTGGTGGTATTCCGCTTCCCGGGATAGATTTTGATGATGAAGATGAGCTTGTCCGAAAGCTGATCTTCAATCTCGACAAACTCGAGCGTGAGATCCGTCTGCAACAGCAGAGTTTTCTTGAAATCGAGCGCCAGTTTGCCGAGAAGGAAGAACTACTCAAGCACACCCCTTCAATCCGCCCGGTTGAAGGCGGGCGTATAAGCTCGCATTTCGGTCGCAGGCGCGATCCTTTTACTCATCGCTGGACACATCACAACGGCACTGATTTCTCCCTCGAACGCGGTGCACCTGTTTATGCAACGGCTGACGGCGAGGTGGTTCATGCCAAGCGCTCACACGGCTTGGGTAAGGTGATTGTCATCGATCACGACTACGGCTATCGCACAGTCTACGGGCATCTTGATGCATTCAACACAGCAAAAGGACAACAAGTGAAGCGTGGTCAGAAGATCGGCGAAGTCGGGAACACCGGCAGGTCTACCGCGCCGCACCTCCATTATGAAGTTCACGTGGACGGGAAAGCCGTCAACTCACTGGACTATTTCTTCGAGGGTTATGCCGATATCAGCAAGCTGAAGTAGGCTCCTATCACTTTTATTAACATTCCTTTACATCTCTCTATCATTCGTTTATTAGGTAGACAAGACAATCATATCTGGCCACGCCAGGATTAGATTATTCCATTTACTCCTTTTACGGGTCAAGATTGTGCTGTCTACCAACCAACACTGACGGTGTTGATTGTCGTATCGCTTCTTATCGCTTATATTACACAAATGCACGGAAAAAACATACTTATTTGTCCGCTGGATTGGGGAATTGGACATTCGACGAGGTGTATTTCCATCATCCGCAGGCTGTTGAACGCAGGAGCAAACGTAATAATCGCCGCTGACAAGCGCCCTTATGCGCTGTTGAAGAAGGAATTCCCCGACCTGGAGTTCATCCGTCTGCCCGGCTACGATGTAACTTACCCGACCGACAGTAGGATGGCGTTGAAGATGGTGATTCAATCCCCCCGGATAGTAATAGTGATTTCTCGCGAACATCGAGCCGTGCAACGCTTGGTCAAACGGCATAGAATCGACCTTGTCATTTCCGACGGACGGTTCGGCCTGTGGAGCAAGCTGGTTCCTTGCATTTATATGACACACCAAACGATGGTCAAATTCCCCGTTTGGATGAAACCGCTGGAACCTATTTTTCACAGACTGCATCGATGGCTGATAAAGCAATACACGGAATGCTGGATACCTGACTATGAAGGTGAAAAAAACATCACGGGTGACCTATCGCATAAGTATCCGTTGCCGCAAAACGCGCTTTACATCGGTCCGTTGACGCGCTTTTTTCGGTATGATTCGACTGAGACAACCCGTGACCTGTTGGTGATCCTGTCCGGACCAGAACCGCAGAGAACGATTTTCGAGCGGCTGGTTGTGGATCAACTGCAGAACATCCCTTCCTTGAAAGTGCTTATCCTGCAAGGTAAAACAGAAGTGGATAACGATATCCAAATATCCGACAACGCCAGGATAGTCTCACATCTCAGTTCGAGTGAAATAAACGAGGCTTTTCTCTCCTCAGATATAATACTGTCTCGACCGGGTCACAGCACGGTAATGGACCTGGCGATACTGGGTAAAAAAGCCATTCTGGTACCGACCCCCGGACAGACCGAACAGGAATACCTGGCAGAGAAATTTATGAGGGAAAAGGTTTATTACAGCGAAGCACAGAATGGATTTGATCTGAGAAGAGCGCTGAAGAGTATCAAAGAATACACCGGATTGGATATGGTGACTGATAGTGAAGAGATTGTTGTGGAAAGGGTAAAAAACCTGCTTTCATGAAAAGGGGCTCTTGAAGAATGCGAGATGAAGAACGGGGAGCACAGGATGGGTGGCACGGGTAGCTCTG